>JAWKZW010000001.1:4207500-4512500 GCA_041395725.1 Gammaproteobacteria bacterium | reverse complement strand
CGGCAGGCTCCGCAGATGGAACTGCGCAAAGAGTTTGCCGTCTCTATCGGGGCCGGAATAATCAATACGCTCGATCTGCTGGCTGTGGGTTCAGAATTCGATTTTTCAGAGGTGGACAAGGTGCAGGTGGCCGTTTACGAGATCCCCCATGAGGTGGAGTTTCCCGAGTTCGACGTGGCGGAATCCCTCGGCGCCAGGGATCCTTCGCTGAGTTGGGAAATCGTCGTGCAGGCCAGGGACGAGGAGGAGCGCACCTGGGTGCTGATGGGTATTGATCACCAGCGCCAGACAGTGGAAGCGGTATCCATTATGGTTCTGCAGCGGGGCGAACTGGTACTGATTCATGTGGACGGCGGCTTACAGGAGATGATCGAATTTGCGTTCCGGCCGGCGCGGGACAGGCGGGGGGGAATAAACTTCAGCTAGCCGGGCCCCTCGGCCCGGGAGGCCTCCAGGGCCTTTTAACAGGCCTCTTCGGATTGGGCCGATCGGCGGACCCTGACCGGGACTGACTTAAAGGCTGGTGTGCAGCTGCGCGCATCGGTCGACTGGGAAATCAGGACATTGGCTTCCGGGAAATACGTCATTACATCCCCTTCATGAATAGCAAAGGCGGTGGCTACCAGGGCGGCCATTTCTCCGGTCTCGTTACCCATGTCCACGGTGTCCCCCTCTGCAATTCCCAACCTCTCCATGTCCCGAGGATTCATAAACAATACGTGCCGGTGGGTCTGTCGGCGATACACGTCTTTTTCATTGAAGATAATGGTATTGAACTGTCCCTCGCTGCGCACAGTAGTGAGGGTAAACCGGTGGGGGTCGGAATCCTGCCCCCGCTTAGGAAGTCTGGTGGGCCACTGCAAAGGAAGCCTGAAACTGGCCCTGCCGTCGGGTGTTGGAAACAGCGGCTCCTCGAGGTGCCGGCCCGGGATATGGAATTCCTGTTTGCTGTCATCGATTTCTGCCAGGGTATCGAAACCCGGCACCAGGCGGGCAATGGCCTGGCGGATAGTCTGGTGTTTGAGGAACTGGCTGAAATCCAGGGTCGTTTCGGGAACGACCTGGCAGGCCAGCCGGCCGATTATCTCCACCTCCGACCAGAGTGCCGGTATCCGGTCGAAACCGCCGTCGCTGAGCCTGACGAAATTAAACATGGACTCCTGGCTGGTGGGCTGCTTTTCTTCATCCCTGGCGCGGACCGGCAGGATGATATTCTCCTGTTCGACCCCGAAAACATGTGTCTGATTGAGGGTGGTGCTGAGCATGACCTTGAAGGGGATCTGCGCCAGAGCCTGCTCCGCAAACCGGCTGTCCGGGGTCGCTGCATAGAGATTGCCGCCCAGCAGAAAGGCAAAGTCCATTTCACCCCGGCTGGCTGCCTGCAGGCAGGCCAGGGTATCCAGGCCAGGTGCACTGGGAAGCTGGATGCCCAGTTGCTGCTGCATCGCCTCGAAGACCTGGGTCTTGAGAGCAGGCGTGAATCCCATCGAGCCAACGCCCTGTACGTTGCTGTGACCTCGCAGCGGTAACAGGCCGCTACCGGGTGCGCCGATCATGCCCCGCAGCAGGGCCAGGTTGCTGACGGCCTCGATGTTTTCTGTGCCATGCTTGTGGTGGGTCAGCCCCATGCCCCAGGCGAAAACGGTCTTTTCAGCCCCGGCGTAGACGGTTGCCACCTGTTCCATTGTCTGCCTGGAAACACCCGCCTGGGCTTCCAGATCCTGCCAGGCCAGGCCGAGCAGAAAATCCCGGTATTCATCGTAGCCGTTGCAGTATTTCTCAATGAAACGGTCGTCCTGCGCGGTGCCGGCCAGCACCGCCTTGGCCACGCCGCTCAGAAAGGCCGCATCGCCGCCCACTGAGGGCTGCACGTAGAGAGATGCCACCTCGCTGCCGCCACTGATCATGGATCGAAAATTACTGGGCGAGGCAAACCGCACCAGCCCGGCCTCCCTGACCGGGTTGACAACGATCACCTGGCCTCCCCGCTGGCGGCATTCGATCAGCGTCTTGACAAAGCGGGGATGATTGGATGCCGGATTGGCGCCCAGCACCAGAATCAGGTCTGCCTGATGTAGATCGGCGTATTGGATAGTTGCTGTGCCGGTGCCTATGGACGCCTTAAGACCGACGCCTGAGGCCTGGTGACAGTAGAAGGAGCAGTTATTGACATGATTGCTGCCGTAAACCCTGGCCAGCAGTTGCAGCAGGAAGGCGGCCTCGTTTGAGGAGCGCCCGGAGGCATAAAAAAAGCTTCTGGGCGCTGTGGCTTCCTTCATGCGTTCGGCGATCAGCTGGATCGCCTTTTCGTAACTGATCGGTCTATAATGGCTGGCCCCGGGCGCTTTGTGCAGTGGCTGTCCAAGGCGGCCGAGGTCCTCCAGTTGCTTTCCGGTAAGCGCCTGTAACTCCGCGATGCTGTTGTGAGTGAATATCTCAGGCGGAATCGGCTCGCGGATATCGCTCAGTTGTGCCTGTATGTTCTTGTTGCAGATTTCGACCCGGTTGCTGTATTCATTATGCAGCCCGCCCCGCTGACCGCCGGTGCCGAATGCGCAGGCCTTGCAGGCGTTCCTGGACTTGACCGCCGCCGCCAGCCTGCCCGGACCAACCTTGTTGGCGCAGGACATGACGTATTCGATGGCTTTGAAACCGCCACCGACAACCGGCTTTGTTGGTGCTTCCGTTTGCTCTTTGCTCATGGTGATTCCAGCCCCGAGACCTCCATGCGCTCACTGTCGGCAACGGTAATACGAACACCGCTGGTGGTGGTGAAGGACCGGCTGTCCAGTTGAAACTTGTAGACCTGATAAGTCGCCGGCTCTGACTGGCCATCGCGAAACAGGTTGACTGTGACCACGGTATGGTCGTCCTGCCAGCTGAAATAATAGCCGATAGCACCGGCTCCGAACATCAGAATCAGAAACAGATAGGCGGCCGTGCGCAGGTCCGATGCCATGGGCGGGCTGGACTCCGCCTCCGCCGGTGCTTTGCGGGACTTCTGTGCCGGCCTGGCTTCCGCCTCTTTACGCTGTTTAATAACCAGGATGGCGATTACGATAACCACCAGAGTTAGGACAACTTTTCCCAGCATCGCAGGAGACCCGCTATCAACGACAGACCGGGGATGATAGCAACCGGTCTCCGGTGATTGCCAGCTTTCAGATCAGTGACTTATTATTACCGTTGTATTTTCGACGTTTCACTGGCCGGTGTGCGGCAGTTTTTGCGATGCGGATGAATGAAACCGGTACAAAGTCGTTTCCATTCCATCAGGTCCAGAAAACCTCTGAGTAACTGAGGTACCTTAAGTTTTCCTGCTGTAGAATCCGGCAGGCTTTTTATAACAACAAGCTTCCCAGGGTGTCACGGTGCCGGATCAGAACAGGGCAGACAGTCAATCACAGCACGTCTACGTGCCGGCAGGCATGCCTGCCATGGACACCTCGGGCAAACCCACTTCGTTTTTCGAATTCTGGCCCATCTGGCTTATTTATTTTCCGGTTGCTGTGCAGTGGGCATTGCTGTCCTTAAGGTATCGCAGCCTGACGCTGCCGCTGATCGCCAATCCGGCGGTCCCCCTGTCAGGGATGGTTGGGGTTCACAAGAGCGAGGTTTTCCGACGGGCGGGGGAGCGGGCCAGCGGCTGGATTCTGCCCTGGATCGACTACCAGGTGAGTGCTGAGGCGGGTTCCGAACAGATTACCCGGGTGCTGCAGAGTCTGAGGGATAGAGGCCTGGAACTGCCGATAGTGGCCAAGCCCAGCATGGGGTGTCGCGGCGCGGGGGTAAAGTTGTTGCAACACGAGCAGGCGCTCTGTGATTATCTGGAAGATTTTCCGGTCGGGGGCATGATCCAGTTTCAGCAACCGGCTGCCTGGGAGGCGGAGGCCGGTGTCTTTTATGTGCGTCATCCTGACAGTGGCAGTGGCGAGATTACCTCGTTGACGCTCAAATACATGCCTTACGTGGTTGGTGATGGTGCTTCGACGCTGGCGCAACTGGTGGATCAGGACCCGCGGGCAGGCAGGCTCGCGCATCTTTATCGGCAGCGGCATGAGGAAAGCTGGGATTCGGTGCTGGCGCAGGGGCAGCCCTATCGACTGGTTTTTTCGGCCAGCCACTGCCGTGGCGCGGTATTCCGGGACGGTCGTCAATACATTACCGATGCCCTGTCAAAAACCCTTGATGTTATCTTCGATGACATTCCGGGGTTCCACTACGGGCGACTGGATATCAAGTTCAGGGATCTGGAAAGCCTGCAGAGCGGGGAAAATTTCGCCATCATCGAAATTAATGGCGCCAGCTCCGAAGCGATTCATATCTGGGACAGAAATTCCAGCCTGGCCGAGGCCATGACAACCCTGCTGGGACAATATCGCACCCTGTTCAGGCTCGGGCATGCCAATCGCCGCCTCGGGCACCAGCCACCCGGACTGCGGGCATTGTGGGATGCCTGGCGCTGCGAAAGCCGTCTGGTCAAGCAGTACCCGGCGAACGATTGACGGATTGCAATCAACAGGAACACAAACCACGCCATGACCGATCCTTTCGCTGTTACCCTGGGTTCAAAGCTGCTGAGCAGGCTGGTTAATCGTGCGGTGGGGCTCGATGTGATTTCGAGGGCCTACCGCGCCCGGCCAGCCGGGTTGGATGCCCCCGGGTTCCTTGCCTACGTGCTGTCGACTCTCGGTGTGTCAATGCAGCTGAATAACGGCGATAACCTGCAGGCCATTCCCCGCGAAGGACCGCTGCTGATTGTGGCCAATCATCCTCTCGGTGGACTGGAAGGCGTGGCGCTGGCCAGCCTGGTCGCCGCAATACGGCCGGACCTGAAGGTGCTTACCAATGAACTGTTGTGCCGGATTCCTGAATTTGCCGGAATGTTTATCGGCGTCGACGTGCTGTCCCGACAGGCTGCCGCAAAAAATGTACGCGGGGTGAAGCGCGTTCATGCCCATCTCAAACAGGGTGGGGCGCTGCTGATCTTTCCTGCCGGCCTGGTCGCTACCTATGAGATGAAACACCGGGCCATCGTGGACAGGCCCTGGGATCGTCTGGTCGGTCAGCTGGTGAGGCGACATCGCTGTGCCTGTCTGCCCGTCCATGTGGGCGGTCGTAACAGCGCTTATTTCTATGCTGCCGGCTTTATCCACCGTCGTCTGCGCACTGCTTTTCTGCCTCGCCAGTTGCTGAACAAACAGGGTTACCGGTTGCCGCTGACTTTCGGCAGTCTCATTCCTTATCAGGAATTGGCGGCCATGGACAATCCCCGGACCGTCACGGAATACCTGCGCATCAACACCGAGGCTCTGGGGCGCCAGGAAACGGGCGGGCACAGACAGCGGCAGCAACAGGCACTGGCTGACCTGCCGGCCGATCAGACGCGGGAACAGCTGCAACAGTCCATCGGCACGCTCAGCGATTGCCGGCTGGTGGAGCACCGGGATTTCGATGTGTATTGCGCACCTTACGACCGATTGGGTGCGCTCATGGGGCAGCTGGCGATTGCCCGGGAACTGACCTTTCGCACGGTGGGCGAGGGGACTGGTCATGCCGCCGATTCAGATCGCTACGATCCCAGCTATCTGCATCTGTTTCTCTGGGACCGGGCCGCCTGCAGAGTGGCTGGTGCCTACCGGATCGGATTGGTGGATCAGATTGTGGCTGAGCAGGGTGTCAAGGGTCTTTATACCCGCTCCCTGTACCGCTACAACCAGGCCTTTATCCGCCAGTTGGGGTCAGCCATCGAGATGGGTCGTTCTTTCATTCACCCGGACTACCAGCGGCGGCCGGTTGCCCTGAACCTGCTCTGGCGTGGAATCGGCGAATTTCTCAACCGCCATCCGCAATACCATACCCTGTTCGGCTCGGTGGATATTTCCCGCGATTACACAGACCTGGCCCGGGCGCTGATTGCGGACACGCTGTTGACCAATTATCAGGCCGACGACTTCCAGGCCCTGGTTCGCCCCACCAGGCCGCAGAGGATCCGCCACCGGCTGTGGACCCGGGAAACCCTCAGTGCACTCGCCAATATCAAAACTCTCAGTAAGCTGATCGGTCGCTGCGACCCGGGTAAGGCCGTGCCGGTGCTGTTACGTCACTACCTGGCCCTCAATGGACGGCTGGTCTGTTTCAACGTGGATCCGAACCGCAGCGACACACTGGGCGGGTTGATAATTGTCGATCTGCGCCAGTGTGACAGCAAAACCGCCATTCGCTTCATGGGCGAAGCAGGGTACAATCGCTTTCTCGAAATTCACAGTCTGTCTAAATCCGCTTAGGAATCAAGCCTCATGAACAGAGTCCTGGCAGTGCTCCAGTTAGGGCTGGCACTGATACTGTTTCTTTTTGCCCTCGCCACGCTGGTCAACATGATACTGATTACCACCCGCCCGGAGACTATCTCGGTCGTCAATACCCTCATTGGGCAGATCGTAGTGATCGTCTGCCTGGTTGCCCTTGGCCGGATAGTAATGAAGAAGGGGCTGGCCCGCTTTTCCAGCTCGCGGCAACCCGAAGCCGGCGCAGCAGATGAACAGCAGGACCGCGCCTGACGGCCCCCGGCTGGATTGACTTTACGCCACAACTGACACCGTACCCGAATAGATAGAAAGCATGGAAGTAATCAAAGAGCACAAGGGTTTTCAGCAGCGTTATTCCCGTTGTGTGGCAACCATCGGCAAATTCGACGGCGTGCACCTTGGTCACCAGGCCATACTGGGTCAGGTGAAGGGCAAGGCTGCCCAGCTTGGGCTGCCGGCGCTGGTCATTCTGATTGAACCGCATCCGGAGGAGTTCTTCGCCCCGGTTCCGGAGCAATGTCCCGCCCGTCTGACTACCCTGGCAGAAAAACTGGCCCTGCTTGAAGCCATGGAAGTGGAATTTGTTTACCTGCTGGCGTTCAACCAGGCCTTAAGCCAGTTGAGTGCCCGGGATTACATACAGGACATACTGGTTGACGGTCTGGGCATCGCCGCGTTCATCGTCGGTAATGATTTTCGTTATGGAAATCAGCGCAAGGGTGATTTCAAGCTGTTGCAGAAAACTGGTGCCAGCCATGATTTCGAAGTTATCGAGACTGCCACCTGCGTGGTGGATGGTCACCGGGTCTCCAGCACTTATGTGCGCCGGCAGCTGGAAGCAGCAGATTTCCGGCTGGTGGAACGCCTCCTTGGCCGGCCCTATGCCATGAGTGGGGAGGTGGTGGAAGGGCGCAAGCTGGCCGCCGATCTGGGATTCCCTACCTGTAATGTCAATCTGCATCGGCAGCGCACTCCGCTGCATGGTGTTTACGCCTGTGAAGTGGACGTCGATGGTCAGTGGCATCCGGCGGCGGTCAATATCGGCTACCGACCTACAGTCACCGATCAGGGCGAAGCCCTGCTGGAAGCGCACCTGCTCGACTTCAGTGGCAATCTTTACGGACGCACGCTGGAGGTGGTCTTCCGGGCCAAGATACGGGAAGAACAGAAATACGACAGCCTTGAAAGACTCAAGCTGCAGATTGCGCTGGATGTGGATCAGGTGCGGAAGTTTTTCTCCGCCTGATAACGCCGCCCGAAGGGGTTATGCCAACAGATAGGTGTATAATCGCCGGTCTGCCGTGGAGGGCGGGGTGGTGCAATTGTTGTCTGGTTTGATCGGGCGAGTGCGGCATGGAATCGGACAGAGCCGGGCACCAAAGAAACGGGCAGCACAGGAAAAACAGACCAGTACAGAAAGACGCCGGGCAGGCCAAACAGAACAGAACAGAACAGAACAGAACAGAACAATATCGGTTTGAAAACTAGACCCGGGCAAGGCTCGATCAATCCGAGCCGAACCGGACCCTGACAGGCAACAGGTACATAACCTTTATCACATGACAGACAGATCTTTCCCATGAGCGATTATAAAGACACTTTGAATCTCCCCAGTACGGCATTCCCCATGAAAGCCAGCCTGGCTCAGCGCGAACCCGACATGCTCAAGCGCTGGCAGGAAATTAACCTGTACGGAAAGATCTGCGCCAAAAATGCCGGCCGCCCCAAGTTTATTCTTCACGATGGCCCACCCTACGCCAATGGCGATTTACACCTGGGGCACGCGATCAACAAGACGCTGAAGGACATTGTGGTCAAGTCCAGGCAGATGAGTGGATTCGACGCGCCTTATGTGCCCGGTTGGGACTGTCACGGACTGCCCATCGAACACAACGTGGAAAAGAAGAAAGGCAAGGCAGGCCAGAAAATCAGCTACAAGGAGTTTCGTCAGGCCTGTCGCGACTATGCCACTCGCCAGGTGGAAAATCAGAAGGAGGATTTTATCCGGCTGGGTGTGCTGGGTGACTGGGACAATCCCTACCTCACCATGAACTTTCAAAACGAAGCCAATATCGTGCGGGCGCTGGGAAAGATCGTTGCCAATGGCCATCTGGTAAAGGGATTCAAGCCGGTCTACTGGAGCGTGGTGGGCGCCTCGGCGCTGGCCGAAGCGGAAGTGGAATACCAGGATAAAACCTCGTTCGCAATCGATGTTCGCTTTCCCGTCGCGGAGCGGGATAAATTTATCGCCGTCACCGGGCTGGCTGCTGACACGGGCGAATTGCCCCTGTCGGTGGTGATCTGGACCACCACGCCCTGGACTTTACCGGCCAATCAGGCGGTGTGCCTGAACGCCGACCTGGATTATTCCCTGGTGCGGGTCGATCTTGGTGCTGGACCAGAACTTGTTCTGATCGCCAGTGACATGGTAACGCAGGTTATGGCGCGCTACGGGGCCGAAGATTACACGGTGGTGGGTCACAGCGCAGGGTCCAGTTTCGAGAATCTTCCTCTGCATCACCCCTTTGCGGAGCGACAGGTGCCACTCATTCTGGGCGACCATGTCACAACCGAAGCCGGCACCGGCGCGGTCCATACTGCTCCGGACCATGGGCTGGACGATTTCTATGCAGGTCAGGCTTACGGCATCGGCACGTTGAATCTCATTGATGAGAATGGTGTTTTTTCTGAGGCGGCGGGTCAGTTTGCCGGCGATCATGTCTACAAGGTTGACGAAAAAGTGATCGACGTGCTCAAAGCCCATGAAGCCCTGGTGGCGGAAGCCAGCCTCACCCACAGCTATGCCCATTGCTGGCGGACCAAGACACCGCTGATCTATCGTGCCACCCCTCAGTGGTTCATCAGCATGTCCGAGAAGAACCTGCTGGGCGCTGCTCTCGAAGCGGTAAAGGGGGTCAAGTGGATTCCGGAGTGGGGCCAGGCCCGCATTGAATTGATGCTCAAGGGCAGCCCGGACTGGTGCGTGTCGCGCCAGCGCACCTGGGGCACACCCATCACCTTGTTTGTCCACAAAGAAACCCAGGCGCTTCATCCCCGCACACAGGAACTGTTCGAAGCTGTGGCGCAGCGAATTGAAAAAGAAGGTATCGAGGCCTGGTTTGAACTGCAGCCGGAGGAGCTGCTGGGTGCTGAGGCGGGTCAATACAGCAAGGTTACCGATACGCTGGATGTCTGGTTTGATTCCGGAGTCACACATTACACGGTGATGGGGCAGCGGGCCGAGCTGGGCTACCCGGCGGATCTGTACCTGGAGGGTTCAGATCAGCACCGGGGCTGGTTTCAGTCTTCGCTGAAGACCGCCGTGGCGATGAATGGCAGCGCACCCTACAGGCAGGTGCTGACCCATGGTTTCTTTGTCGACGCGGATGGGCGCAAGATGTCCAAATCTTTGGGTAATACAGTGGCGCCAAAAAAAATCTATCAGGAATACGGCGCCGATATTCTACGTCTGTGGGTGGCGGCCACAGATTACCGGGGTGAGATGACCGTCTCCGACGAAATTTTCAAACGTGTTGCTGACGCCTACCGGCGTATCAGGAATACCGCCCGCTTCATGTTGTCCAACCTCAATGGCTTCGACCCGGCGACCGATCGGGTGTCACAGTCGGAAATGCTGGCGCTGGACTCCTGGATAATGAGACGGTGCCAGCAGCTGCAGCGGCAGGTTGAGGAGCACTACGCGGCCTACAACTTTTTAAATGTGTACCAGAAGGTACATAATTTCTGTGTTATCGAGCTGGGCGGATTCTATCTGGATGTTGTCAAGGATCGCCAGTATACCTGCCAGCAGGACAGTCTGGCGCGCCGCTCTACTCAGTCGGCCATGTATTACCTGGTTGAAACCTTGAGCAAAGTTATTGCACCAATTCTGAGTTTTACCGCGGATGAGATCTGGCAGCATATCCCCGGCGAAAGGGAGGAATCGGTTTTTCTCAGCGATTTCGCCAGCGGACAGCAGGAGCTGCCGGAGCACGGGCAGTTTCCGGACAGTTACTGGCAACAGATGATGGAAATCAAGTCGGCCGTCAATAAAGAGCTGGAGCATAAGCGGGCCGAGAAGGTTGTGGGCTCCGGGCTCAGCGCTGACGTTACTCTATACTGCGATGAGGCGCTGGGCGAACAGCTCAGTCGCCTTGGCGCGGAGCTGCGGTTTGTACTGATTGTCTCTGCGGCAGAAATCCGTCCCCTCTCAGAAGCCGGACCCGATGCGGTTGAGACAGAGATTGCCGGTCTGCGGCTGACAATTCAGCCTTCGTCATTCGCCAAGTGCGAACGATGCTGGCATCACAATGAGACGGTGGGGCAGAGCAGTGCACATGCGGTCCTGTGTGCCAGGTGTATAGAAAATGTCGAGGGCAGTGGCGAGGTCAGGCGTTTTGCTTAATGCGTTCCCATCGTCACGGACTGGAACTGACGAGGCAGGTCTGATCCATGTCGCATGCTGAGACTGTCCAACAGGGAAGCCAGGTCACTCTGTTTTTTTCCCTGTCTCTGATTGATGGGGAACTGGTTGACAGTAACTTTGATCGAGAGCCTGCTACCTTCCGGTTCGGCGACGGTAACATGCTGCCAGGTTTCGAGCAGCAGTTGCTGGGTCGGCATGCCGGTGAAGAGCTGGAGGTGGTGCTGGGACCGGAACAGGCATTCGGCGCAGTCAATGAAGGCAATATTCACCGTCTTCCCCGAGCGCGTTTTACCCAGTTCCTGGATGAGGAGTACGAGGCACTGCAGCCGGGTACCGTTATTTCCTTCAAAGACCCGGCTGGATTCGACCTGCCTGGTGTGATAAAAGAGAAATTCGATGCCACAGTAGTGGTGGATTTCAATCACCCGCTGGCGGGCAAGGAAATCCTTTTCAAGGCCCGAATTATCAGCGTCCTGCCGGCCGATATCAGTCCGGTGGAAATTAAGTTATAGGCAAGTAAAGTTTCAGGGAAGCTATGAGCAGTCAGTCAGAGTCAACCGGCAGAGCCAGCATTAAACTGGCAAATCCACGCGGGTTTTGCGCCGGGGTTGATCGTGCCATCGACATAGTCAATCGGGCGCTGGATCTGTTCGGTGCGCCCATCTACGTGCGGCACGAAGTTGTGCATAACAAATTCGTGGTGGACAGCCTGCGCCAGCGTGGTGCCGTATTTGTGGACGAGCTGGCGGAAATTCCGCTGCAGGATGAACACGGTAGGGCTTCGATCGTAATCTTCAGTGCTCACGGCGTCTCGAGAGCGGTGAAGGACGAGGCGGAAGACAAAGGTTACCAGGTTTTTGATGCAACCTGCCCGCTGGTTACCAAGGTTCACCTGGAGGTCAGCAAATTCAGCCAGTCAGGCACGGAATGTGTACTGATCGGTCATCAGTTTCACCCTGAAGTGGAAGGCACCATGGGGCAGTACGACACCAGCGCCGGCGGCAGCATCTATCTGGTTGAGTCCGTCGAAGACGTTGCCAAGCTGGAGGTTGCCGATCCCGAAAATCTTGCTTACGTGACCCAGACTACCCTGTCCATGGACGACACCTCCAAAGTGATCGATGCACTGCGGGAGAAATTCCCCAGCATCCAGGGGCCGCGCAAAAAAGATATCTGCTATGCAACCCAGAACCGCCAGGACGCGGTTAAGCAACTGGCTCTCGAGTGCGATCTGTTACTGGTTGTCGGTTCGCCCAACAGTTCCAATTCCAATCGACTCAAAGAGCTTGCCGAGCGCATGGGCTGTGAATCCCATCTGATAGACAGTGTCGTTGAAATTAACGATGCGTGGTTGCTCAATAAACACCGTCTTGGCGTGACCGCCGGAGCGTCGGCGCCGGAGATTCTTGTACAGCAGGTTGTGAATTACCTGCAGGAATACAGTGGGATCAGCCCTGAAGAAGTCAGGGGAGTCGAGGAGAATATTGTTTTCAGTTTGCCAAGGGAGTTGCGTACCGGTTAGCCGGCTGTCGAAAGGTATGTCGCGGTAATCGCGGCGTTAAAAAACCGGCTGAAAACCCCGCTACCTGCCAGAAAGCGCTTTTTGGCCTCCACTAATTCGGACTGTCCGGGTTCGAACCCTGAAACTTTTTCGTCACTTCAACAGTCACTACTCAACAAGTCGCGTAATAATTACCATGCCAGGTCGCCCAGGCGAGGGAGGGACAGGAATCATGTTCAAATTCAGGAATATCGGCTTTCGAAAGGGTGGTCCAGGCAGTCTGGCCCTGCTTGCCGTGTTGGGGTTTGCCGTTCCAGGCCATGCCGATGATATCGAAGTAACTTCTGAAATCGATCGCGTCACGGTCTATCTCAGCGGAGCCGAGGTCACCAGGCGCAGCGAGGTGACTATTCCGGCCGGTCAGCATCGGTTGGTTGTAGAGGGTCTGCCTCCGGGTGTTGATCCGGCCCGCTTGCAGCTGAGCGTCGCCAGCAATGAAGTGCGGCTTGGCACCCTGCAGCTGGAAGAGTTGCATGCCGGTGACCTGGTCAGTGAGGATGAGCGTCGCCTGCAGACAGAGCTGGACCTGCTGCTGTTTGAACGGCAGGAAATCGCTGACCGTATAGAAGCGGCCAATACGCAACTGCAGCTTCTGTCTTCGCTGGCGGACGGATCGGTAGGCGGGCAGCAGGCGACGCTCGACAGCAGCGATCTGCCTGCCTTGCTGCAGACACTTTCCGAGTCCTCGCTGCAGGCGCGACAGGTTATTCGGCAGGCCAATCGTGAACTGGCAGGCAAGGACCAGGAGATTGGGCAGAAAAAGTTCGAGCTTTCCCAGGTGGCCACCAGGCAGCGTACCGAGCAGATTCTGACGGTGGCGGTGGAGGCCGCTGGCGCTGTGACCACTGTCATTGATGTGACGTATCCGGTCAATCAGGCTCGCTGGACCTGGCTCTACGAGGCCCGACTTGATACCGAGGCCCGACAGTTAGCGCTTGAACGCAAGGTTTCCGTCACTCAGGGCAGTGGTGAGGATTGGACCGATGTGGCAGTCACGATCACCACCGCCCGACCCAATCAGAATACCGAGACGCCGCAGCTAGGTTCCCTGCTGGTGGATTTCTACAAGCCGCCACCGCCCATCGCCCTGGAGTCCAGGGCGCTCTCGGCAGCGGATGTTGAGGAGGTGGCAGTCACCGGCTCATTTGTTCGTCGCAATGAAGGCTTTGCGGCAGCCAGCCCCGTGGTGGAGATCGCTGCCACCCAATACCTGGTAAATTTTGAAATCCCCGGTCGGGTGAGTATCGCAGCCGACCGACAGCCGCAGATTCTGCCGATTGATCAGCGCGGCATTGCAGTAGAACTGGTGACTCGCGCCGTACCGGAGCGGGATACCAATGCGTACCTGGAAGCCCGTTTTACCCTGGAAGCCAGCGAGCCCCTCCAGGCCGGTATCATGCAGCTTTATCGGGATGGGGCGTTTATCGGTCGCCGACCGGTAGCGGCACTGCAACCCCAGGACGAGATCAATCTGCCGTTTGGTCAGGATGAGCGTGTGACAGTAGAAGTCTTTCCGGAGCAGGAGGCCTCCCGGGGCGGCGGGGCTTTCCGGCGTACTGCCGTGGAGGACCGTCGGGTGCGCTATCAGGTGACCAGTTTTCATGCTGAAGCTATCGAACTGGAAGTGCTGGCCAGGATTGCGGTGGCACAGAACGATGAAATCGAGGTTGAGATTGGTGCCGGGGCCACTCCCGCCGACGCACAGGACGTGGCGGGAAACCCCGGCGTGCTGATGTGGCAGCGACGGGCACAACCTGGTGAGGCCGTGCAGATCCGCCACTATTACAGCATTCGTTATCCGGACGACGAGCGCCTGAATTTCCTGGGCAGATAGTGCCGTTGCATCCACTGTGACTGATTGAGTCTGCCGACTGGAGGTGCACCCGGGTACTCCCTGCGTCAGTCGCCTGGCACGGGGCCCGGCACCTGACCGTCAGGAGGCTTTGGCGGGGCAACGGCGCTGTGGCAGTCGAGTGTCAGTCAGCCAGCTGTTGCAGGGTTTCGAGCTTTCCCTGCAAAGCAGCAAGCGACGCCTGCAGGCCGGCCTGTTTGTCCCGCTCCTTCTCAACCACCTCCGCCGGCGCATTGGCAACGAATTTCTCATTAGCCAGTTTTTTGGTGATTCCTTCCAGAACACCCTGAAGTTTGACAATCTCCTTGTTAAGGCGGGCTATTTCGGCTTCAGTATCAATCAGCCCCGCCATTGGCACCAGGATTTCCAACTCGCCGTGCAGCTGCGTGGCAGCAGGTGGTAATTCCGCGTCTGCTTCCAGCCACTGCACAGACTCCAGTTTGGCAAGGCGGGTCAGGTACTGTCGGTTGCCTTCCAGCAACTGCCGATCGTTTTCGTTGCCGTTGCGAAACAGGACGGGAATCACTTTGCCTGGCGGGATATCCATTTCGCCACGAATGTTTCTAATGGCCAGTATCACGCCCTTGAGCCAGTCCACTTCGGCTTCCGCTGCCGAATCCTTCATCGTGGAATCTTCCAGCGGGTAGGGCTGCAGCATGATAGTCGGCCCAGCGATGTCCAGCAGGGGTGCCACCCGCTGCCAGACCTCTTCGCTGATAAAAGGCATGAAGGGATGCAGCAGACGCAGACTCTGCTCGAGAGTAACCAGTAACACGTAGCGGGTGGCGGCCGCCTGCTCCGGGTTGGACTCCTCGTCCCAGAGAACCGGTTTCGAGAGTTCGAGGTACCAGTCGCAGTACTCATCCCAGAAAAAACTGTGAATGGCCTGTGCTACCAGGTCGAACCGGTAGTTGGCCATACCGTTATGAACTTCTGTGACAGCCTGCTGCAGACGGGACAGTATCCAGCGGTCTGCGACGGTCAGCCGACCCTTTTTCAATGCCTCCAGGTCCAGTGCTTTTTCTTCACTGTTCATCAGGGCGTAGCGGGCAGCGTTCCAGATCTTGTTACAGAAATTTCGATAGCCCTCGATACGACCCAGGTCGAAAATGATATCGCGGCCGGTAGTGGCCAGAGAGTAGAACGTGAAACGTAAGGCGTCGGTACCATACCCTGGAATGCCATCAGGGAAGGATTCCCGTGTCATCTGCTCGATCTTGCCGGCCAGTTCCGGTTGCATCATGTCGCTGGTGCGTTTGGCTACCAGGGCGTCCAGTGCAATGCCGTCAATGAGGTCGATGGGGTCAAGTACATTTCCTTTTGACTTGGACATCTTCTGGCCATGGTCGTCCCTTATCAATCCGTGAATATAGACTTTGTGGAAAGGTACCTGGCCGGTAAATTTAAGGGTCATCATAATCATGCGGGCGACCCAGAAAAAGATTATGTCAAACCCCGTGACCAGGACATCCGTAGGGTGGTAGGTGCGGAATGTTTCCATATCATCCGGCCAGCCCAGGGTGGAAAAAGTCCACAGTGCGGAAGAGAACCAGGTATCCAGCACATCTTCGTCCTGGTGGAGTTCCAGCTCTGCCGCCAACTGGTATTTCTGCCTAACGTCAGCCTCATCGTGGCCAACGTAAATATTGTTGTCGCTGTCATACCAGGCCGGAATACGATGCCCCCACCAGAGCTGGCGGCTGATGCACCAGTCCTGAATGTCCCGCATCCAGGCGAAATAAGTATTCTCCCAGTTTTTCGGCACAAACTGGATAGCACCGTTTTCGACAGCCTCAATGGCTGGCTCGGCCAGTGATTTGACTGCCACGTACCATTGATTGGTGAGGTAGGGTTCGATGACCACACCGCTGCGATCGCCCCGGGGTACTTTCAATTTGTGCGGATCGATTTTCTCCAGCAGGTCCAGATTTTCCAGGTCGGCAACCACCTGCTTGCGCGCATCAAAGCGGTCGAGCCCCTGATAGGGAGTCGGCGCGTTCTCGTTTATGGTCGCATCGATTGTGAAGATGTTGATCATTTCAAGATCATGGCGTTTGCCGACTTCGTAGTCGTTGAAATCATGCGCAGGGGTGATTTTTACACAGCCGGTGCCGAACTCCGGGTCTACATAATCATCGGCGATAATGGGAATACGGCGATCACACAGGGGTAGCTGAACCCACTTGCCGATCAGTTCCTGGTAACGAGCGTCTTCCGGATGCACGGCCACGGCTGTATCCCCCAGCAGTGTCTCCGGTCGCGTGGTGGCAATGACAATGTGGTCGGCGCCGTCGGCGGTGGTTTCGCCGTCACATAACGGATAACGGAAATGCCAGAGAGAGCCGTTTTCTTCCTGTGAGATGACTTCAAGGTCGGAGATGGCTGTATGCAGAGCAGGGTCCCAGTTTACCAGGCGATTGCCCCGGTAAATCAGGCCCTCGTCATAGAGCTCAACGAAAACCTTTTCCACTACCCGGGACAGCTGCTCGTCCATGGTAAAGCGTTCCCGGCTCCAGTCCGGGGAAGAGCCCATGCGACGCAACTGGCGCGTAATGTTGCCGCCGGACTGCTCTTTCCATTCCCAGACTCTGGCAACAAAATCCTCCCGACCCAGCTCGAGGCGGCTGGTCCCTGCTGCACTCAGTTGCCTTTCCACTACCATCTGGGTGGCGATGCCTGCGTGGTCCGTGCCGACCTGCCACAGGGATTTTCGCCCCATCATCCGCTGGTAACGGATAAGGGCATCCATGATGGTCTGCTGAAAGCCATGCCCCATGTGCAGATGGCCAGTCACATTGGGTGGCGGTATGACTATGCAGTAGGGTTCGCCGTCACCCTGGGGCTGAAAATAGCCGGCTTCTTCCCAGGTTTTATACCAGTGAGCTTCAAGTTGTCGGGGTTGGAAGGTTTTATCCATTGAATCGTTTCGCACTGCAATTCGAGAAGGCGCAAGTATAACGCAACCACGCCGGAAGTGGTGGACAGGGCGTCACCAGCGGGAGTTCCTGGCGACATGGGTCTTCAGCATGATACCGCTCAGTTTGCCGTTAACTTTTTGGTTTCGACCGTGTAGCCCTGGTCCTGATAGAACCGGTATCGCTGCCTGCCCAGCGTGCGGTCCTCCTCACTGGCCGGAACCACTTCCCGAATGTCCGGAAACTGCGCATGCTGATCCCAGACCGTTTCGGTGAGGTTGATCAGGACATCCCGCTCTTTCGGTAAGCAGTTTTTAGTCCCGAGCGTAACCCGTGTATCCAAAGACTTGTGGTCGTCGCTAAGGCGCTGGTGAGGAATAAAACTGTCGGCACGGAATTGCCACAGCAGGTCGTCCAGCAGCTTGAGCTGATTTTCGTCGCGCACCAGCAGATGAACCCGATGGCCCAGTTGGGTCGCCTTGTCCACCAGCCGGCAGGCGAACACCAGGGATTCCTGAGTGCTGCCCTGCCTGAGCGGGTAGAAACAGACCTTTGGCATGGCCACTGCGGTCAGGCTTTTTGTCGACTGAGGTAGTCAACCAGCAGGCTGACGGGACGGCCGGTTGCACCCTTTTCTTTGCCCTGGTCCCAGGCGCTGCCGGCAATATCCAGGTGCGCCCACTTGAACTTTTCGGTGAAGCGGGACAGAAAACAGGCCGCCGTAATACAACCGGCGCGGGGGCCGCCAATATTGGCGATGTCGGCGAAATTACTGTCCAGCAACGGCTGGTATTCGTCCCACAATGGTAATTGCCAGGCCGGGTCCAGGGCCTGTTGTCCGCACTCCAGCAGTTCGTCGGCCAAATTCTGGTCATTGGCCAGGAGGGCGGAGACCACGTTGCCGAAGGTGGCCACCGCAGAACCGGTCAGGGTGGCAATGTCGATCACTGTTCGGGGCTTGAACCGTTCGGCATAGGTCAGTGCGTCACACAGGATAAGCCGGCCTTCGGCGTCGGTGTTGAGGATCTCGATAGTTTTCCCGGACATGCTGGTGACCACGTCGCCGGGCTTGGTAGCCTTGCCGCCAGGCATATTTTCCGCACTGGGAATTATCCCTATCACATTGATGGGCAGCTGTAATTGCGCGACGCTGTGCAGGGTGCCCACGACGCTGGCGGCGCCACACATGTCGAATTTCATCTCGTCCATGGCTGCACCGGGTTTAATACTGATGCCGCCGGTATCAAAGGTGATCCCCTTGCCAACCAGGATATAGGGCTTGCTATTGGCTTTGCTGGTGCCTTTATATTGGACTACGATCAGTTTTGCTTCCTCGGCCGAGCCGGCGCTTACTGACAGGAGTGACCCCATGCCCAGGCGCGCCATCTGCTTCTCACTCAGCACATCGGTTTTAACGCTCTTGTAGCGCGTAGCCAGTTTTTTACATTCTTCTGCCAGGTAAGTGGGCGTGCAGACATTGCCTGGCAGATTGCCCAGTTCCCGCGCGACGCTGACCCCGGCGCTGACAGACCGGCCCAGTTTGATGGCGTTCCTGGCCGCCGCGCGGCTGATGTCGGCGGGCAGGGAAATACCTACCTGATTGAGACCCGGTTTGGTGACTTTGCTGCTCTTGGTGCTGTCATAGCGGTACAGGCTGTCCTCAATCTGTTGCACCGTCTGGCTGACTACCCAGTTGCCATCCCGGTCCCTGACCACCGTGTCGGTGAGCAGAAAATGTGCGCTGCTGATTCCCAGTCCTGCCAGAGATTTCATGGCGCCCTGCAGAAGCTTGCGGTAACTTTTGCCGTCCAGTTTGTCAGCCTTGCCGCCATTGACGAGCAGCACGCGCTTGGCTTTGATTCCCTTGATGTCATGCAGCAACAGAGTGCTGGCCGGTGCTTCACCGAGGTCACCACTGCGCAGGATTTTACTGAGAACCTTGTTGCTGGCCGCATCCAGTTGCTTACCGCTCACGGTCAGGGTGGATCTGTCGAGCACGGTGACGACCAGGCAATCGGTGATGATATTGGCGGGTAGTGCAGAACTGAGAGAGTACTTCATAGAGTCTTTGAGATCCTCTTGGGTCAATGAAAACGGTGGCGTTCTTCAGAATCCGGCCGTGATCCCTTGCCGGATGCAGCTAAAGTCGGACTCTGTTCAATTTCAAGCGTGTAATTTTAAATGAATTCAATAAGTTAGGCAACAGATGTGGCGTTTTGAGACGAGTTTGCTGGAAATCTGCAATTGAGGGCTGGTAGAATCCGCGCTTAGATTTTTTCAGGTGTGGCCCGGTGTTCGCCCAGTAAGCCGGCCAGCCCGCTTGAACCATTCCCGGATCCGGTTGTCTGAACACTAGGCCTGGCCGGTTGAAGCACCCTGATGCAGACAGGCCGAATACGACATTTCTGAAGCTACGGCATTTCTGAAACAGTGCAGCAGGACCGCGAAAGTCGCCAGCAGTAACAGGATCGATGGAGTCATCATGCAAAGAGTGAAGTTAAGTCCCCCGGAAACATTTTTCTTCAGCATGGAGCGCACGGTCGGGATCAGTGACCTGAATTACGCTCGCCATATGGACAGTGTTGCCATGATTCGGGTAATCCACGAAGCCAGACTGCAGTTTCTCGCCGACCTTGGTTTCAGTGAATCCAACATCTACGGCCTTGGCATGGTGGTAACAGACCTGGCCATCGATTTCCGCTCTGAATCTTTTGCCAACGACGTTCTGATCGTCGACGTAGGGGTCAGTAAATTCAACAAATACGGTTTTGATATCGGCTTTCAGGTGACCAACCGCGCACTCGATACCGTCGTCTGCATCGCCAATGTAGGGGTGGTGTTCTTTGATTTCGACAACCACAAGCTGGCGGAATTACCGGCCGCGTTCCGGGCGCGTCTGGAAAACCCCGCTTCACAGGTCGCCTGAGCGGGTCGCGAGCCGGTAGCGAATTTCGCTGACAGGCGCGAGACACCGCGTGATAATTTTTCGTTACCTCAGCAGGCAAATCCTTACGGTTATGACGGCCGTCACCCTCATTCTGTTGGTGGTCGGTCTGATCAATCGCTTTATTCAGTACCTGTCGGAAGCCGTGGCCGGTGAGATGTCGTCCAACGTCCTGGTGCTGCTGATTTTCTATCGCCTCCCCGATTTCCTGCTGGTTATTCTCCCCCTCGCGCTGTTCCTGGCGATCCTGCTCGCCTATGGGCGCATGTATGCCGAGAATGAAATGACGGTATTGATAGCCAGCGGGTTGAGCCGCAGGCGGTTGCTGGGTTACACCCTGGGCAGCGCCCTGCTGGTGGTAGGGCTGGTGTCTCTGCTAAGCCTGGTACTGGCGCCATGGGGGTTTCGCCATACCGAGCTGCTGAAGCAGCAGCAGGACGAATTGACCGAAGTGGATCTTATCGCTGCCGGGCAATTTCAGGAATTCAATGACGGCGAGCGCATTACCTATGCCGAGCGGATCGCCAGAGGCCCGGCAGGCCGGCGGCTGGAAAACGTCATTGTGATTTCCAATCCTGCTGGCAGTGACCGCGGCTCCGCGATCCGGATTCTGGTCTCCGAATCGGCCCGGCCCGAGGTGGACCCCGATTCCGGCGCCCGTTTTCTGCGACTGGAAAGCGTTTTTCAGTACCAGGGAGAGCCAGGTTCGGCAGAGTTCACAGTCGGTCAGTTTGATGTTCAGGCAATTCTGCTGCCTGAGCAGGCCGGTATTCAGGAAATTGACGAGGAAAGAGCCCTGCGAACCAGCGATCTGTTCGGCTCCCCGGACCCGGCCCTCCAGGCGGAGTTGCAGTGGCGACTTTCGACGATTCTGATAATTCCAATTGTCACGCTGATCGCCGTCCCGTTAAGCAGGGTCAATCCTCGTCAGGGCCGCTTTGGCAAGCTGGTTCCAGCGGCTCTGTTGTATGCGGTCTACTATATTCTCTTGCAGGTCAGTCGCGATCAGGTTGCCTCCGGCGAATTGTCCGGCAGTGTCGGGTTGTGGTGGGTGCATGTACTGTTTCTGCTGATAGGAGCGATTGTTTATCAGGACTTTCCGGGATATGGCCGGCGCAGGAAAAGCACGTCATGACCCGCCTGAACCGTTATGTGCAAAAGAGTGTTGTACTCGCCATGCTGGTGGTTATGGCCCTGACGACCAGCGTAGACCTGGTTTTTTCCCTGGCTGACGAGCTGGGAGCGACCGATGAAAACTATACCGCGCTGCATGCGCTTTATTTTGTATTGCGCACGACACCTACCGCCATCTATGAGCTGCTACCTTTTACAGCACTTGGGGGCGCTCTGATCGGGTTAGGGTTTCTGGCTTCCAACAACGAACTGGTCGTCATACAGACCGCCGGTGTCAGGACCTGGCGGGTAGTGTGGTGGGCTATGAAGCCTACCCTGGTGCTGATGCTTTTCAGTCTGGTGCTGGGGGAATTTATTGCACCACGGCTTGAGCAGCAGGCACAGAGTGACAGGGCGGTACAAAAGAGCGGCGAAAATGCCATACGTTCCCGGTCCGGCACCTGGCAGCGTATTGGTAACGAGTACATTCACATCAATGCCATCCTGCCGGGCGGCCAGGAGCTGATCGGGGTCACTCGTTATCGCCTGGGCGAGGATCGCCGTCTTGTCTCCAGCAGTTTCGCCGCCAATGGGCGCTATGTCAGCAGTGCAGAGGGTGGCTACTGGGAGCTTTTCGATGTGGTAGAAACCCTGCTGGCAGCTGCTGAGATAAATACCCGATCCTACCTGCAGATGGACTGGAAAGTAGACCTGTCGCCGGAGCTGCTGAGCGTCCTGCTGGTTGAGCCGCAGCGACAGTCGATTTCCGGGCTCTATCGATTTGCCAGCTATTTCGAGGCGGAAGGGTTGGAAGCCGGCAATTATTTCCTGGCGTTCTGGAAGAAACTGCTGCAACCCTTAGCCACAGGTGGCCTGGTGCTGCTTGCCATTTCCTTTGTGTTCGGCCCGCTGCGAGAGGCAACCATGGGATTCCGTATTTTCGTGGCTATCGCAATCGGTCTGGGGTTCACAATTGCCCAGCGCCTGATGGAGCCGGTCAGCTTGCTGTATGGCTTCAGCCCGGTACTGGCTGTGCTGTTTCCCATCATGATTTGCCTGGTCCTTGGCGGTATTCTGATGCAGCGGGTTCGGTAGCGGCGAAGATGGACCTTAGGTGCGGAAGCGATTATTCTGCCTGTCAGTCATTTGAAAATACAACCTACTGCGGATCAATTGAATCATGAATACTGTTTTAAACAAGTTGTTGTGCGGCACCCTGATGGTGTTCGCGGCCTCGACTGCGGCGCCGGGGCGCGCCCAGGAACCGGGGGATCACCAGTACACCTCGGCGGCAATTGAGGCTGGATCGCGGGTTTACACTCAGCAGTGCGCTCTGTGTCACGGCCCGCAGGGAGACACAGTCGACGGAATCAACCTGCGCCGGGGTATATTCAGGACGGCAAACTCGGATGACGACCTCCGGCAGGTGATCTCCCGGGGGGCTGCGGAAGGGCGTATGCCGGCTTTTGATCTCAGTACGGCGGAGCTGGACGGGGTGATCGCCTATATTCGCGCTGGCTTTGATCCGGAGGGTGTGGCGGTTCGCATTGGTGATCCGGCCCGGGGGCGAGCCCTTTTTACTGGTAAGGGCCAGTGTGCTGAATGCCATCGGGTCAATGGCCTCGGTCCTCGCACGGCACCTGATCTCAGTGAGATAGGTGCGCTCCGCACGCCGGCCGCCCTGCAGCGGTCTCTGCTGGAACCGGCCAGCGCGCTGCTGCCGATCAATCGTTCGGTGCGTATCGTAACCCGTGACGAGGAAGTCATCACCGGCAGGCGCCTCAACGAGGATACCTATACGGTGCAACTTATCGATTCTCAGGAGCGGTTGCGCTCTCTGGTCAAGGCTGATCTGGTGCGCTATGACATCAGCGACACTCCGACTCACGAACCCACGATGCTTTCCAGCGATGAGGTGGCTGACCTCATTGGCTACCTGTTAACCCTGCGAGGTCTGTAATGAAAAAGTATCAATTTATGAAGCCATTACTGGGCTTGCTTTTGGGCTGTGGTGTGCTCGTCTCACAGGGGCTTTTCGCCCAGGTGCCCTATGAGCGGATTCTCAATGCTGCCAGTGAGCCACAGAACTGGATGACTTATAACGGTAGCTACATGAGCCAGCGGCATAGCCAGCTGGACCAGATCACCCGTGACAATGTTGACGATCTGGAATTGCGCTGGATGCTGCCCAATCAGGTATTCGGAGCCTGGCAGAGTAACCCCATCGTGGTAGACGGCATCATGTATGTGACCGAGCGACCTAACAGTGTCATGGCAGTGGACGCCGTCACCGGTCGGGTGTTCTGGAAATATCGCCATACCCCGGCGGATAACGCGCGGGTCTGCTGCGGTGCCAACAACCGTGGAGTTGCGGTGCTCGGTGATCGCGTATTTATGGGCACCCTGGATGCGCGCCTGGTTGCACTGGACCGCATCAATGGGCAGCTGCTATGGAATGCCGAGGTTGGCGACGTCAGCCGGGCCTACTCGGTGACCATGGCGCCCCTGGCCTTGAAAGACAAAGTCATTGTGGGTGTTGGCGGGGGGGAATATGGCATCCGTGGTTACGTGGCCGCATTCGATGCCGCCACCGGCGAGCAGGCCTGGAAAACATATACCATCCCTGGACCAGGTGAAGCGGGGCACGACACCTGGGAGGGTGACGACTGGCAATATGGCGGAGCCCCTGTCTGGATCACCGGATCCTTCGATCCCGAACTCAATCTTACCTATTGGGGCGTAGGCAATCCGGGGCCGGATTGGAACGCCGAGCAGCGCCCCGGTGACAATCTGTATTCCGATTCGGTAATAGCGCTGGACGCGGATACCGGTGAATTGAAGTGGTATTTTCAGTTTACCCCCAATGACGCCTACGATTACGACTCAGTGCAGGTACCGGTGCTGGCCGATATAGAGTGGCAGGGTCAGGCTCGCAAAGTCATGATGTGGGCCAACCGCAATGGTTACTTTTACGTGCTGGATCGCACCGACGGTGAATTCCTCGTTGGCAAACCCTATGTGCGAGTCAATTGGTCGAGCGGCCTGGACGAAGACGGCCGGCCTATTCCTACGCCTCAGCCGGACGGTATGCCTACCTATCCGGGGAACCAGGGCGGTACCAACTGGTACCCACCGTCCTTCAGCCCCCGTACCGGGCTGTTTTACTTCAGCGCATGGGAAGACTACGCCACAATCTACCGATCGGAAGAGTCCGAATACGAACCAGGGAGAGCTTTCCTTGGAGGCGGCTTTTCGGTGCTTGCCCCAGTGCCGGGTGCTCCAACCATCGGCATAGGCCGAACTAACCCGATCAATAACTGGACCGACGAAGTGGGGCACGCTTCCCTTAAAGCCATGGACCCGCAAACTGGAGAAGAGGTCTGGGAATTTGAGCAGTTCGATGTCAGTGACAGTGGCATGCTCACGACCGCGTCTGACCTGCTTTTCACCGGCGGAAGGGAAGGGTACTTTCATATCCTCGACGCCCGCACCGGTGAACTGTTGTGGTACAAGAATCTGGGTGGCCAGATCGTGATGGCGCCTGTCACTTATATGGTAGACGGTACCCAGTATGTGTCCATTATTTCCGGCAATACCCTGGCAACTTTTGCCCTGCGGCGTTAGGTTTGTTCGAGCCTGTCGCCGTCGGCCGTGATTTACAGAGACTGGCAGTAGGTTTCCCGTCAGTTTAAGGAGGCTTTAGCGATTATTCCAGAAACTGTGACGTGGTTCTCTATTAACCTCATATTTTCCTCCTAGAATCGATCTAATGGAAAACAGGCATGGCAATTGCGGGTCAAGCCATTGACAGCAATTGTTGAATTCCAGGGAACCTCTGATTAACTAAGAAATCGCAGGGCGTTTCCCTAGTTAATCAGAGGTTCCCTGGTCACTATGTTGGCTTCGAAATTTTAAACAGCAGATTCCCGCCATCGCGCAGGCCAGTGTACTGGCGGGCTCAATGCAGGGCACAGCTGTACTTTGGCAAAGTACCAAGCGGCACCTGGTAAGGTCAGAGTGGATTCAAGTGTAATTCCATTGACAATTCTTTATCGCTACGACGCAACCAATATTGCAGGACTGAAGGCTGGAGCGAGGGATACAAATTCAGGGGTTGACGCATGAATGCACGAAATCTAAGCGTCATGAAATTAGAAGATGCCTTTGCGTACGCAATTGAACTACGTCCGGTTGTTGACGCTCTACGACTGCTTCGCTCAAAGTTGTCCACAGAGTACTGCTATCACTCTGAGGGCCATACGCTTGATGTCATAAACGAATCATTGCGTTTCGGTAAAGCTGACAAGCTGCCTGAAAACGACCTCAAGCTTATTGTCATTGCTGCTGCGTGGCACGATACCGGATTCGTCATAGGGCGGGACGAGCATGAGCTACAAGGAGTCAAGCTTTTCACCGAGTACTGCAAAGAGAGTCGCAAACATGACCTTAAGCCTTCGGATATTGAAACAATCTCGCAATTAATCAAGGATACTAAACTTTTAAATACAGAAGATGGTGTAAAGCAAATTCCATCGTCATCGCTATCAAGGTACTTGTTGGATGCTGATCTGAGCAATCTTGGCCGGAAAGATTTTTTTTGCTGTCTTGACCGGCTCTGTGAGGAAAATCAGGTACAGTGCTACGACTTTTACAGACAAACGCTTGATTTCATAGCACGACATACCTGGCACACACAAGCAGCCAATAGAATTCGCCGGCAGCAACAGATTAGGAATATTGCCGAGTTAACCCGGCGAATCTTTAACGAAAGATATAGCTTTTCTTGTGCTGTCCATGCCCGGGAAGCCAGTATCAACGGTCAAGTAACATTTCTTGAATACGATAATGTTCGCGACAGGTGTGCTCTCAATTGCCCCGCGAAAATTGGAGGGTGTTTAGCTCGAGTTATGTCTCCATGGCAGACCCTTCAGCTTTTTCACAATAAATCTTTGCATACTCCGCCGGTGGTAGATTCGGAATAAGCCCAGAAAGCCGCTTGTTTTTAAACCGTTCCAGCCATTCCTGTTGGCTGCAGATACCGTGACTGGTAGCAAGCTCTCCTGTCAGTTGAGAGGGGGAGAGAAAAATCATCCAACTGACTAACGCAACGCCGCTTCATAAATCCCATCTCGCTAGTCACCTCTACATGTAATCCAGAATAAAATCCGGTATTTCAGTTAGTAATAGCGAAGAGTAAATCCTGCTTCCCAGTGTCATTTGAGCTTTTCAGGGCTTAAAACGGTCCGAAATCGTCGAAATTTCCCGTCCGTTTCAGGAGACTTTAGCGATTATTCCAGGAACTGTGATCTGCATCCCTTTTGACCTGATATTTTCCTCCTAGAATCGCCCGTGTTGAAAGCTTGCCCTGCAATTGTGGACCAAGGCTTTTAAAAATCTTTAATTTTAATCATGAGGTTAGCTATGAAATATGAAGTTAAAAAATCAATCCGATCTATGGCGAAGGCTGGTCTGTTGGCGGGTTCGTTAACAGGGCTTGCAGTGTTGAGTCAAGGCACTCAAGCCGCGACCGGACAAGTCCAGGTGGATGTTTCTTTTCCGCCGCTGGTAATTCTGTACTACTACGATCAGATTTCGGTTGATGTGAATGCTGCGCAAATGGCAGTAGCAACTGGATTGGCTTCAACAGACTCAGCCACAGTGCTGCAGGGTGGTGTTGATATCAGTGCAACACTAGGCAGCATTAGTGAAGGTTCCATCTCCGCCTCCGCCTCGGCCAGTACAGAAGCTGGTGCCTCTGGAGCCACAACCACTATCGCCTTTGATATCGATGATGTCTGGGCGGTGCGTTCGCTGGCTTCCAATAACCTGACAGCCACTTTGACAGGAACCTCTGGTGAGTTTACATCGATCAGTTCAACGTTGGCTGGCGCTAACGTTGCTCCAGGCTGGTCTCTTGGTGCGGGAAACATCGGTGATATCACTTTTGAAGTTGATCTAACAGCTGTTACCAATCCTCTGTCTGTTTCCGATGTAATCACTATTGAGGTTACTCCTTAAGAGCTCCGGTTTGCGGTCGCAGAGCCATGAAGAGTAATTTGTCCTCAAAAAGGTTAAGAGTGCTGGCGAATATTTCGCTGGCACTTTTACTCTTCTCGCCCATATCAGCAAGGGCGCAGTTTCCTTGTGACAACGATGGGGTAGAGATTGTGTTCCTGGATGAAGTGACTGGAAGTCTGCGGCTGCGGGAAGCAACAGCAAAAGAAATCACCAGGCCGACGAAAAATGATCTGGCACTCGAAATAGGTCAAAGTGATCGACTCATTGGGCAGTTGGTAGGGCAGACAATTCGTACGCGCACCCGCGGTTTTTCCGGTATTCCATCGGGCTTCGGCGGCAATATGGGATTTGAGAGATTTCTTCCTAATGCCTGGGAGGCAAGATTCCCCCAAGGTATGTATGAGTTTAGGGACAAGAGAGAGATTGAAGTTGAAGTACAAGTGACCGTAGCTGATCGAAAGGCCAGTCACTTTTTGAATGGCGAGAGTTCGACCATTACATTGGAGGTTACGGAAGGTCGAGTACAGAAAAGCTGGTATAGCGGAACCAATTCTCTACGCGCCTTACGCGGGGGGCTGGATTTTCGCTTTTCAGATATTCAGAAGCTAGGCGCTGCAGGGATCCACAGAGCTACGCTATCAGTTTGTGTGAGTATTAGAGGTAACCTGTGATGATTTTTACTAAAACTGTGACGAAACGCAGTAAAGCAATGCTACACCTTCAATTCCTGATGCTTATTTGTGCGCTGGTGTTTTCCACGCTTGCCAATGGGCAACCACCTGCCAGAATGGGAATATCTCCTGATCGGTACCAGATTACGTTCGACGAGCGAGGTGGTGAAACTCAGGCTCTGATGATACATAACCTCAGCAACAGTCCCATGAAAGTTAAATTGAATGTCAGTAACTGGGAGCTGGATGACAACAATAGAGTCAAGGTAATTGGGCCTACCGAAAAATCATTGGACCAGTGGATTGTAATCAATCCGCTGTCAGTCACTATCCCCCCGGGAACACCCCAGACTATTCGTTGGGCAATTATGCCAAGGTTAAAGCCTGAACCAGGTGAGTACCGCGCCCTGGTGTTTATAGAAGAAGATACTCCAGTCCAAACTGGTGAGGGTGAAGGTACGCAAGTAAGGATGCAAATGCGTTACGGATTACCTATTTATGCTCAGGTGGGCGAGCGTACTCAGAGCGCTGAGCTGAATAGCATTGACGTTGATCGGGATAACAATCGTGTCTTCCTGGACATTACCAATACCGGTAACAGTCACGGACGATTGGCCGGTACCTACGGTATCTGGCGCGCAACTGAGTTTCCTGGCACTGATGAGGCGTTATCAATGCTTCGGGCCGCCGCCGGCAGGCCATACGACCAGGAAAGCTTCTTAATGGGGCAGCTGCCCGGAACCGTGATCCTGCCGGAAAACAGACGCTCGATTCCATTGGATATTCCACTGCCCCTCCCAGGGGACTATGTGGTGCAGTTCAATGGCGAGTTTGCCCAGCTGCAGATAACCGACGTTATTCAAGTCACACAACCTGGTACGTAATCTCATGAATTGCAGGTTGGTCAGCTTCTCACTGGCTATGCTGTGGGTATTGGCGACTCCATCTACTTTGTGGTCTGCCGACTCCTCACAGCTCCTCGCTCAGTTGGAGAATTACGATATTGTTAACTTGAGTCAGGCTCAGGGTCCTGGTAATGGTACTCTTGCGGCGGACACTGGTATTGCGAACGGCAATATCGCTGGGAATAACCCAGCTGCTTCGCAGTCGACCTACGTTAAACAGCTGATAGGCCTCTATGTTGATGAAGTAGAGCAATCTGCTGTCATGGCTGTCTACGATGGTCAGCAATATCTGCTGCCACTGCTGACTGTCATGGAAACCTCGGACATCAGCATCAGCAAAGAACACTCGAAAATTGATTCAAAAGACATCCGCCTGGTGACCCCCGGAGGTGAAGTCATTCTGAGTCCTGAGGACTTAAGAATTAGTGACGGGCAGTTGGTGATACTGCAATCTGCTTTGTCGGAGAAGCTGTTGATGGATGCACGCTTCGATCACTCAACGTTGGCAATCTACCTTGAATTACCCTGGAATAGACAGGGGCTCAATCTACCGGACCACGATACGCCGCCGGAAGCACAATTTTCGCCACCTACGGCATCGATTCGCAATTTACGGGCTGACTTGAACTATGTGAGTACCGGTGACTATGACGGCTGGGTTGGCAACTATTTTTCAGCGGGCAACCTGGCTGGTGGTAACTGGCGTGTTCGTGTTGAACAGGAAAGCGAAGGGCAGGTGCGACCATTCGATTATTTCTGGGCTCGAAGTAATCGCAACACACAGCTGCTTTTAGGAAACGCCGGCTATTCCCTGCACCCCCTCCTATCGACTGTTGAGCAGACCGGATTGCAGTTTCTTCATAGTACCGCTGCAATACCTCAATCAAACTTTGGAGGTATTTCCAATCTTAATGGCTCTCGCAGGATAGCTAACGGCATCCGCAATATAGAGGGGCTGGCAATCCCGGGATCGATAGCTGAGCTTAGGATTGATGGAGGTGTGGTGGCGCGGACAAGAGTCCGTCTAGACGGCACCTATGACTTTTTGAATGTTGAATTGCCAAGTCGCGGTTATTCCGAGGTGCTCGTGCATATTCTGGATCGCAGTACAGGTGTGTTGATGGAAGCTCAGAATTTCTCACGACGCAGTGGTATTGAATTACTCGGGAATGGTCAGCAAACACTATTCGCAACGCTCGGAAAGTTGGGTAACCCACTGGATAAGAGTCGTAACGTTCAAGGTTTATCCGCGGGGGCCCAATGGCGTTACGGAATAACTGAGGATGTGACTCTCGAATTGGGTCATCAGGAAGTAGGCGGTCGTTCAGAGTCGGAAGGGTCTCTGTCCATGGCGCTTTTTAAGAATTGGTTTGCCTCGCTCGGTTATGCCACTGTTCTCAATAGGGATGCCGCAGAGCTAAGCCTGGAGGGCGGGGATGATATCTGGTCATTCGATTTTCTCGCCAGAGAGTATGAAACGACGGGGTTGCTCGAACAAGGTGAAGAGAGGCGCCAATGGTCACGGTTTTTAAATTACCGTTATCAGGTTACTGACAATTTTAGTCTGGGTTTGGTCGGCAGAGACGTAAAGACTAATTTTGAGGAGCAAAGGTTCATATCACCCAGTGCCAACTGGACCAATCATCGTAATTTTTCGGTCAGCGCATCTCCCAATATTTCTGGTGACTACCGAATAGACAGTCGGTTCAGTACTTCGCTGCGGAGTATTGTCCGCTATTCCTACGAAAGCGAGCGACATCTAGTAGATTATCGGTTCCGAAATGGGCTGGGCCGGGAATACTATGCGAATTTCCGCACCGGGCCACTGTCAAGCAATCGATTCGAGCTAGGTCTAACACATTACTCAAATAATGATTTGCTAGGCAGAACACAGGTTGGCTTAGTCAGCAATAGTGGCAGACTCGGTTATACGCTGGACTGGGAATCCAGGTTGATTCCCGGATTCAATTCCAGGCTACGACTTGCCAAAGGTGGAAACGGTATCGGTATTCAAGAACACCAGGATGAAAGTGATCTCTACCTGCAGTGGAACATGACCCTGGATTTTGCTGTGGCACAGAATCAGATTGTACCAGCTGACTCCAGTTGGAATTCGCTCGACAGCGCATCGTTGACGGGAGAGGTACTTCTTGGGGGAAAGCGCATAACGGATGCCGATGGGATTAGCCAGGTTGAGTTGATTGTGGATGGAGATGGTTATACTGCACGGGTTCAGAGAGGTCGCTACTATGTGGATGGATTGGCGCCCGGGCTACATAAGATCTCGATCGATTCCCGGCATTTACCCATCGAAATAATGCCTGGTGCCAATCAGAATTACTGGGTAAGGCTGGAGGCGGCAGCAGCCACTGAAGTTCCGATAATTCTCGAAGCCCGCTATGCAGTTGCCGGGCGGGTCCGCGACCTCGATGGTGAATACGTCGTTGGGCTAAGACTTTCTGTTTTGAACGAAAAAGGTCGTCAGGTCTCCGAAGCCTATACGGATCAGTATGGTCTGTATCGTGCAGATTCCCTGCCGCCAGGGGAGTATTACATTGTTGCAGAGGAAGACGGCGAGCGCTTGTCCGCTATTCAGGTGCAAATTATTGATGAGTTTCTCTTTGAGCAAGACCTTTTGGTACCCTGACGGTTCGGGTCGATATACCCTTAGCGCTCAGCCTCAGCTAGCGCAGCAATAGCTGGTTGCCAGAACGCGCAGACTTACTTCAGTGGCTGAAACTCCTTCGGTAACAGGATGACCCGGGTCTTGGAGAGTATGTCGTGGACTGCATTGTTGTCCCGGTCGACCAGTACCCACAGGAAACCCAGCCCGAACAGGAAAAAAGACGGCCAGGCCAGCAGCAGGCGCAGCAGGGCATGGCGTGGTGTGAGCAGATTGCCCTGATAGTCCTGCACTCGCAGGCGCCAGGCCAGCATCCCCAGGGTCTGGCCGCTCTGGCACCAGAACCACAGGTAGAACGCTGTGGCCGATAACAGCATGACCACAAACAGCACGGCATCCAGCACCGGGTCCGTCTGCACCACGCCATTCTCCAGGCGGTTCGTGTCTGTACCTACGATAAGTTGCAGCAGAAACCCCAACAGCATCCAGATGGCTACTACCAGAAAGCCGTCGTAAAGCAGGGCTGCCAGCCGGCGGAACAGGCCGGCGCCTGGCAGCGCCGACATGTCGAGGTTGGTCAATTCCAAAGACAAGGTCGGCTTACAATTCCTTCACGGCGCGGATCAGCTCATTGGCTGCTTTCTGTCCGTCGCCGAACAGCATGCGCGTGTTGTCGGCGAAGAACAGCGGATTCTCCACGCCGGAGAATCCGGCCCCGCGGCCTCGTTTGATAACAATGACATTGCTGGAGTCCATGGCGTTCAGAATAGGCATGCCGTAAAGCGGGCTGCTGGTGTCATTCTTGGCCGATGGGTTAACAACATCGTTGGCGCCGATTACCAGGCTGACCGTGGTGTTCTTGAAATCGGCATTGATGTCTTCCATGTCGTAAATCATGTCATAGGGAACACCTGCCTCCGCCAGCAGCACGTTCATGTGGCCCGGCATACGCCCGGCGACAGGGTGAATGGCAAATTTTACCGAGACACCCTTGTCGGTGAGTAACTGGGTCAGTTCCCAGATCTTGTGCTGGGCCTGGGCTACCGCCATTCCGTAGCCGGGAATGATCACTACCTGATCGGCAAACGCCATCAGTATACCGGCATCCTGGGCCTGGATTTCCTTCATTTCACCCTGCTCACCGCTGGCAACAGCTCCGGTCTCGGTGCCCATGCCGGCAAAGAACACGTTGGCCACCGAGCGGTTCATTGCAACTGCCATCAGGTGCGTCAGCAGGCTGCCTGCGGAGCCGACCACGATACCAGCAATAATCATGGCGGCATTGCCCAGCACATAGCCCTCAAAGCCGACAGCCAGGCCGGTCAGGGCATTGAACAGGGAGATGATCACCGGCATGTCGGCTCCGCCCACTGGGACGGTGATAAAGATTCCGAGTATCAGAGCCAGAATGTAGAAAACGATGATCGGCGTCAGATCGGTGGCAAAGTAGATGGCGATGGCAAAGCCCACTGTTGCCAGGGCCAGTACGGCATTGATCAGATGCTGAGAGGGCAATAGCCTGCTGCGGTTCAGCCTGCCATCCAGTTTGGCCCAGGCAATGATGCTGCCGCTGAAAGAAATGGTGCCGATGATGGCGCCCAGAATTGCAAGTATAGCCACATCACTACCCAAAGCGTCGGGTATGGAGGCGGCGAGGCCTCGCTCAACCTCGCCATTGGCCTTGAGCAACTCTACGGCGGCAATGGTGGCGGCCGCGCCACCGCCCATGCCGTTATACATGGCAATCATCTGTGGCATGTCGGTCATGGCGACTTTCTTGCCGGTGTGCCAGGCATAGCCGCCGCCCAGGGCAATGGCCAGGATGATCAGGATCAGGTTGGTGTTAGCGTGACTGCTGCCGGTGATTTCCGGCACCAGGAAGGTCACCAGCGTAGCCAGGACCATACCGGCTCCGGCCCAGACGATGCCGCGGCGGGCCGTGACGGGGGAACTCATCTGTTTCAGCCCGAGGATGAACAGAGCCGCGGCAATAAAATAGGCGGATTGCGTGAGTAGTTCCATTTACTTTTCCTCCCCGTCGGCGCCGCCGGCTTTTTTCGTGCTGGGCTTGAACATCTCCAGCATGCGTTCGGTAACTACATAACCTCCGACCGCATTGCCGGCTCCGAGCAGCACGGCGATGAAGCCGATGATCTGCTCCGCTGGCGTTTCAGCGATGCCCAGTGCAAACATGGCGCCTACCAGCACGATACCGTGTACAAAGTTGGACCCGGACATGAGCGGTGTGTGCAGGATCACGGGGACGCGACTGATAATCTCGTAACCGGTGAAACCCGCCAGCATGAAGATATAGAGGGCAGCCATTCCTTCAATCATGATTCGGCTCCTTGGTTGATGTTCATTCTTTCCCGTAAAGTGGGGTGGTGAACCTTTCCGTCGTGAGTTAACAGGCTGTCGTTGATGATTTCGTCGTCCAGGTTGATGTTGATCTCACCTTCTTTAATCAGCAGCTCGAGAAAGTTCAGCAGATTCTTGGCATACAATTCACTGGCATGGTTGGCGACAGTGCCGGGAACGTTGAGGGGGCCGGCGATCTTTACCCGGTTATGCAACACGGTTTCGCCGGCTTGCGTCAGTTCGCAGTTACCGCCACCCTCTGCCGCCAGGTCCAGAATCACCGAGCCACCGCGCATGGCTTCCACCATCGCCGTGGTCACAATTTTTGGTGATGGGCGCCCGGGAATCGCCGCCGTAGTGATGACCACGTCTGAAGCGGCGATATGCTGCGCCAGCACGTCCTGCTGTTGTTGCTTCTCTTCGTCGGTGAGTTCACGGGCATAGCCGCCGCTGCCTTCTGCCTTGATGCCCACGTCGACGAACTTGGCGCCCAGGGATTCCACCTGCTCTTTCACTGCGGCGCGCACGTCATAGCCTTCCACGATAGCGCCCAGGCGGCGGGCCGTTGCGATGGCCTGCAGACCGGCCACGCCGGCGCCGATTACCAGCACCTTCGAGGGGCGCACGGTGCCGACAGCAGTGGTCAGCATGGGAAAGAATTTACCCAGCAGGCTGGCAGCCATCAGGACGGCTTTGTAGCCTGCGATCGCGGCCTGGGAGGACAGTGCGTCCATGGCCTGAGCCCGGGTGATACGGGGGATCATCTCCATGGAAAAGGCGCTGATGCGGCGGCTGGCCAGTTTTTCAAAGCGCTCCAGATCCGTGTAGGGATTCAGGTAGCCGATAAGCACGGATCCCTCTTTCAATTGCTCGATCTGCTCGGAGGTGATCGGGTTCACCATCAGGGCAATGTCGCTGTCTCCCAGCAATTGTGCGCTGTCACTGCTGACGCTGGCCCCGACGTATTCTGCGTCACTCCAGCCGGCTGCCTCGCCTGCTCCTGATTGAATAGCGACCTGGACGTCCAGCTTGCCCAGTCGCGTGACGACATCGGGCACCAGCGCCACGCGCTGCTCGCCATCCCGAATTTCTGTCGGGACTCCGATTTTTATAGGCATAAACCACTCCTGGCGATCATTTGCGGGTAAAGCGCGGAGTATATACGGAACCGCCCGACAATTGAATGGAGCCGGCTGCCTGGCAGTGCCTCAATCTTGATTTAAGGTTTTTTCGAGACCGCACCACGCCGGGGGAATCCGCCGACGGAGCAACGCGCATCCCTCCGGGATTCCCTCCCTCGGTCAGGAGCCCTGAAGGACGGTCTCCTTCGGTCAGTCGGTGCTGCGTTTTGATTGCTCCGTCGGCGGATTCCCCCGGCGTGGTGCTCAGAGCGAGATTTTAATTTCGGTGTCTTGATGCAAGCGTGCGGCAGTTTCTTCTTAGCACTATTTTCGCTATTGCGTTTTCAGCGATTTCTGGTTGCTTTGGTCTCCGTCGAAGTCGTTGAATGATGGGGACCACTTGGTGCCAGGGCGTGGTCGGCAGGGGCTTCTGCGAACTGCAATCAAGGACCGGTGCTGAATGGCGGGAAATGACCGCTTTTCAGGGTAGTTAATCAGAGGCTAATTAGAGGGAAGGTGCTCAGGACGGGCGCGGTACGCAGCCCGCAGAAGCCGCTGCCGGCCGCGCCGTTCGAAGCCACAGAACGCGACTTCTACCGCCCTCCTGCGCAAAAAGCCGCCAACTACCCTCTGACCAAAGACAAATCTGCCCTGCAGGACAAGTAAACGGAGACACTACTGGCAACTTCAGCAATTTCTAGGCTGGCCGTTTTACTGGTAGAATCAGCGCCCCTTGATCAGCAGATCTTCAGTCCGGTGCGCAGAGCAGTCCGTTGCACCGTCAGTCAGGCAGAAATGAGAATGAGCAGTTCCGACAAGCAGGCCCCGCGCACTCCCGGGCGGCACATCGCCATACTGGACACCACTCTGAGAGATGGCGAGCAGACCCAGGGCGTCTCTTTTGCCGCCAACGAGAAATTGAATATCGCCCGCGCACTGCTGCAGTCCTTGAAGGTAGACCGCATCGAGGTGGCATCAGCCTGTGTTTCCGAGGGCGAGAAGCAGGCCGTGGCACAGATCAACCGTTGGGCCGATCAAGAGGGCTTCGGTGAGCGCGTCGAGGTGCTGGGTTTTGTCGACCACCGGCGCAGCGTGGACTGGATCAAGGCATCCGGAGGCAGGGTGATCAATCTGCTCTCCAAGGGCAGTGAAAAACATTGTCGCGAGCAGCTGGGCAAGACCCTGGAAGTGCACGCCGATGATATCGCCAGGACAGTGGAGTATGCCCACAGTCAGGGTCTGCAGTGCAACATGTACCTGGAGGACTGGTCCAACGGTTTTGTTGACAGCCGTGATTACGTGTTCGGACTGCTGCAGCGTACTGGCGAGCTTGGCATCCGGCACTTTATGCTGCCGGATACACTCGGCGTCATGGCGCCGGAAGAGGTGTATGCCGCGCTGCAGACCATGGGGAGTGAATTTCCTGCGCTGGACTTCGATTTTCATCCGCACAACGATTACGGGCTGGCAACAGCCAATGTCCTCGCTGCGGTGCGGGCAGGCATCAATACTATTCACTGCACAATGAATTGCCTGGGTGAACGGGCTGGCAATGCCTCCCTGGCAGAGGTGGTGGTCGCCCTGAAAGACAAGCTGGGCATGACCTTGTCCGTCGATGAAACCCGCATCGTCATGCTGAGCAGGATGGTGGAAAATTTCTCGGGTAAGTGGATCGCAGCCAACACGCCGATTGTGGGGGCCGACGTATTTACCCAGACAGCAGGCATTCACGCCGATGGCGACCTGAAAGGCAATCTATATGTCACCGAGCTGCGTCCGGAGCGCTTTGCCCGCAAGCGGACTTACGCCCTGGGCAAAATGAGTGGCAAGGCTTCCCTGATCAACAATCTCGAGGAGCTGGGATTGAATCTCAGTGAAGAGGAGCAGGCCAAGGTACTGGAACGGATAGTTAAGCTGGGGGATTCCAAGCAGATCATCACCCCGGAAGATCTGCCTTTTATAATCGCTGACGTAATGGAAAGCCGGGACGTTCACCTCATTACTTTGAAGAATTGCTATGTGAGCAGCGGTCTGGACGTGGAAAGTACGGCCAGTATCCGGGTAGACATTGAGGGTGAGGAGTATCACAGCTCGGGGTCGGGTAATGGAGGGTTTGCCGCTTTCATTAACGCGATTCTCAAGATACTGAAGCAGCGCGAATTTCAGATGCCTGAGCTGGTTGATTTCGAAGTGCATATCCCCCGTGGCGGTGATACCAACGCACTGACCGAGGCCATCATTACCTGGGGCATAGAAGGTCGCAAGATCAAGACCCGCGGGGTGGATTCCAATCAGGTGCTGGCTGCCATCAAGGCAACCATGCGCATGATTAATATGCGGTTGCAGTCTGATCAGGCTGGGTAGATTTATCTGATTTTTCCTTGTTAGCAGGAATGTTGAGTTGGTTTGGCGTCGGGCCCCAGTCAGGCATTGCCTCGCCGGCCGGGCGCCAGTGCAGAGCGTTTTCCGGCGCTGCGCAACTCAACCTCCGCGCTGCGCGCTCCGGGACTCGGTCAGTGCTCGCTTGTTTCCGGAAAACGCTCTGCACTGAAACGCGCCCTGATTGGCCGGCGAGGCAATGCCTGACCGGGGCCTTCCAGCTTCTGTGTCAACGTCAGGAAACCCCGATTAATTTTCATGATGCGCTGGTCTTCGGACCAACTCGCTGAAAGGGCGTATTGCCGGCCGATGGATTTCCGTAGAATTTTGCCCTGACAGTCTGTCAGTCAGCGTGTCTTCAGGTTATACGCTTTGAGGCTTCAGTTAAGATTTTCTGCGTTACGGTCACGCTCAGATCAAATCAAATCAAATGTTGGGGCCTGGAAATTGAATGGTCACAATCTCGCAATGACCAAGCCGCCGGGAAGGGTGTCTGTGCCGCCAATCAGGGCGCGCTTTCAACGGCCGGCTGTTCCCGAAACAGCGCGAGCACTGTTCGAATCACGGAGCGCGCAGCGCGGAGGTCGAGTTGCGCAGCGCCGGGAACAGCCGGCCGTTGAGCGCCCGGCGGCACAGACACCCTTCCCGGTGGCGAAACAGGACATCTATTATTAATCGAGCATGCGCCGTGGAGAAGACTTTCGGCCCCACTATCGCGGGCTGAATTACCCAACCGGTTGCTTTCGCAGTTCCTCAACGACCAGATCACCAAAGCCGCTGGTGTCGATCATCTTCACGCCGGTGCCCGGCTTGGAGAGGTCGGGGGTGGAGTAGCCCTGGGCAAAGACACTCTGCATGGCGTGCCAGACGTTTCTGGCTTCCTGGTCCATCCCGAAAGACATTTCCAGCATCATGGCTACCGAGCCGATCATGGAATAGGGGTTGGCGATGTTCTTGCCGGCAATATCCGGCGCCGAACCATGGGAAGGTTCGTAGTAAGCCTTGTCCGGGCCAATACAGGCAGAGGGCATCAGTCCCAGTGAGCCCAGTATGCCACCACCCTGATCACTGAGAATATCGCCAAACATGTTCTCCATCACCATCACGTCAAACTGGCCTGGATTAAGACACAGGTAGGTTGCGGCAGCGTCCACCAGGATGTGTACGATTTTCACTTCCGGGTAGCCCTGGCCGACTTCTTCCAGTACTTCGTTCCACAGCACACTGGATTTCAGCACGTTACTCTTGTGAATATTGTGCAGTACTTTCTTGCGTTTCATGGCAGTCTCGAAGGCGACCTTCGCGATGCGGGCGATCTGCTCCTCGTCGTATTCCAGAGTTTCCTTCACATAGCGCAGGCCCGCCGCATTTACACCGGATTCTTTCTCGCCAAAGTAGAGCCCCCCAACGAGTTCACGAATAATGAGGAGATCGATGCCCTCACCGATTATTTCGGGCTTCAGCGGGGAGAAGTGGGCCAGACCTTTGGGAAGGTATACCGGTCTGAAATTGGCAAACGTGTTATAGCGGCGGCGCAGGGGGAGCAGGGCGCCGCGCTCCGGTTGCATATCGACGGGAATCTTCTTTGATTCCTCATGGCTCAAACCGATAGGGCCCTTGATGATGGCATCAGCCTCGTCACACAGAGCCTTGGTGGCCTCCGGAAACGAGTGGCCGTGTTCGAAATAGGCGCTGGCCCCGAAAGCACCGTGTACCAGTTCGAAATCGATGGCATTGCGTTCGGCAACCAGGTTCAGCACCTTGACCGCTTCGGCCATGATTTCCGGTCCTATTCCGTCGCCGTCAAGTAATGCTATTTTGTAGGTTGCCATAATTTTTTCCTTTGCGGGGGAGTGCTGTTAAAACAAGAGTCCGTTGCGACGGGCGCGTAATTTAGCACGTTGTCGACGCGGCGAACAAGGAACCACACCGGTGCAAGGCTGGCAGAGGCGCAGCGAGAACCAGCTCCGGGGAAGGGAAAAGCACTGTGAAATATGCCATCATTGGGCTGTTGGTGGCACAATGCAGGCGCGGCCAGCTTTACTTGCCTGCAGCAGGACATCGATTAGCAGGACCTGGCGGGACATAGCGGGATATAGTCAACTCATGAAGCATCTGTTGCGCATTACATTACTTAATTTATTACTGCTGCCTGCCGCCTTGGCGCTGGGAACGCCGGTGGGATGGCAGCCTCTGCTTGAACCGCAGGAACTGGCAGTAATCCTGGCGGACGCTTCGGAAGTGCGGATTATCCGGGTCAGTGGCAACTACGCACGGGGGCACCTGCCTGGGAGCGTGGAGAGCGTTTACGAGCAGTGGCGTGGTACCGGTCGCAATCCCGGTGAGCTGCGAGAGTTGGAAGAATACACGGCATTATTACAGGGCCTGGGGATCGATGCCGAAACGCCGGTGGCGGTTGTGCACGAGGGTTCCAATCCGGCGGATATGGGGGCTGCGACACGGGTTTACTGGACCCTCAAAAGCCTGGGAGTGAACGATGTCGCCGTCGTCAATGGCGGATTCAGGGCCTGGCAGGCGGCAGGTCTGGCCGTCAGCACCGATCCGGTCACAGTGACGCCCAGTGATTACAGTCCCAGCTGGCGGAGTGACTGGCGCGTCACTACCGAGGAGGTGGAAGTGCTGGTACAGACTGGCGAGGCTAACCTGGTAGACGCCAGGCCGGTCAGTTTTTACCGTGGTCTGCGCGCTACCCTGGGCGAACCGGGCACCATTCGTGGCGCCGCCAACCTGCAATACGAAACCTGGTTTGACGGAGATCGGTTGACCACCAGGAGGGCGCTGGCCGAAAGCCTGCAGTCGCTGGCACTGGATGCACCGATAACCGTTTCTTTCTGTAATACCGGACATTGGGCGTCTATCAACTGGTTTGTAATGAGTGAGCTGCTGGGTGTTAAAAACACCAGGTTGTACGCGGAAAGTGTGGCGGCCTGGAGCGAAGAAGAACGGCCCATGGACAACCAGGTGGGGCGTCTTCGAGTGTATCGTGACCTCACTTACCGCTGGCTGCAGGATCTGTTGGGTAATCAGCCATGAGCGACGTGGGATATAAAGCCATGCCTCGAAACAGGCTGGTAGCGCTGGCGTTACTGGTGCTGGCCGGCACCTTTTACCTGGCCGGGCCGCGCTCTACTTTACTGTTGATGGTGGGCATGGGCTTCGGTTTGGTGCTGGAAGGATTCCGCTTCGGCTTTGCCGGCCCCTGGCGTCTGGTAGTCCTGCAACGGGACGGCAGGGGTTTGCTGGCGCAGCTGCTGGCTATCGGGCTGACGGCCATGGTGGCTTTTCCATTGTTGGCTTCCCATCCAGATGAGTTGACCGGCGCCTATGCGCCCGTTGGTGTAGCCATGGTCGGGGGCGCCTTCGTATTCGGTATGGCCATGCAACTGGTGCTTGGATGCGGCTCCGGTACATTGGTCAATGCCGGTAGTGGCAACCTCACTTCGCTGGTAGCCTTGGCGGGTTTTATTGCTGGCAGCTTCGTGGGGTCGCTCCACCTGGTCTGGTGGAATGCCTTGGGCACTCTGCCGCCACTTACCCTGCAAGAGGCCTTCGGCTCCAGCGGGGGGCTATGGGTGACCCTGTTGGGTCTGTCGGTGTTGGCCGTTCTCGCGCTGGTCTGGTCGGAACCCGGCAAAAGAAAACTGCCGCCCCGGCTTATTGCGGCAGCTGTTCTGCTGGCCCTGTTGGCAATACTTAACCTGATGATCGCGGGGCAATCCTGGGGCGTGGTATACGGGTTGGGATTGTGGGGAGCAAAAATTGCCCAGGCGGGCGGGCTGGAACTGGCCGGCTCAGCGTTCTGGTCCAACCCGGCCCATGCCGAGCGTCTGCAGCAAAGTGTACTGACCGATACCACCTCGTTGACCAATATCGGGTTGATCGTCGGCGCCTTTCTGGTCATGCGCTGGCGCCGGCAGGTGGATCCGCAGGTGGCCAATCTGCAGTTGAGCAGCTGGCTGGTGATTATCGCGGCAGGTCTGCTGCTGGGTTACAGCTCACGGATCGCCTTCGGCTGTAACGTGGGTGCTTTTTTCAGTGGGGTTTCCACTGGCAGTGTGCATGGCTGGGTCTGGTTTGTGGCGGCTTTTATGGGCTCGACATTGGGAATCCGATTACGGCCGGTACTGTTACAGCAGGCGCGCCCACGGCTACAGGTGGGCATCCCATGAGCGATAAAGACCGGCTTCCCCAACGGCCCACGACCGGCATGCTGGCCATGCTGTTTATTCTGCTGTTCGTGATCATGGACCTGATCCTTGCCGAACCCATCGATCCTTATCAGGCACCGTACCCAACCGCGCTGGGCTCCGGGCAGGTTCCCTCCGGTGCCCACTGTACCAATGTGTCCGGGATTGAGTAGTTTGTCAGACGTTCATTAAAAAAGAACTGTTGATCAATTACCGCGATACTCTGCCCTGGTTGTCCAGAAATCCCCTGGTACGCCTGGTAAACCTTCGATAAAAAGTGGCTTAACTGGCGGTTAATTAAACCGGGAAAACTGAGTTTATTGGTCAGTTTCAAACCCGTTTTGGCTGCGCTTAGAGCAGTCTTATACAGCCCTTAAACTACTGACTTTGTCACACCAGCGCTAGCTGGCAGGTGCGCATGCTGGCATCGATGAGCCTCGCCGGCGTGGCCCTCAGAGCCCCCGGGGGACTTTAGCAAACAACAGCAGGCCCTCAGTATTCCTGGCTATCCAGAAGCCGCTGCCTCGCCATCTCGTATTCGCGCTTCAATCTGCCTACCAATTGCGCGACCGGCACCACTTCCTTGATACTGCCGATGCCCTGGCCGCAGCCCCAGATGTCCCGCCACGCCTTGGACTTGCTGCCGCCGCCGGAACCAAAGTTCATTTTGCTGGGATCGCTTTCGGGCAGATTGTCCGGATCCATCCCGGCTGCCTCGATGGAAGGCTTCAGGTAATTGCCGTGCACGCCCGTAAACAGGTTGGTGTAGACAATATCACTGGCCGCATAGTCCACCAGCGCCTGTTTGTAAGCGGGGTCGGCGTTGGCCTCTTCGGTGGCGATAAAAGCCGATCCGATATAAGCCAGATCGGCACCCATCGCCTGGGCAGCCAGGACACCCGCGCCGGTCGCTATGGCGCCGGACAGCAGAAGAGGGCCGTCGAACCATTGCCTGACCTCCTGTATGAAAGCCATCGGTGACAGTAATCCTGCATGGCCGCCCGCACCGGCGGCAACACAGATAAGACCATCGGCACCTTTTTCGATTGCCTTGCGGGCAAAGCGATCATTGATTACATCGTGGAGACAGATTCCGCCATAGGAGTGTATGGCCTCAAATACTTCCGGGCGCGCACCCAGTGATGTGATGACAACGGGTACCTTGTGTTTTACACACATTTCCACATCGTGCATCAGTCGATCGTTGGAGCCGTGCACGATCTGGTTCACTGCGAAGGGTGCGGCCGGGCGGTCCGGGTTGGCCTGGCTGTAGGCGTCCAGCTCTTCAGTTATGCGGGTGAGCCATTCATCGAGCAATTCTTTCGGTCGCGCATTCAGAGCCGGGAATGAACCAACCACACCCGCCTTGCACTGGGCTATCACCAGATCGGGATTGGAAATGATAAATAAAGGTGCACCAACGGCGGGAATGGACAGTCGTCCTCGCATACATTCTGGAATTGCCATAATAATTCAGATCACTGTGTTGAAGTTGGTTTAATGGTGGTTGAGGTTGCCCTGGTTATAGCTGCATGGTTACAGCTGGAAGGTTACTCCTGTCAGTTCTTCTGAGCGGGACCAGAGCTTTTCGGACAATGCCTTGTCGGTCGCCTTCGGTGGCAGTGCAACTTTACCTGGCGGGCCTGTACGCTCATCCTTTCCTGTGGGGCCGATAAAATCTCCGGCATTGACACCAGGGTTCAGAGCGCCAAACAAAGTCGACTCTGCTCCTTCGGCCGCCTTGGAGATATCCATGAATCTCACCAGGACCGGGGCCAGAACTCTTAGCAGTGGCGGCATGTTACGGGATAAGTCGGTGTTTGACACCCCGGGATGGACCGCCACCGCCTTGATTTTCTTACCAGCGGCCGCGAGGCGGTCTTTTAACTCCATGGTGAATAGCAGGTTGGCCAGTTTGCTCTGGCTGTAGGCTACCATGCCGCTCAGACCAAACATCTTTGGCCCGTCTTCATAGGTGCCTACGAAATTCAGGTTGTCAAAGTGAATATCGGCATACTCCCTTTTGCCGGCCAGGCTGGAGACATTGACTATTCTGGTTTCATACGGCTGGTCCAGTTTGTCAAGCAGCAGAGCCGTGAGGCAGAAATGACCGATATGGTTGGCGTCAAACTGCAGCTCCAGATTGTTTCGGGTAATGGTGTAGGGAGGGCCCATCATGCCCGCATTATTGACTAAAAGGTCAAGGTGGTCGTAGCGCTGGGCGAAAGTATCGGCGAACTGCCTGATAGAGTCGCGATCGATCAGATCCAGCGGGATAAAGTCCAGGCGTGCCGCGGGCACCTGGCGCCTGATACGTTCAATCGCGCCGTTCGCTTTCGGCTGGCTGCGGCAGGCCAGCACGACGGTGTAACCCTCTTTGGCCAGACCTGTGCTGGTTTCCAACCCCAGCCCGGTGTTGGCGCCGGTTACCACGGCAATTTTCTGTTTATCCGAAGACATGCTGGCTCCTTGAAGTTCAGGGTGTCCATAAACTTACGATGGGTCGGCCTGATGTTGGCTCCGGGGTGTCAGATGCCCGGCCAGGGAAAGAGATCAACCGGGGGTACATCCAGGTTCACTTCGTTGCCGCGCGCCATGACGAACGTGGGCTCGAGCAGGGTTGAAATGTCCTCCAGAGGATTTTCCCGCACAGCGATAATGTCTGCGTCCTTAGTGGCCTCTATCGTGCCTATGAAATCGAACAGGCCGATAAGTTCCGCGGCGTTCACTGTCGCGGAAATCAGTATGGCGCGCTCCGGCATGCCGGCTTCATGCATCAGCACGGCTTCGTAGGCATTGGTGCCGTGATCGTTGACACCGGCGTCGGTGCCAAAGGCAATCTTGACGCCTTTTTCGTAGGCGATTCGCAGCGCATTGCGCATCACCGGCCCGACTTCCAGAGCCTTCTGCCTTACCTCTGGCGGGTAGAAATCCGGCCTCTCGGTAGCAATGCGTTCTACGGTATGTCCGGCAATAAGTGTTGGAACCAGGTAAGCGCCAGTTTCTACAAACAGATCGGCGGTCTCCTCATCAAGATAGGAGCCATGTTCGATGGAATCGACTCCGGCGCGCAACGCGGCTTCCATGCCTGTTTTACCGTGGGCGTGAGCCGCGACCTTACGACCCATGGCATGGGCAGCCTCTATCAGTGCGATCTGCTCTTCGTCGGTAAATTGTTGACCCGTGCCGGTATCGGTGATGCTGAGCACGCCGCCGGTGGCAACGTACTTGATGTGGTCGGCTCCGTATTTGATCTGTGTCCGCACTGCCCTGCGACACTCGGCGACACCGTCGCAAACGCCGGAGTGGGGGTGGGGAAAGATGTCATCGCGAAAGCCGTTTCTGTCTCCATGGCCGCCTGTTGGAGTGATACTTTGACCGGACGCACGGATACGCGGTCCCATCACAATGCCCTGGTTGATTGCGTCGCGCAATGCAAAGATGGCGTTTCTGTCGGCACCCACATTTCTGATGGTGGTAAACCCGGCCCGTAAAGTGCGCATGCCATACTCGACGCCCATCAGCGTGCTGAACTCCGTGCTTCGGGTAACGCTTATTTCACGCCTATTGGGTTCCTGCTGGCTGAGGATATGGGTATGTGAGTCGATAAGGCCAGGCAGGACAAAATGATTCTTCAGATCAATCACTCTGGCATTGGCCGCGCCGCGAATCTCGACGATGACATTGTTCCTGATAATAATGCTCTGTTCCGTTCGCGCCGCATCCCGTGCATCCGCCAGCAGGGTCCCGGCATGGATAATTTTCCATTCATTGGCCACCTGTGCTGACAAATACGAAGAACAAAGTGATAGCGCGATAAATAACAGCAGCTTTCTGGTCATGTCAGCCTCGCTTGCAGGAGCTCAATTCGGATGATGGTAATCAGCGTTCAATCAGGGAATCATAACTTCAATCGCTGATTGAAACTACTCGCGCCGGTTGTAAGAGGTGAGGGGCATGTTGAGGTAGAAAGCCACAGGTAAATCCCGCCACAGGAAAGAAGGGGGCACTGAAAGCAGGGGACACTGATAACTTAGTAACTTAGCGTGCCCTGTTCATTGAAAGAATTTTCTTAAGTTATTAAGTTATCAGTGTCCCCTACTTTCCCTTCACTGCGCTAAACAGTTCACTGGCTGTCGAAGCGACCCCGCCGAGCAGCAGGGAGCGGAAAGAGGGTTCGGCATTCTGCCGGTAAGCGCAATCTTGAATTAATGATTGCTAAAGGTTAAGTTGTGTTCGTCCTTTTGCGCTTCCTGGGTGATGTTGCATGTCGTTGCTGCCGGTTCCAGTCAATCATCGAGGTTCCGTCTCGGAAGCCGGCGATCCCCTCTATCTTGCCAGTTCACTGTCGCGGCGGGATTTTCTCCGTTATTCGTCTGCTCTGGCGGCCGCCGGGCTTCTCGTGCCTGCCGCCGCGCCGGTAGCGGCCCAACCCTTAACCTCTACCGAGCGGGAACTGTTGCTGCTGGCTATCGACGCCGCCATGAGTGCTGGTGCCAGTTACGCGGACGGAAGAATCATTCGGTCCCGATTCGAAGCAATCGGGACCCGGGAGCAGACCATCACCCGGGTTGAAAATTTCGAGTCGTTCGGCATCAATGTGCGTGCGCTGGTGGGTGGTTCCTGGGGATTTTCGGCCACCCAGGTGCTGGAGCGGGGTGCAGTGGCAGCCATGGCCCGGGAAGCGGTTGCGATCGCCAGGGCAAACAACGCCGTGGCGCCGTCCCAGGCTCTGCTTGCGCCGGTTGATGTCTTCAACGATGTGGAGTGGGTGACGCCTCACAGTGTTGACCCGTTTACGGTCTCGCTCGACGACAAGGCTGCTTTACTGCTGCGCATCAACGAAGAGGCGCTGCGGGTCAATTATGTCGAATACGCTTCCAGCAGTATCCTGTCTATCCGGGAAGACCGGCTGACGGCAACGTCCGAAGGCTCCCTCATCAGGCAGACTTATTTCCGCATCGCGCCGTCCGTGAATATCACCGCCATCTCCTCCGATGGCAGGGACTTTCAGACGCGGGGCGCCGTAGTGGAGCCTGCGGGTCGTGGCTACGAATACGTGATGGGCCTGGAGATGGCCGGCAATGCCCAGCGCTGGGCTGAGGAAGCTGCCATGAAGCTGGAAGCGACTCCGGTCTCGCCTGGAAAATGGGATCTGATCCTGCATCCCTCGAATCTGTGGCTTACCATTCATGAAGCAATCGGCCATCCGACTGAACTGGATCGGGTGCTTGGGTTCGAAGCCAACTATGCGGGGACCTCTTTCATGTATCCACCGGACCAGGTGCTTGGCAGGATGCGACTGGGCCAGGACTTCGTCCAGTTTGTAGGTAACAGGACCGAACTGGGCGGCTGTGCCACTACCGGCTGGGATGATGAGGGTGTACCGGCGGATACCTGGCCCATCATCAAAGACGGCATACTGGTGGATTATCAGACCACCCGGGAACAGGCCGCCTGGATCGCTCCTTATACAGGCGTAACCCACAGTCATGGCTGTGCCTATGGCGAAATCTGGGAGAGCATGCCGTTTCAGCGTATGCCCAATGTCAGCCTGTTGCCCAACGAACAGGATGTCAGCGAAGAAGACGTCATTGGCGATACAGAGCAGGGGATACTGATCGAAGGCCGCGGTTCCTATTCAATCGACCAGCAGCGCTACAATATTCAATTCGGTGGCCAGGTCTTCTGGGAAATCCGCAACGGCCGCAAGGAACGAATGCTGCGTGATGTTGCCTATGTTGGCAGAACACCGGAATTCTGGAATGCGATGGATTTAATCGGGGGCGCGCAGACCTACTACCTGGGTGCCTCGTTTGGGGATGCCAAGGGCCAGCCCATGCAGGTCAATGCAGTATCCCACGGTTGCCCGATAGCCCGCTTTCGTAACATCGACATAATCAATACTGGATAAACGGCAATACCTATGGCCGAAGCCCGAGGACTCTCAGCAACAGAGATCAGGAACCTGAGTGAGCGCATCGTGCAGCTCTCAAGGGCAGACCATTGCCGTGTGAACATCACTTCCGGCTGGTCAGGTTACACCCGGGTCGCCACCAACCGGATAACCAGCGCCGGTGGTGCCGATCGCACCAACGTCACCATTACCAGTGTGTTCGGGAAGCGGGTTGCCTCGGTGGTTACCAATCAGCTGGATGATGGCAATCTGGCCCTGGCGGTCCGCAATTCCGAGGCGATGGCCCGGCTGGCGCCGGAAAACCCCGAATACCTGCCCGAACTGGAGGCCCAGGCCTACGATGAGGTGAACGGCTATTACGAGTCCACCGGTGAACTGGAACCCCTGACCCGGGCCGAGGCGGCGGCCATCGCCATTCGTCAGGCACAGGCGGCAGATCAGATTGCCGCTTCTTTTATGGATGCCAGGGCCGAGCGCACGGCAGTGGCCACTTCAAACGGGCTGTTTGGCAGTAATGCCGGGACCGGCGTTGCCTATACACTGACCTGCCGTTCGCCCGATGGTCTGCAGTCAGGCTGGGCGGGTGACGAGGCTAACGACTGGAGCCGGATTGAAAGTCGGCGAGTTGCCGATGACGCGGTCAGGAAGTGCCGGGACTGGCGCAAATCAGATCTGGAACCTGGTGCCTATACCGCTATCCTCGAACCGACGGCTGTGGGCATGCTCATGTCGCGAATGCTGGCCAGCCTCGATCAACGGTCAGCAGATGAGGGCCGTTCTTATTTTTCACGACCAGGCGGGGGAAATCGGGTCGGCGAAGCGCTTTTCGATCCGCGTGTCACTCTGTTCAGCGATCCCTCCTACAGCGATGCCGAGGCAAGCCCCTTCAACAGCCTGGGGGAACCCTTAAGGCGACAAACCTGGGTCGACGGTGGCCGGCTGACAGCTCTGTCCAGATCCCGGTACTGGGCACAACAGCGCGGCGAACAAGCGCTGCCCAGACCTGCCAATCTGATCATGCCGGGCGGTGAGGACAGCCTCGAAGCCATGATCGCTTCTACCGAGCGGGGTGTGTTGCTGACCCGGTTCTGGTATATACGCGGTCTGAATCCCCGCATCGTTTCCTACACCGGGCTGACCCGGGACGGCACGTTTCTGATCGAGAATGGTCGTATTACGCGCCCGGTCAACAATTTCCGCTTTAATCAATCGATTACCGAGATGCTGCAGAACGTGGAAATGATTGGCCCTGCGACCCGGGTAGCTGCCTCCGAGAACAGTTCGGTCAGTACCCCGATCGTAGTGCCGGCGCTGAAAGTGCGTAATTTCAATCTGTCCAGCGTCAGTGACGCAATCTGACTGGTGGTCTATTGAGCGTGCCTGCAGGTGTCTCAGCAAGCGCTTTCGAAATGGGTCAATAAAGGCTAACGCCTGCTGGAATGTTCCACTATCAAATTTCCCTTAAATTATGAAGTTGTGAATGCCTCCCCCAACTCCCTGAAATCGGGAGCCGTCTGCTCCGGGGGAAGCCCGCCGGGGCGGCCCGGGTCGCCAAAGTAAAAATTATGTGAACTCTGACTGAAAAACTGCTCCCTTTAGTGTATGCTGCGCCGTTTTTTACCCAATACCTCCATCGACGGACTTAAAACGCCATGAACGATCTATCCCTTTACCGAAACATAGGCATTTTCGCCCACGTGGATGCCGGCAAAACCACCACTACCGAGCGCATCCTCAAGCTGACCGGCATGATCCACAAGATCGGCGAGGTTCACGAGGGTGAATCCACTACCGACTTCATGGAACAGGAAGCTGAACGGGGCATTACCATCCAGTCGGCTGCCGTCAGCTGTTTCTGGAAAAATCACCGTTTCAATGTCATCGACACCCCCGGGCACGTCGACTTTACCGTGGAAGTGTACCGCTCACTGAAGGTACTCGACGGCGGCATCGGCGTATTCTGCGGTTCCGGCGGTGTTGAGCCCCAGTCCGAAACCAACTGGCGCTATGCCAACGATTCCAAGGTGTCACGCCTGATATTTGTCAACAAACTCGACCGCATCGGGGCCGACTTCTTCAAGGTGGTTGCCCAGATCAAGAAAGTGCTGGGTGCCAAGCCTCTGGTCATGACCCTGCCTATCGGTTTCGAAGACACCTTCGTGGGCGTGGTGGATGTTCTCACCCGCCAGGCTTACGTATGGGACGACTCAGGCCAGCCTGAGAACTACACGATTCAGGATGTCCCTGCCGACATGGTCGACCAGGTGGAACAATACCGTGCAGAAATGATCGAAACCGCCGTCGAAATGGACGACGAGGTGATGACCCAGTACCTGGAAGGTGAGGAGCCCTCAATTGAGGACATCAAGCGCTGTATCCGCAAGGGCACACTGGAGCTGGAATTCTTCCCGACCTACTGTGGCTCGGCCTTCAAGAACAAGGGTGTCCAGCTGGTACTCGATGCCGTAGTCGACTACCTGCCGGCGCCGCACGAAGTGAACCCTCAGCCCCTGACCGACGAGGAAGGCAACCCCAACGGGCAGTTCGCAAAGGTGTCGGCCGACGAGCCATTCCGAGCGCTGGCATTCAAGATCATGGACGACCGTTTCGGCGCCCTGACCTTCGTACGTGTCTATTCCGGTACGCTCGACAAGGGTGACACCATCCTCAACAGCTTTACCGGCAAGGAAGAGCGTATTGGCCGTATGGTGGAAATGCAGGCCGATGAGCGAAAGGAGCTGACTCACGCAGAGGCAGGCGACATCATTGCCATTGTAGGCATGAAGAACGTACAGACCGGTCACACCCTGTGTGATCCTGACCGCCCCTGTACGCTGGAAGCCATGGTGTTCCCCGAGCCTGTGATCTCCATCGCGGTCCAGCCCAAAGACAAGGGCGCCAATGAGAAGATGGGTATCGCAATCGGCAAACTGGTGGCAGAAGACCCGACTTTCCGTGTTGAAACCGACCAGGATTCAGGCGAGACCATACTCAAGGGCATGGGCGAACTGCACCTGGATATCAAAATCGACATCATGAAACGTACCTACGGTGTCGAGCTTGTTGTGGGTCAACCCCAGGTGGCTTACCGCGAAACCATCACCAGCGAGGTCGAAGACAGCTACACCCACAAGAAGCAGTCCGGTGGTTCGGGTCAGTACGGCAAGATCGACTACAAGATCCGCCCTGGTGAAGCGAATTCAGGCTTCAAATTCTTTTCTACAGTAGTGGGCGGTAACGTACCGAAAGAGTTCTTCCCGGCGATCGAGAAGGGGTTCAAGTCCATGATGGAAACCGGTCCGCTGGCAGGGTTCCCTATGCTGGATGTGGAAATAGAGCTGGCCGACGGTGCCTACCATGCAGTCGACTCATCAGCGATCGCTTTCGAAATCGCTGCCAAAGGAGCCTTCCGTCAGTCCATGCCCAAAGCCACTCCAAAACTGCTTGAGCCCATCATGAAAGTGGACGTATTCACACCCAACGATAACGTGGGTGATGTGATCGGTGATCTCAACCGTCGTCGCGGCATGATCAGGGACCAGGAAAAAACCAACACGGGTGTCCGTGTGAAAGCCGCTGTACCGCTGGCCGAAATGTTCGGTTACATCAGCACGCTGCGAACCATGACCTCAGGCCGTGGCCAGTTCTCGATGGAATTCGATAATTACAGCGAATGTCCTGCCAACGTCGCCGAAGCAGTCATTGAACGCGAGAAAGAGAAAAAGGCCGCTGCCCAGAAGAACTAGGTTTTTCCCGGCACGAACAGCCAGGAAGACTTTAGGAATAACGGCCGCACTCGACAGTGCGGCCGTTTTTTTATGTACTGTTGAAGATTCTCCGCAGGGGGCACAGGGGCAACAGGGGACACTGATAGCCTGATAACTTGGCAGATTCGCGCACATGCATCTGGTGAGCTACGCTGAATGCACGCGAATATGATTAAGCTTTTCTGTTTTCTGTAGGGATGGTACCGGAGGCCGGACTTGAACCGGCACGCTATCGCTAGCATCGGATTTTGAATCCGACGTGTCTACCAATTTCACCACTCCGGCATCTTGAGTAACTTGATCTGCCCTGCCAGGGCAGTGTCATACCTTGGAATGCCTTAAGAAAAAACCCATCATTGGTACAGTTACCATCAGGCCGGCTCTGGCCCGGATTCCTGATGCGGCAGGATTATAACAGCAATCAACCGCTCCGCAATCCGCAATCCGCCCCTCCGGGGCTTCAAGGGTGCGGAAAATTTCTATATTCTTGCGCCTTGCTGACTGGCCAGACCGGCTGGCAGTCCTGAGAAACCGGTTCGGGCCGATACCACCATGCAGACCAGCGACTTTGATTACCAGCTGCCGGACGAGCTGATTGCTCTTTACCCGCCAGCCAACCGCAGCGACAGCCGGTTGTTGTGTCTGGACAAACAATCCGGGGAGGTGCAGCACCGGGTCTTTCGCGAGCTGCCCGACTTGTTAGGGCCCAACGATCTGCTGGTGTTCAATAATACCCGGGTGATACCCGCGCGACTGTTTGGTCACAAGGAATCGGGTGGCAAGATTGAGTTGCTGATGGAACGGTTGGTGTCTGAGCGGGCTGCTTTGTGCCAGATCCGCGCCAGCAAGTCACCCAAGCCCGGCACCCGGCTACTGTTCCCGGCAGCCCCTGAGGAGCAGGGCTCAATCGAAGCTGCGGCGGAGAGCCCACCCAGAGGCCCAGCCGAGCGTTCAGCCGAAAGCTCCGCGGGGAGTTCAACAGAACATTCAGTAGAAAATCCAACCCAAAGCGCCGCAGAGAGTTCAGCGCAGGTCTCGGTGCCTGCCACGGTGACGGGGCGGGAAGGTGAGTTTTTCCGGGTGGAGTTTGATTGCGAACAGGGCCTGGTGGCGTATCTGCAGGCAGCAGGGCACATGCCGTTGCCTCCCTATATCCGGCGGGAGGACCAGCTGGCTGATCGTGAGCGTTACCAGACGGTGTACGGTCAGATTCCGGGGGCGGTGGCGGCTCCCACGGCCGGGCTGCACTTCGATCAGCCCCTGCTGCAGCGGCTCGAGGAGGTGGGGGTTGAAAAAGCCTTCGTCACGCTGCATGTGGGTGCTGGAACTTTTCAGCCGGTGCGGGTGGACAATGTCGAGAAGCACCGGATGCACTCGGAATGGCTGCGGGTGCCAGAATCCGTGGTGACCCAGATTGAAACCTGCAAGGAGCGGGGCGGCCGTGTCATTGCAGTCGGCACCACCTGCGTGCGCAGTCTGGAGACTGCTGCCCGGAGTGGCAGCCTGGCGCCCTTTGAGGGCGAAACGGATATTTTTATTTACCCCGGTTTCCACTTCCGCGTTGTGGACGCCATGATCACCAATTTTCACCTGCCACAATCGACGCTACTAATGCTGGTGAGTGCTTTTTCCGATAAAGAAAAGATACTTGGCGCTTATAATCAGGCGATAGAAGAGAGATACAGGTTCTTCAGTTACGGGGACGCAATGTTTATCAGCTGACAGGAAGTGGCTGATTGTCTCGCTTGCTTGAGGGGGCGCAAGACAGGGTCTGTCGGCCGCCGTGGCGCTGATAGCGCGCCTGGCAGGGCAGTGGTCACTATCCGCACACAACACCTCGCGGTAGTGTGAGACAGACTGACGCAGCGCATTGCGGCGGTAATTCAAGGGTTACAGGGCCAGGGTTTCTTCGGGCGCGGGTGCCGGTCCGGAAGGGCGCCTGCAAATGCCCGGGATGGCTTCAGAGTGATGGGCCAGCCCTGCCGGTACGGGTGTTTCCCGGAAAGTCTGCTATAATCCTCCGCTTAAATTTCTGTAGTTTTCACTTATTTGACCAGCAAGGATTATCGAAACTTATGAACGCACCAGTCAGAGTTGCTGTAACCGGAGCAGCAGGACAAATCAGTTATTCCCTTTTATTCAGAATCGCTGCCGGTGAAATGCTGGGCCCCGATCAGCCCATAATCCTGCAATGCCTGGAGATAACGCCGGCGCTGGATGCCCTGAAGGGTGTTGCGATGGAGCTTGAAGACTGTGCTTTCCCTCTGGTGGCGGGTATCGTGCAGACCGATGACCCGAATGTAGCCTTCAAAGATGCCGACTACTGTCTGTTGGTGGGAGCGCGCCCCCGCGGCCCGGGCATGGAAAGAAAAGACCTGCTGGAAGCCAACGCGGCAATTTTTTCTGCTCAGGGCAAGGCCATCAACGACCATGCCAGTCGTGATGTCAAGGTGCTGGTAGTAGGCAACCCGGCCAATACCAACGCGCTTATCGCCTACCGCAACGCACCCGATCTGAAACCAGGCCAGTTCACGGCCATGACAAGACTGGACCACAACCGGGCGATTGCCCAGCTGGCCGAGAAAACCGGCAAGCACAGTACCGACGTCGATGGCGTCATCATCTGGGGTAATCACTCTGCGACCCAATACCCTGATGTACACCATGCCAGCGTAGCCGGAGAAAAAGTCCTGGACCTGGTGGACCAGGACTGGGTGGTGAGCGATTTTATTCCTACCGTGCAGCAGCGCGGTGCGGCAATCATCAAGGCGCGCGGGCTATCCAGTGCTGCCTCGGCCGCCAATGCGGCAATCGAGCACATGCGTGACTGGGCTCTGGGAACCGGTGGCAAGATCGTCAGTATGGGAATTCATTCTGAGGGGGATTACGGCATCTCAGAGGGGCTGATCTATTCCTTTCCCGTGACTTGCGAAAACGGTCAATATCAGGTGGTTGAAGGGCTGGATATCAATGATTTCAGCCGCGACCTGATGGCTAAGACCGAACAGGAACTACTTGAGGAAAAGCAGGCCGTTTCGCACCTGTTACCGTAGTTGCCAGTCGCGGGCTCAAAGCCCTCTGCCCGGCTTCGCTCCAGATAAAGCCATGCTGCTGACCGGTAGCGTGGCTTTTTTATCCAGCGGATGGGCCGGTCCCGGGTGTCCAGTCAGGGGCCATTGGGGCATAATCAGGGCTGGTATCCACTGACTGGAACAGCAATGACGACACTTATCCAGCCTTACGAGAAATCCGTGCCGTTGAAGGAAAAGGCGGTTTCACTGAGTCGGGGTAAGCAATTCTGGTTGTTTCAGGCGGGAGGCTGGGCTACCTGGGTGGTGCTGCTGGTGGTACGCGATCTTACCTTCGTACCGGCCGAATACCTGCTTGGCCGGGTGACCATCTATATTATCTCCGCCCTGGTGGGTATTCTGCTGACCACAGTACTGCGGGGGTTATACCGCAGCGTGTGGGAGAACGCCATGGCTGTCCGTATCCCGACCGTGGTTTTCGGTTCTCTGGGAGTCGCATTGCTCTGGCAGCCCATCAACAATTACATGGATTACGTGTCATTTGGAGAGTTCCTGCCGTTCGAGGATTTCCGGCTGGAAGATCTGTTTCGAGGTTCGCTTTCTACGGCTTATCCCACCATGCTGATGTGGAGTGGCCTGTACTTTTTTATCAAATACTATCAGTTATTTCAGTTGGAAAAAGAAAAAAGCCTGCGCTCGGAAGCCCTGGCCCAGGAAGCCCAGTTACGGATGCTTCGCTACCAGCTGAATCCCCATTTTCTGTTCAACACGCTGAATGCGATATCCACTCTGGTGCTGGATAAGTCCACCGACCAGGCTAACCAGATGCTGACCAAGTTAAGCAAGTTTCTTCGTTATTCCCTCGATCATGCTCCGCTCGACCGGGTTACTTTTGCCCACGAACTTGAAACTTCAAAACTTTATCTCGATATAGAGAAGGTCAGGTTTGGTGAGAGAATGCAGGTTGAAATCAGTGTCGAAGACGCGGCGCTGGGGGCACTTGTACCAAGTATGTTGCTGCAACCTCTGATAGAGAACTCGATCAAGCACGGGCTGTCCAAGATGGTAGAGGGCGGTAGAATTACCATAACCGCCCAGGTGGACGGGGATCGGCTGCTGCTGACTGTGGCGGACAACGGGCCGGGTATTCCGGATTCCCTGCTGGATGATTCCCTGTCCAGGTTTACCGGTGTCGGTCTGATGAACGTGCGAAACAGGTTGAAGGAAATGTATGGCAACAGGCAGAGCTTTTCTTTTTCCAACCGGCAGCCCTCCGGGTGCCAGGCAACTGTAGTTTTACCTTTCGAAGTGGCTGGGAATTAGTATGTTGAAAGCATTGATTGTTGATGATGAAGAATTGGCCTGCAAGGGTCTAAAAATGCGCCTCGAGGCGATTGAAGAGGTCGAGGTGGTCGGTGTCTGTCAGAACGGCCAGCAGGCGCTGGCAGCGATTGTCGAGCATGAACCGGATCTGGTTTTTCTCGATATTCAGATGCCTGGCATGACTGGTTTCGATGTGGTGCGCGAAATTCAGGTGGACCTGATGCCGCTGATTGTTTTCGTTACCGCCTATGACGAGTATGCAGTGGATGCATTCAAGATCCATGCGGTCGACTATCTCCTGAAACCGGTCGAAGAGGAGCGCCTGAAGGAGGCAGTGGATCGGGCGGTGAAAGCCAAGACTCAGCTCAGCGCAATGGACGAGAAGCAGCGATTGCTGGACATGCTGGTCAGCATGACCGGCAAATCAGAATCGGCAATCGGCGAGTTGCTGGAGTCCGAAGAGACCGATTCGCCGCATCCGGATCGACTGGCGATCAAGGACGGTTCCACCACGACCTTCGTGCCGGTAAAGGATATCGATTGGATCGATGCGGCAGGTGATTACATGTGTATTCATGTGCAGGGCCAAACTCATATCATGCGCACCACGATGAAGGAGCTGGAGGCCAAGCTTGACCCGGCTGTTTTTCAACGCGTACATCGTTCGACTATCGTCAATCTGCAGCGGGTCGAAAAAGTGTCTTCACATATCAATGGCGAATACCACCTGATTCTGAGTTGCGGGTCCTCGCTGAAGATGAGCCGCTCTTACAAGGACAAGGTCAAGCACTTCTTCCAGTAGCAAGAGGCCCCTTAAGGCGTCAGGTGGTCCAGGGGTAATTCCGTGGATTGAATGACCTGGCGCATGATGAAGCTGGAATGCACATCAGAAACACCCTTGATCCGGGTTATTTTGTTGAGCAGGAATTCCTGGTAATACTCCATGTCAGGCACGATGACCTTTAACAGATAGTCTGCCGACTGGCCGGTAATCAGCGAGCACTCCACGACCTCCGGGTAGCCGGCCACCTGGCGTTCAAACTCCTCGAACCGGTCCGGCGTGTGACGATCCATGGCGATCTGAATCAGGGCGATGAGCTTCAGGCCCAGCCGCGAGGGGTTCAGCAGGGTCACTGTGCGATCGATGATACCGCTTTCTTCAAGCTGCCTGACCCGTCTGGCGCATGGGGAAGGCGACAGCCCCACTTTGTCGGCCAGCTCGAGGTTGGTGATCCTGCCATCGCGCTGCATTTCCCGCAGTAATTTCAAATCGATTTTGTCCAGTTTCACGGCAAGGCACTCCTGTAGTCTGGGGATGGGTGAACCGGCGGCCGGCCGGCAAAGAGTCTGAGTTAGGGGAGAATAACACTAATAATATTGATAAATATAGATAATAAATGCGCATAAACACCGAATATATAGAAAATATGCGTAGAAATGCTATTCCTTTTTGGTTAGGATACACATCACTTAATCAAAGGTTCCCTGACTGATTCAGGTACACAGGAACAGAGCAATGTTTGATCATACAAAGTACAAGCCTTTCGAACCGGTCAACCTGCCGGACCGGACCTGGCCGGACCAGGTGATTCAGCAGGCACCCACCTGGTGTAGCGTGGATTTACGTGACGGCAATCAGGCTCTTATCGAGCCGATGTCGGTGGCGCAGAAGAAGAAGTTGTTTGCGTTGCTGGTCGAGGTGGGTTTCAAGGAGATCGAAGTGGGATTTCCCGCCGCTTCACAGCCGGATTTTGATTTCGTTCGCAGCCTCATCGAAGAAAACCTGATTCCTGATGATGTCACCATCCAGGTGCTGACTCAGGCCCGGGAAGAGCTGATCAAGAGGACCTTCGAGTCTTTAAAAGGAGCACGGCGGGCGATATTGCATGTCTACAATTCGACCTCCACAGTGCAGCGCGAGAAAGTGTTCAAGACCGACCGGGCCGGGATCATAGATATTGCTGTCAATGGCGCTGCCGTGGTCAAGCGCTGCGCAGAACAGGCGCCCGAGACTGAATGGGTATTCCAGTATTCACCGGAAAGCTTTACCGGCACTGAAATGGATTATGTGGTTGAAGTCTGTAATGCGGTGCTTGCCGTGTGGCAACCGGTGCCGGAGCGGCCGGCTATCATTAACCTGCCGGCCACGGTCGAGATGGCGACGCCCAATGTCTATGCCGATCAGGTTGAATGGTTCGGGCGCCAGGTAAGTAATCGGGAGGCGGTTATTATCAGTCTGCACACCCATAATGATCGGGGTTGTGCGGTGGCCGCTGCAGAGTTGGCGGTCATGGCGGGTGCGCAGCGCGTAGAGGGTACTCTGCTTGGTAATGGTGAACGCACCGGAAACATGGATATCGTGGTCATGGCCATGAATCTTTACAGTCAGGGTATTGATCCCGCTCTGGATCTGCATGATATGGACCGGATTGTATCCATTGTCCGGGAGTGTACCCAGATAGATGTCCATCCTCGTCAGCCGTATTCCGGCGACCTGGTGTTTACTGCTTTTTCCGGCAGCCATCAGGACGCCATCAAAAAGTGCCTGGATATTTACCGCGAGGGTGAGACCTGGGAAATCGCCTATCTCCCCATTGACCCCCGGGATCTCGGCAGGACCTACCAGGATGTTATCCGGGTGAACAGTCAGTCCGGCAAGGGGGGAGTGGCCTACGTGCTGGCCAATAAGTTTGGCTTCGAATTGCCACGCTGGCTGCAGATCGAGTTCAGTCGGGTAGTGCAGAAAGAGGCGGAGGATACCGGGCAGGAAATAGCGCCGGACCAGATCTGGAGACTTTTCAACACCCATTATCTGGAAAACTCCAAGGTATTGAGCCTGGAAAATTTCAGTATCGAGAAGAGCGAAGGAAGGGAAACTTTCAATGCGACGATCGATTACTATGGCAGGGAGATTGCCATCAGTGGTGAAGGCGATGGAGTTCTCGATGCCTTTATAGAGGCCTTGAAGTCCTCCATAAACCTCGATTTTGAAGTGCTGGATTATGGGGAGCATGCGCTCGGGCAGGGCGCTGCCGCTGAAGCAGTCACTTATATCCAGTTGAAGTGTGAAGGCAGGCGCTATACCGGTGTTGCTATCAGTAAGGACATTATCGCTTCCTCGCTTAACGCCCTGATGAGCGCAGCCAGTGAGTTGCTGGCCAGTCAGAATAAACAGGCGGCGGCCTGAACTTACGGATTCAGAGAATTAACCAGGCCGATGGCAGCCTCCAGCTCACAAGGCGGGCAGGTTGGCCACCGGTCTGGTTATACTGGTTATGAAAGAGCTCCTTGTGCTGGCATCTCTGACTTCCCTTTTTGGCAGCCTGTTCGGGGTCGACTGGGAGGCCGTGGATCGATTGATTGCCAGTCGATTTCCTGCCGTCGAATCGCTGACAGTCGCAGAGTTGTATCGACGTCATCAGCAGGGCGGGAATCTCCCGCCGATTATCGATGTCCGGGCGGACGAGGAATTCCAGGTCAGCCATCTTGTCAATGCTTTTCATCTTGAGTCTGCTGAACAGATTGCAGCGCGCTTTCCCGATCTCGAGGCTGAATTGATTCTGTACTGCTCAGTTGGCTACCGATCCGCGGCTGTGGCCGATGCCCTGCGTGAGCTTGGTTATACGCGGATAGTAAACTTACGACATTCACTGTTTGAATGGGCTAATCAGGGTCTTCCCCTGGTAAATGCACAGGGTCCAACGCCAATGGCACATCCCTTTAATCGTCGCTGGGGGAAGCTGCTTCGTCCGGAGTTACATGCGACCCGTCCCGCTTCCTGAAGCGGCAGTTGTCAGGGTAAGGCACAGCCTGAAACCCGAGGCAAACTATTTCTCGAATCTTTACGACTCTATATCCAAAGCAGTGATCCGCGCCGCTGGTACGCTGAGAGTCAGGGAACACAGTGAAGGTCCCGCTTCCCTGCTTGCGCCCGGAGCCCCCTGAGTGGACTGTAATGACCAGTTTTCAAGATGACGAAGCGCTTGTGGCCGCAGCATTAGCCGGGTCCCTCCCTGCCTGGGATAAGCTGGTGAGACGCTACGAACGAAAAATCTACAACTACGGACTGCGTCTTACCGGCAACGCAACGGACGCCATGGATCTTATGCAGGAAGTGTTTCTTGGTGTGTACAGAAATCTGGATCGGTTCCGTGGTGACGCGAGATTCAGTAGCTGGATTTTTCGCATTGCACACAACAAGGCGGTCGATATGAACCGGCGTAATGCCCTGCTGCGGGGTCAGGGATTCAGCCACGACGACAGCACCCCGGGCGGTTTACCGCAACTCAGTGCCGATGAGACGACGGAGCCGGATCGGTGCTTGGCCAATGAACGGCGCAATGAACAAATAGCGCGATTGCTGCAGTCTCTTTCGCTGGAGCAGCGCCTGGTAGTTGAAATGAAAATTTATCAGTCGCTTACCTTCGAGGAAATTTCCCGGTTACAGGAAATTTCAGAAAACACAGCCAAAACGCGCTTTTACACGGCACTCCGCAAACTCAGATCAATCCTGGAGGAATCCCATGTCATGTCCTAACACCCGGTATCTGCTAACTGAGTATTTTGATGAGAGTCAGCCGTCATTGGCACGGGAAGAGCTGGAGCGGCACCTGGACGGCTGTCAGCAATGCAGTGAAGAGCTGGGGAGACTGCAAGAGGCGCTTAGCACGCTGGATCACTGGCAGGAACAGCGCGTACCCCACTGGGACAGGGGGGCACCCCTGTACCTGGCTGAGCACCGGCCGGAGAGTGCTGGAAGAATTAACAGCGGCGCCTGGCTTACGCAATGGCTGCCCACGGCGGCCAGCTTTGCCATGCTGGTATTGCTGCTTTTCAATGGCTCCGTGGTAATGAATGAAGGCGGTTTCAGGATTGAGTTCGGCGCGGTGGCCCCGGGGCTCAGTCAGGTGCAGCTGGACCAGCAGCTGCTGCAGTTTGCAGAGCAGCAACAGCAGCGCCAGGATGCATCGATGCAGCTGTACATGACCCGCCTCGATGAGCGCCAGGACAGTAACAACCTGCGTCTGATGCGTACGGTCCTCGAGCAGGCGCGGGAAATCAGTGCTGAAAACTTCGATCAGATTTACACTTATTTTGATCAGCAGCGACAGCTCGATATGGAAACGGTTCAAGTGAGTTACCAGCAATTGCTGGACAGTGATTTCGAAACACTCAGGACTATACAGCAGCTGGCAAGTGCCGCTCAGTACCAGGACGGGAGTCGCTAACGGGAGGGCCTCCATGCGTAAAAAATCTGCAACAGTAATGTGTTTTCTCGGTTTATTGCACCTGCAGCCAATGGTGGTTGCTCAGGAAGCAGAATTGGCCGAGCTGCGCAGTGAAATTGATACCCTGGCCGGCGTCTTGCAAGAGGGGCTGGAGCTGGGAAACAGTTCCGGGTTTCTCGGCATCGGCAGCGGTCGAATCGATGCCGTCTATCTGCGACAGCAGGGCGTGGTGGTGGAGATCCGGTCGCCGCTGGCAAATCAGCGTAACCGTTTGAGCCTCAGCGCGCTGGCCTCGTCTTTGCGCAGCGCCTCCGGAATAGAAAATCCGTTTGCGCAACTGTCCCGGCAGCTGGCGCTGTCATCCCCGGCAGAGACATCGGTGCTGTCTCAGGCCGCGGAATTGGCGGCGGATGCCCGCCAGCGCAGCATGGACGAGATACGCGCGATCGACTATCAGGGAATCATTGAAAGCGCCATACGGGAAGCCTACCGGGGAGCCAGAATGCTGCGGGATATAGATGCCATGGACCCCGACACGCTGGTAAATACTGAGGAAACCCTTTCCGGGTTGCGGCGGGATTTGGCGGATACGCTGCGCCAGGTGGGCGAGCTGGAAACGGATCAGAGCAGGGAAGCCGGCGCGGCTTCTGACAGCGGCAGCGTTGAAGCGGAACAGCGTCTTCGACAGTTGCAGGAAAGGCTTGAGGCACTTACTACTCAGGCCAGGCAGCAGGCGACAGAGCTCAGCGCCCGCTACGAACAGGCCAGAGAAGAATACCGCCAGCGCTGGACGCAGGATGTAGCAGATCTGGAAGCAGATCTTTTTCGTCTACTGTGTGATTACGGCGTCACTCTGAAGAGTCTGCCAGAAGGCGAATTCGTGTCGGTGCTACTGCTCGGGCTGGGCACTGAAGCCGGCGAGACCCTTGCCACCGACCGCATTCATGTCCTGCGGCGGGAATCTCTGTCTGCCTGTGCGGCCGGGGAATTCGATGCCGAAACTCTTCAGCAGCGGGCAGTGAGTTATGACTTTTGACCCATGGGATAACTGCTTCAGGGTTTCTGAACAGTTGCCGCGGTAACGGGCGGCACTGTCTCAGAGCGTCCCTAGAACGGTGCCCCCTTAATACTGGCATCCGGGGGCATGAACAGACTGGCCTTGTCCTGTACGCCGTACAGCCGGGTCACCAGTAATAACACGCCCGGAACATCCAGCAGATCGAGGTCGTCGAGCACCAGTTTGCGCCGGATCCGTTCCCGGGTGATCGTCAGATAACCATCCGGCTCAAAGTTCAGGTAGTTGAAATCCCTGTCTTCTATCCCCCAATCGCTGGCGATCAGCTGTTGACCTGGCCTGCCGTCCAGGCGGGGTATCGGATAAAACCAGCGGCCGCCCTGATAGCCGGATTCATAGGTAATGATGTTGCCGTCAGGGTAGTACCAGGTGACATCGAAGGTGCGGAAGGCATTAGTGGCCAGCCGACCGTTGGGCCAGAACAACGCCTGTCCGCCGTGCATCCAGTGATACGCCAATGGCTGACCATTGGGGTAGTAGAGGGTGACGTCTTCTCCCGGTCGGGACAGGAATAGCTGGCCATTGGGGAAGTACCACGGGTCATAGTAGAGGTCGCTAGAGACCCGGGATCCGTTGCTGTACCTGGAATCGCCCCGGGTATCGCGGGTAAGGATCACCCGCTGACAGACCAGTTCGTTGAGCTCCTGCAATTGTCTGTTCATGTCCTGCAGATCGCCATAGCTGTCTCGGTGCGCCGGCAGCAATGTGTTGATCGTCAGCATCTTGGCCATGAATTCGAGGGTGGCACAGGCACTGCTTACGTTCTGGGAGCCGGAGGCCGCGACCCCGGACAGGGGCGCCAGTATCAGTAGGGTCAGGCTTGCAGCCGCCAGGCTGGGTGCTGTAAGTAGGCGTGACATGGTGTTTCCTCCCGGTTTGCAGACTGTGGCTGCCCTGTTTTGTCTCCGAGTGCCACTTTAGGAGGCGGCAGGTGAATGGCGACTGAATAAATTCAGTGCTGAGCAGGAAAATTGCCGCTGAAACTTTGTTTAAGGCTTGCTTATCCGATAAAATGCCGGCAGGTTGCTGTTTGCAGAGTGTTGAATAAAAAGAATGCCTCACGGCGGAAGTTAGGAGAAAAAGATGGATTGCCCGAAATGTAACTCGAATATGAAAGAGGTGAAAATTGACACCTTACACGGTCCGGTCGAAATTGATCAATGTGAAGGCTGCAAGGGGCTGTGGTTTGACAACGGTGAAGCCGAGAAGCTGAAGAAAGACTGGATGGCTGATTTTATCGACAGCGGCGATCCGGAGCAGGGCAAGTCTTACAATAAAGTAAGGGATATTGAATGCCCCCGTTGTGGCAAGGCTATGACCAAAATCAACGACAAGAAGCAGAAGCATCTTGAGTACGAAGCCTGTGAAGAGCATGGCATGTTTATGGACGCTGGCGAATTCACCGACTACAAGCACGAAACACTGCTTGACGTGTTCCGGGACCTGGTTGCCCGGGTCAAGCGGAGTTAAAGGATCGCGCTTCCTTCTTTCAGACTGATTTGAGTGGCTTTTGAAAATGCCATCTGGGATGTGTCCAGATGGCATTTTTTTTTGCCGAGTCAGGAAACCCGGTCAGTCTGCCTATGTCCATCCAGGTGGCTTCGCTGCTGTGAAAATCCGAACCTGCCGACACCCATAGCGAATACTCCAGGCTCAGCGTAGTCAGATTTTCCAGGTTTTCGCGGCTCATATTGGAGCAGCAGACTTCCATTGCCTCTCCTCCGGCTTCATGAAAATCACCCAGTAACTTTTTCAGCGACTTGCGATTGAGCGGGTAGCGATGTGGGTGTGCCAGCACAGCTATGCCGCCAGCGGCCCGAATAGACTCTATGGCTTCGCTCAAGGCGCACCAGTTGGGCCGGACATAGAAGCGACCGTTTTTGGCCAGGGAGCGAAACGCTTTTTTGGCGCTCGCGTTCCTGCTGCGGGTTGCCAGGAATCGCGCGACATGGGCCCGACTCGGCGACACGCAGGGCAGGTCCTGCATGAAATTATCAAGTCCGCTGATGCCTGCTTTTTGCAGTTTTTGATCCATAGCAACCAGGCGCTCACGGCGCTTTTCCTGCTGCTCCTCGAGTAACCGGTTCAGTGCCGGGTTCCGGGGGTCGAAGCACAACCCGATTACATGGATTTCCAGGTTCGCCCAGACGGTTGAAACTTCTACACCTGGGACCAGTTCCAGAGAATAGTCCTGTAAATTGCGGGATGCCTGCAGATAGCCGTCGAGACAATCGTGATCGGTCAATGCCAGGTGGGACACGCCATTCTCTGCGGCCCGTGTGAGCACGAACTCAGGAGCGTGCGCGCCGTCTGAAAAATGGCTGTGAGTATGCAGGTCGACCTTCATGAATTGCGGTTCCGGGCTGGGCTGATGAGGCCTGGGAAAATGGATAGGGCGCAACAAATGGCCCTCCGGGAGGGTCTATAGTAGCATTCGACAGCCCTGTGCTATAGTCGCGGTCCCGATGGCCAGCGCGGATCGGGTCCGAACCATTGCAGATGATACAGATAATAAAAACTCCGCACTGAGAATAAGACAGCAACGTCTGATGAATCCCGGTCAGCACCCAGAACCTGAAACAGAGTCAACAAGGGCAGGAGCCGCCTTGCTGAACGCCTGCCTCCAGAGTATTGAACAGTGCCTCGAAGTGATAAATGGCCTGCCTGCGGCGGTGTACCGTTATTCAAGCACTGACACATCCTCTATCGGCATCCACACCCGCCATATCATTGAGCGTATCCAGTGCGTCCTGGAAGGGGTGAGCTGTGGCACGGTGAATTATGATATTCGAGCCAGAAATCAGGACCTGGAAACCAGTAGCGCCAGCGCAGAGCAGGCACTGCAGGAAATTTGTGCCAGGCTTGCCGCGCTGGAACCTGAGCCGGAGCAGGAATTACAGATTGTTGAGTCGGTGCATCAGGATCATGCCGCAGTTACCGTAGCCAGCACACTGGATCGAGAGCTCATGGGCCTGGTATCCCACACCATACATCACCTGGCGATAATCGCCCTGCTGGCCCGCTCGCGGGGCATCCGAATCGGTGCCGACATCGGTAAAGCGCCGTCCACACTGATCCACGAGCGCTCCATCGCGCCAGCTTCCCGGGCAGGACAGGGCGCTGTTAAATAAGAGCGATCGGGCAGCAACAAGAGGGAGGCGAAAGAGCACCGACCAATACTTGACTAATTTACTTAGGTATTAAATAATACCCGACAGTTTTAGTCGAGTAAGTAACAGGTTGGTCTCATGCGCCTAACAACCAAGGGCCGCTACGCGGTCACAGCAATGCTGGATCTGGCAATTCACGAAGATGAGGGCCCCATCAGCCTGGCTGATATTTCTCAACGCCAGGAGATTTCCTTGTCCTATCTGGAGCAGTTGTTCTCAAAGCTGCGCAAGAATGACCTGGTGAGCAGTGTTCGAGGGCCCGGGGGTGGCTACGAGCTCAGGGAGAGTGCCGATGCCATCTATATTGCCCAGATCATTGATGCCGTCAATGAGTCTCTGGATACCACTCGATGCCAGGGTGCCGGAGACTGTCAGGGCGGAGAGATCTGTCTGACCCACTACCTGTGGAAAGATCTAAGCCAGCAGATTCACGAATTTCTGAGTAACATAAGCCTGGCCGACCTGGTTGAAAAAAACGAAATAAGACGCATTGCAAAGAATCAGGACCGCAAGAAGGAACTGATCGCGGCAGACGTCTTGGATTCAGTCACCGCTACGGCGGGAACCCTGTAACCGGAACGGCTTTTTTTGGAGTTTGAAATGCAAGTGCCTATTTATCTGGATTATTCCTCAACCTCACCAGTCGATCCTCGTGTCGTGGAGAAAATGGTGGAGTGCCTGTCCCTCGAGGGCAATTTTGGCAATCCCGCGTCACGTTCGCACGTCTTCGGCTGGAAGGCTGAAGAGGCGGTGGAGACCGCGCGTCGGCATGTTGCTGACCTGATCAACTGTGACCCGCGTGAGATTGTCTGGACTTCCGGTGCCACCGAAGCGGATAACCTGGCCATCAAGGGCGCTGCCCATTTCTATGCCAAGAAAGGCAAGCACATCATCACCTCCAAGATCGAACACAAGGCGGTGCTTGACAGTTGCCGGCAGCTGGAGAGAGAAGGCTATGAAGTGACTTATCTGGAGCCGGGCGCCAGCGGGATTATTACGCCAGAGCAGGTGGAAGCGGCAATTCGACCGGATACCATCCTGGTATCACTGATGCATGTGAACAATGAAATCGGTGTCATTAACGATATCGAGGCAATCGGCAGGGTTACCCGCGAAAAGGGCGTGGTTTTTCACGCCGACGCGGCTCAGAGCACAGGCAAAATCGATATTGACCTGGAGAAAATGCCGGTTGATCTGATGTCTCTTACTGCCCACAAGGTTTATGGCCCCAAGGGAATCGGCGCGCTGTTCGTCCGACGCAAGCCGCGGATCAGAATCGAGCCACAGATGCATGGTGGTGGCCATGAGCGGGGCATGCGCTCCGGTACGCTGCCTACTCATCAGATCGTGGGAATGGGCGAGGCCTACCGTATCGCCAAGGCGGAGATGCATGAAGAAAACGCCCGCACCCAGGCTTTACGGGATCGGCTGCTGAACGGCCTAGAGGATATCGAGGAAGTGTATGTAAACGGCGACCTGGAACACCGGGTAGCCGGTAACCTGAACATCAGCTTCAACTTTGTTGAGGGTGAATCATTGATGATGGCACTGCGTGATCTGGCGGTTTCCTCCGGATCGGCCTGCACCTCAGCAAGTCTCGAACCCTCTTACGTATTGAGAGCACTGGGGCTGAACGACGAACTGGCCCACAGTTCACTGCGAATAAGTCTCGGCAGGTTTACTACCGAAGAGGATATAGATTACGCATTGGAGAAAATTCACGACGCCGTCGCTAAACTGCGCGAGCTTTCACCCCTCTGGGATATGTACAAGGACGGGGTGGATCTGAGCAAGGTTCAGTGGGCAGCCCACTAATACTGGAGTTTTAATCATGGCTTATTCAGACAAGGTTATCGACCATTACGAAAATCCGCGCAATGTCGGCAAAATGGACGAGAAAGATGTAAACGTGGGTACCGGCATGGTGGGAGCGCCTGCCTGTGGCGACGTGATGCGTCTACAGATCAAGGTCAACGACCAAGGCGTTATCGAAGACGCCAAGTTCAAGACTTACGGTTGTGGTTCCGCCATTGCTTCCAGTTCGTTGTTGACCGAATGGGTGAAGGGGCGTTCGCTCAGCGAGGCCACGGAGATCAGGAACAAGGATATTGCTGAGGAGCTGGGCCTGCCTCCGGTCAAGATTCACTGCTCGGTACTCGCCGAGGATGCCATCAAGGCTGCTATCGCCGATGTAAAGAGCAAGCGTGGAGAGGGGTAATTCCCTCGGCAGTGGAAACTTTCTATTTTGATTGAAGAATTGTGTAACTGATCATGTCTATTTCACTCACACAAACTGCTGCAGAGCATGTCGCCGATCAGCTGGCCCACCGCGGCCATGGTATTGGAATCCGGGTGGGAGTTAAAACCACCGGCTGTTCAGGTATGGCGTATGTTCTTGAATTCGTTGATAAACTGGATGTCGGTGATCGGGTGTTTGAGGATCACGGCGTTAAAGTTATCGTGGACCCGAAGAGCCTGGCCTACATTGATGGCACGGAGATGGACTACGTGAAGCAGGGCGTCAATGAAGGTTTTGAATTCAAAAATCCCAACTCCAGAGGGGAATGCGGTTGCGGAGAGAGTTTCAGCGTGTAAGCTGGGCTCTCCTCCGTTGCGAGGGTTGCACCCTGCAGCGATCCTCAACCAGGGGGAGGGGGCTGGCTTCGGGTGCAGGGCGTCGCGCGGACTGTACTCTTTGCGGTAATAGCGGTATTAAATGCCAGCGCATTCAGGGCCCCGGTGGGGCAATAAAGCAGCTTCAAGTGCAGAGCCAGTGTTGTTCAAAGCCAATAATTTTTTTGAAATCTTTTCCCTCCCCGCTTCCTATCAGGTTGACCTCGCCGAACTGGATGCCGGCTATCGGCAGCTCCAGGCCCAGGTGCACCCGGATCGTTTCGCCGGCGGCTCCGAGCAGGACAAGCTGCAGGCCATCAAGGCAACCAGCCTGCTTAACGAGGCCTACAGCACCTTGAAGTCACCGCAGAAGCGTGCAGCCTACCTGTTGTCGCTGGCAGGTATCGATGTCGAGCAGGTTGACCAGGCTGATCTAAGCCCTGCTTTACTGATGGAGCAGATCGAACTGCGCGAGCAGCTGGAAGAGCTGCCCCGGGATGAAGCGGCGCTGGGGCAACTGGAGCAGCTTCGTAGCGGAATCAGCGAGAGGCGCGAAACAAGCCAGCAGAAGTTCGCCACCGCGCTGGAGTCGGGGCAGTTAAGCCAGGCGAAAAAACGCTATTATGAAATGCAGTACTTTGCCAAGCTGGCGATGGAAATTGATTCACTGGAGGAGGATCTGCTGGGTTACTGACGCGCAATAGTGCACCACAACCTAAAGCAGGTAGAACACGAAATCATGGCGCTACTTCAGATTGCAGAACCGGGTGGTAAACCGGCCATTGCTCCACGCAAACGGGCGGTTGGAATTGACCTGGGTACGACCAATTCACTGGTGGCGGCACCCTGTGGCGAGAAAGTCGAAACGTTGCCGGATCCCCAGGGCCGCCATCTGTTGCCTTCCGCTGTGCGCTATCTGGCTGACAACCAGGGTGTACACGTGGGCTATGAAGCTCTGCAGGAAGCTGTTACTGACCCACTGAATACCGTTATATCCGTCAAGCGATTTCTGGGCAAGGGGCTGAAAGAGATCCGTACCGCGAACCCCTTTCTGGCGTATAAATTCGTTGCCGAGGATGCCACCAGCATGCCGGTGATCGAAACGGCTGCCGGCCCCCGCAACCCGATCGAGGTCTCCGCTGAGATATTGGGGGTTCTTAAGTCGCGGGCAGAGAAATTTCTCAGTGGCAGCCTGGATGGGGCTGTCATCACGGTACCAGCCTACTTTAACGATGCCCAGCGTCAGCAGACGCGCGACGCTGCCCGGCTGGTCGGCCTCAATGTACTGCGACTGCTGAATGAGCCAACCGCGGCAGCCGTGGCGTATGGCCTCGATTCGGGCGACGAAGGCAACGTGGTGGTTTTCGACCTGGGCGGGGGAACGTTTGACGTCTCGGTCCTGAGTCTGCAAAAGGGCGTCTTTCAGGTTCTGTCCACGGGTGGAGACACTAACCTGGGTGGCGACGATTTTGACCACCTGGTGGCAAACTGGATTCTGGAACAGGCCGGTAACGGGTCGGATCTGGGTGCCTCGCAGCAGGGCGCGCTGTTACAGGCAGCTCGACAGGCGAAGCACGGATTGACCGATAACGACAGGGTTACGGTAAATTTCGGTGATTGGTCCGGTGAGTTGGGCGCCAGCGAGTTCGCGGCACTTTCCAGTGCGCTGGTGGACAAGACTCTCAACGCCTGTCGACGGGTATTGCGCGACGCAGGCATGAAAGTCACCGAGATAGACAACGTGGTTCTGGTGGGTGGCGCTACCCGCATGCCGGTGATACGGCAACGGGTCAGTGAGTTTTTCCAGCGTCAGCCCCTGTCCCATATCGACCCCGACAAGGTGGTGGCCATCGGTGCCGGCATTCAGGCTGATGTGCTGGTGGGTAATAAATCCAGTGACACGTTTCTGTTGCTGGATGTTAATCCGCTGTCATTGGGTATCGAGACAGTGGGAGACCTGGTCGAGAAAATCATTCCCAGAAACACTACCATACCTGTTGCCAAGGCGCAGGAGTTCACTACTTTCAAAGACGGGCAGACTGCCATGCTTATTCATGTGGTGCAGGGAGAGCGCGAGATGGTGCGTGATTGCCGGTCTCTGGCGCGCTTCGAGCTGCGCGGTATCCCGCCCATGGCCGCAGGTGCAGCCAAGGTCCGGGTGACGTTTCAGGTTGATGCGGACGGCCTGTTGAGCGTCAGCGCCACTGAAACCGCCAGCGGCAGGTCGGCCGAAGTTCAGGTAAAACCCAGTTACGGCCTGAGCGGGGATGAGATCGAGAAAATGCTGCGCTCTTCCCAGGAGCACGCCCGGGTAGACAGGCAGGCGCGGGCGCTGCAGGAGGCCCGTGTCGAGGCCGAGCAGATTCTCGACGCCCTGGCCGGCGCATTGCAGGCCGACGGCTCCCTGCTGGATCCGGCCGAGGCCGAGCACATCGCCGAAGCCACTCGCGCACTTGAATCGGCGCTGGAAGGCGAAGACAGCAGCACTATTCATGAGCGTACAGAAAAATTGAATGCCGCCAGCGCCAGTTTTGCGGCCAAACGGATGGACCAGCAGATCGGCCGGGCCCTGCGCGGAGAGGCCATCACTTCGGTGGTTCGAGACTGACAGACAGCACTGACAACAGCACCGGAATTGTTAGCGAAGCAGGTTTACAACTATGCCCAAGATTACTTTTTTGCCACACGAAGTCATTTGTCCCGATGGGGCAACAGTGGAGGCGGACAGCGGGGAGACTATCCTCGATGCAGCTCTGCGTAATGGTATTGCCATCGAGCATGCCTGCGAAAAATCCTGTGCCTGCACCACTTGTCACGTGATCGTTAAAACAGGGTTTGACTCCCTGGAGGACGCTTCAGAGAACGAGGAGGATTACCTGGACAAAGCCTGGGGGCTGGAGCCCGAGTCCCGCCTCAGCTGCCAGGCGCGAGTGGATGACGACGACCTGGTAATCGAAATCCCCAAATACACAATCAATATGGTGTCCGAAGCGCATTGATACCCGCGCGGAAACCGGAGGGCGCAGCCATGAAGTGGACCGATATCAACGACCTTGCCATTGAACTGACGGACAATCATCCGGATACCGACCCCAGGTATGTAAATTTTGTCGATTTACATAATTGGATCTGCGCCCTGGAGGGGTTCGATGACGATCCCAATCGTGGCGGGGAGAAGGTTCTGGAGGCTATTCAGGCGGCCTGGATCGAGGAGGCGGCAGATTGACCTGCCTGCGTGGCTGGCGCCTTCTTATGCCGGTTCAACCCGCACTCAAAGCCTAAAAAAGCATATAAAACATCCCGCTGAGGCCGTATAATGCGGCCTCTTTGCAATCTGTTGGATTTAATTTTGAGGAACAGGCATGGCGATTGAACGTACCTTATCCATTATCAAACCGGATGCGGTGGCTAAAAACGTGATCGGCGAGATTTACAGCCGTTTTGAAAAGGCAGGGTTGAACATTGTGGCCGCCAAGATGCTGCAGCTGGACGACGAGTCAGCGGGTGGTTTCTATGCGGAACACAAGGAGCGGCCATTTTACGGTGACCTGATAGAGTTCATGACATCGGGTCCGGTCATGGTGCAGGTTCTCGAGGGTGAGAATGCCGTGGCCCTGAACAGGGAACTTATGGGGGCCACCAATCCGGCGGAAGCGAAACCCGGCTCTATTCGGGCCGACTTTGCCAAATCGATCGATGCCAATGCGGTACATGGGTCAGACTCTCCGAAGTCAGCGGAACGAGAGGTTGCCTATTTTTTCAAAGCCGAAGAAATCTGCGCGCGGTGACTAAAAAATCCGCCGCCTGATTCGGGTCATGCCATGAGCGATTCAGAGAAAATCAATCTGCTCGGACTAAGCCTGCCGTGTATGCAGGCTTTTTTCGTCAATCTGGGGGAAAAATCTTTTCGGGCCACCCAGATGCTGCGCTGGATACACCAGCGGGGTGTTACCGAGTTTGAGCAGATGACGGATATCAGCAAAGCCTTGCGCGTCCGGCTGGCCGGGATCGCGGAAATCAGGCCGCCCGTTATCGCCAACGAGTACCACTCGATTGATGGTTGTCTCAAATGGATAATCGAAGTGGCCAGCGGCAGTCGCGTGGAATGCGTCTACATTCCCGAAGCGAACCGGGGAACCTTGTGCGTGTCCTCCCAGGCCGGTTGCTCGCTGGACTGCAGCTTCTGCGCAACAGGAAAGCAGGGGTTTAACAGTAACCTGACAGTGGCCGAGATTGTCGGCCAGCTGTGGTGGGCGAACAACAAACTTGGTGGCTTCGACGATCCGACCTTCAGGCCGGTCAGCAACGTCGTGATGATGGGGATGGGCGAACCACTGCTGAATTTTGATCACGTCATGGACGCTGTCAGTCTCATGATGGAAGATCAGGCCTATGGTCTATCCAAAAGACGGGTGACCATCAGCACCTCTGGTGTTGTACCGGCTATTGAAAAAATGCAGGGTATTACCGATGCCTCGCTGGCTATTTCCCTGCACGCACCGAATGATGAGCTGCGCAGCGAGATTATGCCGATTAACCGGCGGTATCCGATCCAGCAACTGCTGCAGGCTTCCCGGAATTACATGGACAGTCTGCCGGACCGCAGGGTCCCGGTAATCGAGTACACGCTGATTGCGGGAGTCAACGATCACCGTGCCCACGCCCGGGAACTGGCCGCCCTGCTCAAGGATTTTCCCTGTAAGATCAATCTGATCCCATTCAATCCGTTTTCCCTGTCGGACTACAGAAAACCGAGTGCCAATGTGGTCGGCAATTTTCGCCAGATACTGCAGGAAGCAGGCTATACAGTCACTATCCGCACCACGCGGGCAGATGACATCGGTGCAGCCTGCGGACAACTGGTGGGGGAAGTGGCGGATCAGACCCGTCGCAGTCTCAGGCACCAGGCCAGGAACTCAGGAGCCCATCCTGTTGTCGAATCTGATGGTGCGAATCCGATCAGATCTGCCGAAACAGTCAGGTAGTAACACAATTTCCGCTGACAGATAACATTATGCACAGATCAAGCAGTTCATTATTGGGCACCGGGAACATTTGCCCCATCAGCATCAAGATGGCGATTTGTGTCTTCACGCTGGCATTGGCCGGTTGTGTCACAACAACCACCGGTGGTTTCAACACCGATACCTCGGACGAGGAGGCGCTGCAGGATTATATCCGGCTGGCGGTCGCCTATTATGATGCCAACGATATGGCCGGCGCGCGGCGGCATATCAACAACGCGTTAGAAATCAATAACCGCAGTTCCGAGGTCTACAACATTCTGGCGTTGGTCCACCAGCGAGAAGGGGATCTGGAACTCGCCGACGAAGTATTTCAGCGCGCTATTCGCCTGGACGAAACCAATTCGCAGGCACGCAATAACTACGCCGCCTTTCTGTTTGGCCGGCAGCGCTATGCAGAGGCTTACGAGCAGCTGGAAATTGTGGCCAGTGACACGAATTACGAGGGCAGGCCTATCGCGTTTGAAAACCTGGGCCGCAGTGCCTTGCGGATGGGGGCAACACAAGAGGCTGAAAGGGCCTTCGAGCGTGCCTTGCAACTCAACAGTAACCTCTACGTGTCGACCCTCGAACTGGCCCAGCTCCGGTTTAACGCAGGGGATTATCTGTCGGCCAGGAGCCTCTTCAATCAGTATTTGACCGTAAAGGATTTCTATAGCATTCCCCATACGGCCAGAAGTTTATGGATCGGAATCCAGGTGGAAAGTCATTTTCAGAACAGCGAGGCCGTCGACGGATACGCCAGGCTGTTGACCGCTCTTTACCAGGATTCTCCTGAATACCAACTCTATCAGAATTTTTTGCATGGCAATTGACACCGAAGACAGCGACATCAAGCAGGAAGTGCAGGAAAGCGCTCAGGAATCCGTCGGTGATTTACTGAAGGTCGAGCGGGAAAGGCAGGGGTTTACGGAAAAACAGGTGGCCGACCGTCTGCACATCACCATGCACTATGTGCGCGCAATCGAGACAGATTGCTACGAGAAACTGCCGGGTACTGTGTTCGCCCGGGGCTACATAAAGAACTATGCGTTGTTACTGGGTTTGGACAAAGATCAGTTGACGGCTCTATTTGATCTCAAAGTAGGGGAGCAGAAACGGCGGATCAGGGAAGACGAGTTGGAAGCCGACCGAAATAACGGGAGGACCAAGCTGTTTTCCTGGCTGGCGGTGGCGGTACTGGCGTTCCTGTGCGGTTTCCTGGTGTTCTGGGCTTACAATGCCTTTCTTGCGCCGCAGGATGAAGTGACCCTGAGTCCCGACGCCGGTGATCAGGAGAGTCAGATAAAAACGGAACGCGTCATGGCGAGACGTGGTAATGACAAAATGGCGCCCTTACAATCCCCGTTCGACAACCGGTTGCTCACTGCATTGAACGGGCAGGAAGCGCCGGCTGACGAGAAAGTCCCCTCAGGCAATACCGCTCGGCAGCTGGTCGGCTTATAATCTGCACCTATGAAAGCCAATTCTCTTATAAAACGACGTAAAACCCGCCAGATCATGGTGGGCAATGTCCCGGTCGGGGGTGATGCGCCTGTCTCCGTGCAGAGCATGACCAACACAGAGACCCGGGACGTGGCAGCCACCGTGGCGCAGATTGACCGGCTGGTAACGGCCGGCGTGGATATTGTCCGGGTTTCAGTTCCTTCCATGGAGGCGGCCGAGGCATTTCGGGAGATCCGCAGCAAGGTGTCTATTCCGCTGGTTGCCGATATTCACTTTGATTACAAAATCGCCCTGAAAGTAGCGGAATACGGAGTAGACTGCCTCCGTATCAATCCCGGTAATATCGGCAGCGAGCAGCGTATCCGCGCGGTAATCGACAGTGCCAAGGACAAGGGCATCCCGCTGCGGATCGGCGTGAATGCCGGCTCTCTGGGCAAGACGCTGCTGCGTAAGTACAAGGAACCCAATGCCGAGGCAATGGTGGAATCAGCTCTGACGCAGATAGATATTCTGGATCGGTTGAATTTCCAGGATTTTAAGATCAGCCTGAAATCATCAGAGATTTTTATGACTCTGCAGGCATACCGCGCCCTGGCCGGGCAAATAGAACAACCTTTTCATCTGGGCATTACCGAAGCCGGTGGGTTACGTTCCGGCACGGTTAAATCAGCTATCGGGCTGGGTTCCCTGCTGATGGATGGTATCGGGGATACGATCCGGGTGTCTCTGGCAGCGGATCCGGTCGAAGAGGTGCGGGTTGGATTCGATATCCTGAAGAGTCTCGGGCTTCGGCACAAGGGCGTGAATCTGGTTGCCTGCCCCAGCTGCTCGCGACAGAATTTTGATGTTATCGGGGTCGTGAATGAGCTGGAGAAGCGGTTGGAAGACATCACTACACCAATCGACGTCGCTGTCATCGGCTGCATCGTTAATGGCCCTGGCGAAGCAAAAGTGGCGGAGATCGGGTTGACCGGTGCCAGCCCCGCCAACCTGGCCTACGTAAATGGCGTTCCTGATCACAAGATCAGTAACGAAAACCTGGTCGACGAACTCGAAGCCATGATCCGACAACGGATCGCAGACAAGTCAACTGATCATCCCGTCAAGAACGACGACATAATAGCCACCGGCTAGTCCGACTTCCGCATTGTCTCTCTCTATCTGACCGAACTTATGTCAAGAATCCAGGCTATCAGGGGAATGAACGACATTCTCCCCAGTGAAACGCCCCTATGGCAGTATCTGGAACGATGTTTTCAGAACGTGGCGGGGCGTTACGGATATCAGGAAATCCGTTTTCCGGTTCTGGAGCAGACGCAGCTTTTCAAACGTTCGATCGGGGAAGTCACTGATATCGTCGAAAAGGAGATGTACAGTTTCGACGACCGCAATGGCGATAATCTGAGCCTGCGCCCGGAAGGTACTGCTGGCTGTGTCCGTGCCGCCGAGCAGCACGGATTGCTCTACAATCAGCAGCAGCGTCTGTGGTATCACGGTCCTATGTTCCGACATGAGCGGCCACAGAAAGGCCGTTACAGGCAGTTTCATCAGTTCGGTGTCGAGGCCTTCGGTATGGTTGGGCCGGATATTGATGCGGAGGTGATCATGCTCTCCGCCAGGCTATGGAAAGAACTGGGTGTAGCCTCGTCAGTGACTCTTGAGCTCAACAATATCGGGAGTGCCGAGGATCGCAGAAATTTTGGCACCAGCCTGGCTGAATACCTGCGAGATCACAGTGACGGCCTGGATGAAGACAGTCGTAGACGACTGGACAGCAACCCGCTGCGGATTCTTGACAGCAAGAGTCCCGATACCCAGGTAATCCTTGAGAATGCACCGGTACTGGCTGAGTTTCTCAATGCACAGAGCATCGAGCACTACCAGGCATTAAAGGCGATGCTGAAGTCGGCGGAGGTGCCTTTTACGGAAAATCCCCGGCTTGTCCGCGGACTCGACTACTACAACAATGCCGTTTTCGAGTGGGTTACCGACGCGCTGGGTGCCCAGGGTACAGTCTGTGCCGGGGGACGCTATGACACGCTGGTGCAGCAGCTGGGTGGCAGGGCCACGCCGGCAGTCGGATTTGCCATGGGGGAAGAACGACTGGTTCTGCTGCTGGAGCAGCTCGCCGTGCTGCCGCCGGAAACCCGCCGTGGGGTGGATGTCTACCTGGCGGTGGTGGGAGACGGGCTGGTCAGGCAGGCTGTGTCGCTGGCCGAGAATTTGCGGGCCCAACTCCCAGGATTGAGCCTGCAGTTGAATTGTGGGGGCGGCAAGTACAACAGCCAGATTAAAAAAGCCTTCAATAGCGGTGCGCGCATCGCTATAGTACTGGAGCAGGAAAGGGGGGAGACAGGGCCGGTAAGGGGCGTAAAACTCAGGCCGCTTGATGATTCCCCGGATTCTGAAGTCGTCATGCTGGAAGATCTTCCCGGGCGACTGCAGGAATGTTTAACACTTTGAATGGACTATTTATAGATAATCTGCCTCTTTCAAACGCAGATTCAGGAGTTTTTCGTGGCGTTACACGCAGCTGAAGAAGAAACGATAGAAGCCCTCAAGAAGTGGTGGGAGGACAATGGCACGCTGGTCATTTCTGTAGTGGCTGCGGGTGCGCTGCTGTGGGGCGGATGGACGTTCTGGCAGAATTCCCGGGAAACCACCGTGTCGGCAGCTTCGGACCTGTACGAAGAGATTCTTTCCCTGGCTTCTGCCAGTGCGGATGGGCAGGTCAACGAGGCTGATCGCGCCCGCATCCTGTCGGTAGCCGAGGCGCTGCAGACTGAGTACGGCGATTCATCCTACGCCCTTTATGGTGCTTTGTTTGCCGCACAACAGGCAGTCAACAGCAATCAGCTCGATGTGGCCGAGCGGCACCTGGGCTGGTTACTGGAAAACGCCGAGGGTGGGTTTCTTGGTAATACTGACGAGGGCCTGATCCTGACGGCCACCCTGCGACTCGGACGCGTTCTGCTGGCGCAGGGTGATGCCGATCGAGCTCTGGCACTGGTGGATTCCGTTGATCCGGGTACTTTTGAAGCCGATTTCGCGGAACTGCGCGGCGATATCTATCTGGCCCAGGGGCGCCCGGTGGACGCGCGGGACGCCTACACGACGGCTCTGGAGTCTGCCGCCGGGGCGAATAATTTTCTGCAGATGAAGCTCGATGAACTGAGCGACGAAACATAGCCGGTCACTTTACCGGTCGGCGGCCCGGATCGACTCACGTTGCATGCACGGAGTAGTGATGCATAGTACGAAAACAAAGCTGATGGCCCTGGCAGTGCTGGCGCTGTCACTGAATGGCTGCAGTAACCTTAATCCCATGAACTGGTTCCCGGGGGATGAGGGTGAGCAGCCCGCTGAACTGCAGGAAATTGCAGAGGAAGTGGAACTGAGGCGGGTCTGGTCAGTCAAGGTTGGCAATGGGCAGGGAGGGCTGTACAACAAGCTGGTACCGGCCGTGGATGGCGACAGAATTTTCGTTGCCAGTGAAGACGGTGAGGTTATGGCCATCAATATCGCCGACGGCGAGCTTCTCTGGCGTGTGCGGACCCGCGAAACTATCACCGGTGGAGTAGGCGCCGATAATGGTCTGGTCATGCTGGGCACCGAAGATGCCGAGGTTATCGTCTTTGATCAGGCCGATGGCAGCGAGCGCTGGCGGGCGCCAGTCACCAGCGAAGTGCTGTCTCCCCCCAGGAGCAACGGCGATGTTGTGGTGTTGCAGACCGTCGATGACAAGCTGATAGCCCTGGATGCGGAATCCGGCGAGCGGCGCTGGATCTACGAGGCGAATCTGCCAGTCCTTACCTTGCGCGGTACCAGTACGCCGGTTTTCGTGGCCGGTGCAGTGGTGGCCGGATTCAGTAACGGCACCCTGGTGGCGGTGAATGCCGCTGACGGAATCTGGCGTTGGGAAGAGCGGGTTGCGGTTCCCCAGGGGCGCTATGATATCGATCGCGTTATCGACGTGGACGGTGACCTGCTGGTAGACAATAACGTCGTACTGGCCACCAGTTATCAGGGCAACGTGATGGGTTTTGACGCGCAGACCGGGCGTATTGTGTGGGGTATGGAAGCCTCAAGTTATCATGGTCTGGCCCAGGGATTCGGTAATCTCTATCTCTGCGATGACCGCAGCCACCTGGTGGCGATTCGCAGTAATACCGACGACGAGGCCTGGCGGAATGAGGAACTGGATCTGCGTGAAGTGACAGCGCCCACGGTGGTTAACAACTACATCGCGGTAGCCGATTTCGAAGGTTATGTCCATCTGCTGTCACAGATTGACGGGCGTATTGTCGGACGTACGGAGGTGGACGGCGAAGGGGTTCGAGCCCGGCTGGTGGCAAGATCAAATACTCTTTTCGCCTACGGTAATAGCGGCAGGCTCACTGCTTTAGCGATACAATAGCTCCCCGCGGGCATTTCCCGTCAATTCAACACCCAGTGGATCGCCATGAGGCCTGTTATTGCCCTGGTCGGACGTCCGAACGTCGGCAAATCGACCCTTTTCAACCGACTGACCCGCAGTCGGGATGCGCTGGTGGCCAATATTCCGGGGCTCACCCGTGACCGTCAGTACGGGCAGGGTATGCTCGGCGACCGAGCCTATATCGTTATTGATACCGGTGGTATCACCGGCGATGAGCAGGGCATTGACTTTGAAATGGCGGCTCAGTCACTGCAGGCCGTAGAAGAAGCCGATGCGGTTCTGCTGCTGATGGATGCTAAAGACGGTCTCACCCCGGTGGATGCCAACCTGCTGGAGCATCTGCGAAAAAGCAACAAAGCGGTGTCTCTGGTAATCAACAAGGTCGATGGTCTGGATATCGAGCAGGCACTGGCCGAGTTTTATGTCACGGGTATGAGTGAACTGTTTCCCATTACAGCGACCCAGGGGCGTGGCGTCCGCACGATGATGGAGCAGGTCCTGTCCCGGTTTCCTGTCGAAGACGAGCAGGAAACCCAAGCGAGCGGGCCTGGACAGGGCATCAAGATCGCTATTGCCGGGTGCCCCAACGTCGGAAAATCCACCCTGGTCAATCGGATGCTTGGAGAAGAGCGAGTGGTGGTTTTTGATCAGCCCGGGACCACCCGCGATAGCATCTACATACCCTTCGAGCGGCACGGACACCACTACACCCTGATCGATACAGCGGGCATCAGGCGTCGTGGCAAGACCCGGGAAACGGCAGAAAAGTTTTCCGTGGTGAAATCACTGCAGGCCATTCAGGATGCCAACGTCGTGGTCATGGTCATCGATGCCCGCAAGGGTGTTGTCGAACAGGATCTGCACCTGCTTGATTACGTCATCCAGGCGGGTCGTGGCCTCGTGATTGCCTTGAATAAGTGGGATGGCATGGACGCTGAGCAGAAAGCCCACGTGAAGACAGAAATTAAACGACGTCTGTCGTTTGCCGATTTCGCCCAGGTGCATTTTATCTCTGCCAAATACGGCACCGCCGTTGGGGACCTTTACAAATCGATTCATAAGGCCTACGACTCGGCCAAAAAAGAATTGTCCACCAACGTGCTGACCCGGATTCTGCAGGCGGCAGTTGCCGAACACGAGCCGCCTTCGATCAACAATCGCCGTATCAAGTTGCGCTATGCCCACACAGGTGGGCACAACCCTCCTATCATAATCATTCACGGCAAACAGACCGAGAAGCTTCCGGATTCCTATCGGCGTTACCTGGAGAAATATTTTCGTCAGGTGTTAAAGCTGGAAGGAACGCCGGTCAGGGTGGAGTTTAAGAGTAGTGAAAATCCTTTTACGGAAAAAGAAAAAGACCTGAGACCCCAGCAGGTGGCCCAGAAGCGCCGTATCAGGAAAAACCGTCAGGCAAGAAAGGCCAGGGTCGGGTCGTGACTCGCAGGAGGCTGGCCGCCTGGGTGCTGATTTCTGGCGCGCTCGTATTGTTTCTGTACCTGGCAGTCAGAATCCCCGCAACAGAAGCGCGCTTCCTGCCTTCAGAATCGGCTGCCTACATTCCTGCCGAGAGTGTGCCCTACGCTGACTATATTGCCGAGAACCGGCGCCGGATCCGGCAGGCACTGGAAGTTGGCTACTTCGCCCGGGAAGAACAGCCATTCGGCCCGGCGTACTCGGTGGATGTTGTTGTTTCAATGCGCGCCCCATTCGAAATACGTCCGGCGCCTGGTCGCTGTGACTCCCGGGCCGCAATGCCGGGTGCCGGCTTCCTGTTGATTCACGGACTGACCGATTCTCCCTATCTGCTGTCTGAAGTAGCTGCGAGGCTGGCGGAGAGGTATCCGTGTGCCTACATTCGCAGCCTGCTGTTACCGGGTCATGGTACTGTGCCCGGGGACCTTCTGGATGTTTCTCTGTCCGACTGGCGGCAGGTGGTTCGCTATGGCGTGCAGAGTTTTTCCGGTCAGGTCAGCGAGTTACACCTCATTGGCTATTCCAATGGGGCTACCCTGGCTATCGACTACCTGCAGGAACATCCAGAAGAGGATTCAATCAGCAGTGTCATTCTGCTGTCGCCCGGCCTGGCGGCAGCCCAGCAATCCATAGCCCTGGCGCCGCTGTTGAAATATGTGGTTGCCTGGGCCAGCAGGGGAGCGGACCGGGATGCCGCCAAGTACGATTCTCTGGCGACCAACGCGGCCGCGCTTTTTTACCAGTTGACGCGCAAGATTACCGGGCCGGAACAACCGGTTCTGAAGCGGCCGGTTTTTATGGTGGTCAGCGGGGACGACACAACGGTCGATACGGAATCCGCCGCGGAATATTTCTGCCAGCGGGCTACGGCACCAGGCAGTAAACTGCTCTGGTACCGCAGCAAAGTGACCGATACTTCGCCCTCGGTAGACTGTCCGGGACTGGAAATTGCCGATGTAGAGGAGCCGGATTGGCGATTCGTCAGCCATTCCCACGTGGCCATCAGTATGCCGCCGGATAATACGCATTATGGGCTGGATGGGCATTACGCAATCTGTTCTGCTTATGGCAAAGTGCCTGAATTGCTGGATCAATGCTACACAGACAACCGCAATACGGTCTACGGAGAAAACACCGTGCGTGACGAGAGCCTGCTCTTTCAGGGCAGGGTGGTTCGGCGCGCCTCGTTTAATCCGCTGTTCGATGAACTGATGAAAGCCGTCATCTGTTTCGTCGAAAACAGCTGTCCTGGACCTGCCACTTCAGAATAAGTAACCGCTGGCCTGTCAATCGTCATTCGATAGAGGATTTTTCATCATGGCTGTAACTCTGGACGACATTCGCGCCGCCAGTCAGCGCCTGGCCGGGGTCGCGCTACGCACCCCCCTGCTGAAATCCATGGAGTTGGACCGCCGGACCGGTGCTGAGGTCAGTATCAAGCCGGAGAATCTGCAGCATATCGGCGCGTTCAAGTTCAGGGGAGCCTATAACCGCCTGAAGCAGTTCGATGAACGCCAGCGGCGCCGTGGCGCCGTGGCATTTTCCTCGGGTAACCATGCCCAGGGGGTGGCGCTGGCAGCAAAACTTCTGGGTTTTCCAGCGACCATCGTCATGCCGAAAGATGCACCGGCCGTGAAAGTAGAAGGTACCCGGGCGTTAGGGGCAGAAATACGTTTCTATGATCGCTGGAGCGAATCCCGGGAAGAAATCGCCGCAGAGATCGCCGAGAAAACCGGCAAGACCGTGGTGCCGGCCTATGACGATCCGGACATTATTGCCGGTCAGGGTACCTGCGTACTGGAGATAGTCGAGCAGTTGCAGGAGGCTGGAAAGCATCCTGACAGTATTCTCTGCCCGGTGGGCGGTGGTGGCCTGATTGCCGGGGTCTCAACGGCGGTGAAGAGTCTCGAACCGGCTGCGCAGGTAATCGGTGTTGAGCCGGAAGCGTTTGATGACCATCTGCGCTCTCAGCGCAGCGGCACGCGGCAGGGTATTGTGGGTGGAGGCCAGTCAATCTGCGACGCCCTGATGGCCCCTATGCCGGGAACCCTGACCTGGTCTATCAACCGGAAGACGGTGGACAGCTTTGTCACTGTATCTGACTCAGAGGTGGAACAGGCCATCGCCTTTGCTTTTCGCCATCTGAAACTTGTTGTCGAGCCGGGCGGGGCAGTCGGGTTGGCCGCTTTACTGGCTGGCAGACTGGATGTCACAGGCCAACGTGTGGCCCTGATATTGTCCGGTGGCAATGTGGACCCGCAGTTATTCTGCCGCTGCCTGACGAGTGACCAGAGAGTTTGATGGTGAGTCAGGTCAATGCAGTGAAAATGGCGTGAGTCTAAGATCCAGGCGAAGCGATAATGAAGAAAATTGTCATCGTAAAAACAGGTCAGACAGTCGCTTCGCTGTCGGCGGCGGGTGAGGATTTCGAAGACTGGATTATTGCCGGTAGCGGATTGACCGCGCAGCGGTTTGAGATTGTGCCGGTATTCGCTGGCGCCCCTCTGCCGGAACCGGGCGCGTGCGAGGCGTTGATTGTGACCGGTTCGCCCGCCATGGTTACGGACCGGGAGCCCTGGAGTGAATCTGCCGCTGCCTTTCTGCAGCGGGCCCATGAACAGCATATCCCCATACTGGGCATCTGCTACGGCCATCAACTGCTGGCTCATGGTCTGGGTGGGCGGGTAGGGTATCACCCCCTCGGGCGCGAAATCGGCACGGTATCCCTTGCGCTGACAGAGTCGGCACCAGGTGATCCGTTATTCCAGGGTTTGCCCGGCAGATTTCCTGCGCAGGTATCCCATAGCCAGACAGTTCTGCAGTTACCGCCCGGCGCGGAATTGCTGGCCAGCAATGACTTCGAGCCCCATCATGCTTTCAGGGTCGGGGCCACTTCCTGGGGTGTCCAGTTTCATCCCGAGTTTTCAGAGCGGGTGGTGAAGGTCTATATCAACGAGAGACGCAGTCAACTGCTGGCCGAGCACCTGCATCCAGACGCCTTGCTGCAGACGGTAAGACCCACGCCTGAGTCGGCGAGCCTGCTCAAAAGATTTGCAGATCTGGTGGAGGATCTGGCCTCTCATTAGCAGGCAGTAAAAAAGCTGTTGGCTGTGCACACAACGTTTTTAAACAGCCGCTCAGGTCGTGGAAAGAAAAGGCGGCCAGCTAAGAATAGTCGCAGGTTAACCGCCGCAGCAGTTGCGGGAACGGAGAGTCTGAGGTGGATACCGGAGCTATTGGTCAAAAGCAGCGGCAGCAATTTTTGCGACCTGCTGTGGCTGGCCAGGGAGCGCATGGCAAGCAGGCGCCTCGCCAGCCGATTTGCTAGCCGCCGGATGCCGCCCCGTAAGCTTCGTTAACCAGTTCGACCAGCCCTGTTACCGTGGTTATTGATGCCAGATCGCCGTTGATGAACACGGTCGGCGTGCCGCGCACTCCTGCCTGGGTTCCTCCCCGCTGATCATTTCGCACCTTCTGAATGACCTCGTCGGTATCCATGTCCGCGTGCAGTTGTTCGACATCCAGGTTTAACTCCAGCGCATAGCTGTCCCACTCATCCATTGGGTTGCCGGAGGGTCCCCACAGGGCCTGGTTGAGAAACAGGTAATCATGCATTTCCCAGAAGCGCCCCTGTCTGGCCGCGGCCTCGGCATAAAGCGATGCCCGGAATGCGTTGGGGTGCGTGGCGGTAATGGGAAAGTGCCGGAAAACCAGGTGCGCCCGGTTGCTGATTGTGGGCCAGGCCCGTGACATCAGCTGGTTTTCCTGGGCACAGGCAGGGCATTGGAAGTCCGCATAGACTGTAATCGTAACCGGGGTCGCGGGGTTGCCCCGGATGTGATCGTTTTCCGCTATTTCGACCGGTGAATAAGTCGGCCCTTGGGAGAAAATGGTAAACAGGACCAAAAGTGCAAACAAGGGAGCAACCACGTACAACCCAACCTTCAGCATCAGTTGCCTGCTCTGCTGCTTCTTGGCTTCGGACTGCTGCTTCTGTTCTTTCTTTAATCGTTGTTGCTCGCGCTTATTCATTGCTGGCTCCGTGAATGGGACTGTCATCGCAAACGGCTACTATAAACGCATTCAGGGTAGGGTTCAAAACTGACTGCGGAAGGTTGATAAGCAGAACCGGAAACAGCCGGAAGCTCCTTTATTATTTTAGGGTTGCTCAGAGAAGTGCGGCGTAGATGATCTTGAAGGCTACATGAATAGCCTGATCCTGGTGCAGGCTCAGGCGGCCTTCACATTTCAGGAAATCGACTATCCAATGGGACAGGGTCTCTATTAAACCGAGTAGTACATTGCCGGTAATCAGGAACACTATTCCGCCATGTATGAGGGAGTGCCCGGTCATCCAGTAGCACCAGTGAGGAAACAGGCCTTGTTCTTTGTCGTGTATTGCACTGTTCCTGTTTTTACCATAGCCCATCGCCTCGGGCTGCAGAACAAAATCAGCCAGGGCATGACCTACAAGTAACATAAACAGTGTTTCCAGAAACTGCATGATCTCTTTCCAGCAGGGTTGCTATTTTTCTTTTCCCTTGCATTTGTCAGGGCTTTTAACCGGGCTTTTCTCAGGGACCGCTGCAACTGACCATTGAGAGAGGCTACTTTCTCACGAGAGTATTTTTGGTAACTAGATCTACCGCACAATTGTTCCTGCAAAGCTGTTGTTCCATAGGCTTTTTGCAAGCAGGTTCACAGGCGAAACGTGCGCTGGCGCAGGTCTGGTCAGTTCGGAAATTGACCAGGGAGAAATCGGGGTGCAGGTCTGCCAGTGTTGTTCTCATCAAGGTTGGCAAAGATAAAAAAAGATTGATCAGTGCTATGCGCCTGGAGTGGCGCGGGTTGCATCAGTGACGGGTTGCATTGACACAACAGTTCGCGGATTCAGCGAATACGCGTTGGGTTGATTGATTGTGTGCCAGGTTGCACATTTAGTGTCGGAGCAGGAAAGAACGTTACGGGCGGATTGGGCTGCTGAGATTCAGTTCTTGGCGGTATTGTCGACAATGCCGACCACCTTCGATTCGATGGAGCCACGCTGCAACCTTGTAGTGATCAGTTGGCCAGGTTCTACTGTCCCGGCATCCCTGAGCACGCTGTCATTTTCCAGATAGGTAATACTGAAGCCTCTGGCCAGTGTGTTCAGGGGGCTCACCGCATTCAGATTCCGCACAAGCTGTTGCAGGTTGCTGCGTCGAATTCTGCAGGCAGTCGACATGGTCAGCGCCAGGCGCTTACGCAGGTTTTCACTGCTGCCCTTCAGGCTGGCTATTCTTTGCTGTGGCGAACTGGACAACAGTGTTCTCGATAATTCCTTCAGGGTGTTGTTGCGTCGCTGCAGTTGCCAGTGCAGGGCACGCTTAAGGCGACTGTCGAGAATGTCGAGAGTCTGGGCATGATCCAGCAGGCGCTTGCCCGGGTGTTTAAGCTGCGTGGTCAGCCAGCGCAGCTTCTGCCGGGCCTGGATCAGTTTACGGCGCATACAGCCGGTCAGTTGCAGGTGCTTTGCCCCCAGTGCCTGAAGAGTGTCCTGCTGGTCAGGGCTGAGTAATTCCGCGGCGGCGGAAGGAGTGGGTGCCCTTAAATCCGCCACGAAGTCGGTGATGGTAAAGTCGATTTCGTGGCCCACTCCCGACACTACCGGCAGGCTGCTGGCATGGATTGCCCGGGCAACGGATTCTTCATTGAAGGGTTGCAGATCTTCCAGAGACCCGCCACCTCGGGCTACGAGCAGCACATCCAGGTTGAGCTTCTCCGCCAGCCGGTTGGCCCTGCCGATCGCCTGAACAATGGCTGGCGGGGCTTCTTTACCCTGTACCGGAACGGGCAGCACGGTTATCCGTGTAGCAGGGAAGCGGCGTCGCAAAACGGTCAGGATATCGCGGATTGCCGCACCGGTCGGGGAGGTGATGACCCCCACATGCCGAATCCGTGCGGGTAGTGCTTTCTTCGCCGATGCATCGAACAGGCCTTCCTCGGCCAACTGTGCCTTGAGCTGTTCGAAGGCCCGTCGCAGTGCCCCGTCGCCGGCTTCCTCCAGATCGTCGATGATTAACTGGTAGTCACCCCGGGCCTCGTAGAGGCTGAGGCGCCCCCTGGCGAGCACATTATTGCCGTTGCCGGGACGAAAGCGCACCTTGCGGTTGTCGTTGCGGAACATGGCGCAACGGAGCTGGGAGTGCCGGTCTTTGAGGGTGAGGTACCAATGTCCGGAAGCCGGGGTGCTGAAGTTGGAAATTTCCCCTTCCACCAGAACGGCGGGGAAATTGCCTTCCAGCAGCGAGCGGGCCATGCGGTTCAGGCTGGTTACCGACAGCACCTGGGGGCGGGCTGGCGCGGTCGTGGCGTCGTTTAGCGGGGCGAAGTCAGGGAGCAGGGCCATGGGCGTAGTCTAGCGCAAAGCGCTACCGTGATCTCTACCCGCACCGGTAAATTTCTGACTGACCTGCCAGCAGTGCGCTGTCCGATTCCCGTAATCCAGCATTTCGAACTCTGAACCCTGGACTCCGGCCCCGGAATCTCGAACCGCGCAGACCTGACCCAAACCTGCATCGTAGCCGGGCTGGTGGATTTTAGCCGGGAGTCCGACTTTGAGTTTCCCTGGCAGTGACTTTCATAGTAACCTGCACCCTGATCTGCGGTCCTTGGGCGTCCTTGTTGGACGTCAGCAGTGTAGCCCCAGCCGGCAATGTCCGGGGGAGGGAGGGGCCGCTCGTCGATTTGAGGAAAATGACAATAAAACAGGGTATTACTATGAGAACATTGTTAGCTGCTACAGCAATTTCACTCACTTTTTTCTGCTCGGTTGCGGCCGCTCTGGATGTCGCGGCCCTGAATACCAAGCTGGCCGATGACCCGCTGCGACCGGAAGCGGATAAAGCCCGTGATGCCGGCAGAAAACCAGCTGAAGTGCTGGATTTCCTCGGCGTGGAGTCGGGCATGACCGCGATCGACCTGATTGCGGCGGCCGGTTACTACACCGAAGTGCTTTCCAAGGCTGTTGGTCCTTCCGGCATGGTCTACATGCAGAACTCACCTGCGTCACTGACCGGCCAGCGGGGCGAGCGCACCACGGCTGCCATTGATGCAAGATTGGCCAACAATCGACTGCGTAACGTGGAGCAGCTTAACCGTAACCCCGATGACCTGGGGCTGGCGGACAATTCCGTCGACGTGGCGGTTATTGCTCTGGAGTTCCACGAACTCTACCTGCAGGATAATCCCGATGCAGTCGCTGAATTTCTGGCCGAGTTGCGTCGTGTACTGAAGCCTGGTGGCGTGCTGGGAATCATCGAGCATGCCGGACACCCGGTTTACGATCCGGGTCCTTTGCACAGAGCGCTGGAAGCTCAGGTAGTGGCCGATGCTCAGAAGGCCGGTTTCTTCGTATCCGCCAGCAGCCCGCTGCTGGAAAACCCGGACGATGATCGCAGCCTGGCAGTATTTGACAGCACCATTCGGGGTGCGACCGACCGCTTTGTCCTGCGTCTGATCAAGACCCGGTAAAACCTCTCAGGCTGGGTAGCCCGGATCAACGGGCTACCTGACCCTCCGTTGTTCCCAGTTTGAATACGTAAAGCGCGTTGTGCCCTTCCGGGCTGACCAGTTCCGGTGTCAGGAAATTGCCAATGCGCCAGGGACTGCCGCCTTCCCGGCCTGCGGGTATGGCAATGTACTGTTCACCATCGATGGCATAAGAGATTGGAAATCCCTGCACGGAAGTGGCCAGCCTGGTGCGCCAAAGTTCCTCTCCGGTCTCCACGTCCAGAGCGTGCACCACTCTGTCATAGTCACCGATGATGACCAGCCCGCCGGCTGTGGTAAGCGCAGCAGTCAGAAAGGGCGCCCGCTGTTCGATACTCCAGGATTCCTCCAGAGTCTCTACATCGTAGGCAGCGAGCTTGCCGAACCTGCCGTCAGTGCCCGGCATTTCCATCCATCTGCGATCCCCCTGGTTGCCGCCCGAACCGATTTCAAACGTGGTCGTGCGGGGTGACATTTCCATGCAGGATTGGCTGAGCGGGATCACCAGTTGTCGTGTCGCCGGATGGTAGGCGCTGGATTGCCAGTTGTGACCGCCGGCGGTGGAGGGGCACACTGACAGCCATTCACCCACCTGCATGTTGCGAATATCCTCGCGGTAGCGAAGTTCCCCGGTCTCGATGTTGACTTCCTCGAAGACGTTTTGAAAGACAGTCTGCGTGAGGCCCAGGAATTGACCGGTGCGGCGGTTCAGTTTCCAGAGGATGCCGCTTTTCCCAATGGTGAGCAGGTAGGGTTCATCAGCCACATCCACCAATACCTGTTCAAAGGCTTCATCCATATCCAGAGACTCGCCCGGTACATGCTGCCGGTACCAGACCAGACGACCGTCCTGCGGATCAAGGGCAAGGGTGGAATTGGCATACAGAGTGGCATCTTCGGTGGTGAGGCCCCGGCTTGCCGCCATCCATGGCTTAGCCTGCGCCGTGCCGAAAAACACCAGTCCCAGCTCGGGGTCCCAGCTTCCAGTAAGCCAGACGTCGGCACCGCCGCGAAACTCCACTGGCAGTCCGCCCCAGCTGGCGTCGCCTGGCTGGCCGGGTTGCGCCACGGTATAAGTCCGCCACAGCTCGACCCCACTGCGAGCATCGTGGCCGGTAATAAAGCAGCTTTCCGGGTAAAACTGCTGGCAGCCGTTGATGCCGTTGATTACCACGCCGTCAGCGACAATGGGTCCGCTGCTGTTGGAATAGCCGTGGCTCTCGTCGGCCAGTTCCGTATCCCACCGGACGACACCGCTGCGGGCGTCCAGGGCTACCAGATGGGCGTCCGTAGTGGCGACGAAAACCAGGTCTTCCCACAAAGCCAGGGTCCTGAGATTGCCACCCTGGCGCCCGCCGGCGGGGAACTGGCGGCGGTATTCCCAGAGCAGGGTACCATCTCTGCCATCCAGTGCCTGAATGACGTTACCGAAGTTCGGGATGAAAAGGATGCCGTCCCGGACCAGAGGGGCCGGCTGGCTGCGTCCAGGTTCCATACCCCATACCCAGGCCAGTTGCAGCCTGCCTACGTTGCTCCGGTCGACCTGGGATAGCGGACTGTACCCCTGGCTCTGGGGTGTGCGCCGCCAGTAAACCCAGTCTGCGGCGGGCGGGTCTGCCAGGTCCGCCGTGGAGACATTGGTAAAGCCGTCCACCGACTGGAAGGTGCGGGTAAGCGCCGTATCGGTCTGGAAAATCGTGCCAACTTCCGGTGCGCGGTTCCGGGCTTCCGGGGAAGGGCGGGTGCCGGGGCTGCCGGGTGCCGGGTAGCGGATTTCCCCGCTGGCGGGTCCGGTGATCTGCGCGGCGGCGATCATCAGGCCCGGGGTCGCAGAGTCCAGGGGCGACTCACCGGCAACAATACCGTTAGCCTCCAGCAGGAAGGCGGTAACATTGGCGTAATCAGAGTCTGCCAGGGAACCGGGCGCCTGGGGCGGCATCGATTGTTGCAGGTAGGCAAGGAACTCGCCGACCTGGCGCGGCCCCCAGTTATTGACGAAATTGCTGCCCGTCAGCGCCGGTGACTCAAAGGCGCCCTGCAGATTCGGCAGGTGGCAGACTGCACAGGCTGCCTGGTAGATTCTGCCGCCTTCATCGGCCTGGGCAGAGAGAAAACCGGCCTGGGACTGGGAGTTGGCCGGGAATGCGATGCTGAGCCACAGGGCTGTGCCCAGGCTGAGGCGGTCAAGGATAGAGACAGTCTTCATCGTCCGGCGCCCAGGCGTAGGGTTTGCTGCCTTGCCCGTCGCTCGCTAACGGCGCGGCTGAACTGTTCCTCGTTCATGTAAGTGATACCGACCCAGGCATGGCTCATTTCGTCAACGCCCCGGCGGCCGAAAACCACCCACTGGTTGGGGTCGGGGTTCAGGGGATTGTTGGCCGTATTGTCAAACACGGAGGTAAATTGCAACACCGTGCCTTTGGGCAGCAATGGCTTTACATCGTCGTCGTACTGGTAGGAAATCTGCCAGTTGTGGTTGTACTTGTTAACCTGGCTGAGCACTTCCTTGCGGCCGTCGGGGTAAATGGCCTCCATGGTCATGACTTTGCCACGCATGTGCAGATGCGGGCGAAAACTGTGAATCGTTGCCGGGGATTCGAGAATATGGGTGCCCTGCAGAACCTGGTAGCCGTGGGGCGGTATGAGAATATCCTGCCCTCGCGCCATCCCGTTACCACCATCAACCCGCATCAGCACCTCGCCGGCTGTTTCCAGTTCCGGCCGCTGGTCCTCCGGATAAAACCACAGCCCTACCTCAACCACGTCGGCCGGACCTTCAGCGCCGACCGGGAAATAATGCAGATTCCAGGCAATGGTGCCACTGGTCGGTACCCGCATACCGGTGCCCTCAGGATAAATCTCGAATGACTTCCCAACGCCATAGCGTGACAGTGCTACCTGGCGCCTTTCCCCATCGGGTATCAGCACCGCATGCCCATGATGAACCACCTTTTTACCCAGGGGATACGACGGTTTGAATTCTGCCGCGCGAAGCCAGCGTTCCCGGCTCAGGCCCTGAAATCTGACGTTGGGCATCCACCATTGGTCCTGGCCATTGGCGATGACGTCGTAAGGGGTGGACTTCAGAATAATATCCGGCGGTCCCAATTGTTCTGCCAGTTGCCATTGCTCCCCACTGGGAAGCTCAACAGCCGGTGGCAGGTCGGCCGGGTTGCCCTCCGGCGAGCCAGCGTCCACCCAGGCGGCAATCAGTGATATTTCCTGGTCGCTCAGGGAGATGTCGTTCTTGAAGCTCTGTATGCCAGTGGTTCTGTCCAGATGCCAGGGCGGCATGATACCGCGGGTCACGCGATCCTTGATCAGCGCTGCGAAGGGTTGTACCTGCTGGTAGTTCATCAGGGGCATCGGGCCTATGCCTTCCGGGTTGTGGCAGGTCTGGCATTTCTGCTGCAGAATGGGCGCCACTTCGCGGGAATAGGTTGGTGGCCTGTCACTGTCCTGGGCTGCAGCGTTTAAAGGAAACAAGCCTGCGAGGATGAGATAACCAAGGACTGATTTCAGGGTGGGCTTGAAACTGACGTTCATACAATGCTCCTCGCGGTTGGTCCGGTTGGCTCAGCAGGCTGTTAGTCGGTTATGTTGACATGAAAATAGGCGTTACTGTGACAGCAGTAGAATTCAAATGCGGCCACGCTGTCGATTGTCTGCAGGCGGATTACGTAATCTCCCGGCTGGTCGAACAATACGGTTACTGACGCTGCATTCCGATTGCTGGCAACTTCGGATTCCGCGATGCTGAATAAGACATTACCGGGGCCGGAGTGCTTCGACCAGCCCACCCACACGCGCGGATCCGGGTGCTCTATCCAGGCACTCAGTTGCACAGCTGTGCCGACAGACCCGTTAATCGGTCGACGGGAGTGAATTCCGACGCGTCCGCGCACTCCTGCACTGTCCGGGCGCAGCCTGACCAGCGGGGCGATGTCACCGCGGCCATCAGAAACAGGTTCGTCAAGAATGTAGGCAGGCAGGGTGTGGCCCGGTACGCTGAGCGTCTGCCCGTTGGTGGTCAGGGACCAGACTACGGTTTCGTCGCGGGGAAAGCCGGCAGGTACAGTAACGGTGAAAACGCAGAACTTGTGTCGATAACGCGGCGGTACCGGTTCGAAATGAGTAGGCAGCAGGGCTTCGAATCGGGAGTCACTCAGCTGGTTCAATGGCCCGACCGGCACATCAAAAGACTGTTCAGTATTGAGGTTGAAGTAGCCGAAACACAGGGTACTGGTCCCATCTGCATTGGGAAACCAGCCGTCAAACAAGGGCACTACCGGCTGCCCGCTGGGGCGAATCACTTCGGCAGACCAGATCTGATCCGACAAGGGAATAGCCTGTCCAAGGGACTGGGCGGGGATCATTCCCGCTCCGAATGGTACTGCCGCGATCAGCGCGGCCTGAAGCAGGCAGGTTGTCTGGCGCAGGATGCTGGTGGTCACGGTTCGTAAGAGAGTCATGTTTGAGATGAGGTTTATGGGGTAACCTTCAGATATTCATTGTTATTTTTTTTCTATCTATAGGCGGCTTGCAGGTCCCCGTGCACGTCCCGGGGAGCGCCTTCAGAAATGGTAATTGATAGCCGCCGGTTTGTCATGCCGGGTGGTATTGTCGACCGGGATCAGGCCTGTGCTAGACTTCCGGGATTACTGTATCCTACGGATTCTCAGGCCGACGTGGGCATTGGTCCGCTGCGTCAGTGATCGCATAACAATAATAACGGTGTCATCTATGGTTAATCGGCATTCAGTGCTTGGTCCCGCCTGGTTATTTCTCCTTTTGCTGACAGCTGTTCACGCCAGCGCGCAGAAGGGGGCTGCCGATGGGGAATGGTCAACTTACGGGGGCGACCTTGGTCACACCCGCTACGCACCCCTGGGTCAGATCGACGGGGACAATTTCGCAACGCTGGAAGTGGCCTGGCGTTTCAAGACCGACAATCTGGGAGCCACCCCCGAATATCGTTTTCAGTCCACGCCGCTGATGATCGACGGTATGGTTTACAGCACTGCCGGGACCCGGCGCGCAGTCGTGGCCCTGGACGCCAGAACCGGGGAACTCAAGTGGGTTTTCAGTATTGATGAAGGTGAGCGGGCGGCCAATGCGCCCCGCCAGCTGTCGGGGCGGGGCCTTGCCTTCTGGCAGGATGGTGAAGAACGCCGTGTAATTTATGTGACACCTGGCTATCAAATGATTGCTCTGAATGCGGAAACAGGCCGGCCGGTTCCAACGTTTGGCGTTGATGGAATCGTCGATCTAAAGCAGAACGCAGATCAGCTGATTGACTTGATTAGCGGAGAAATAGGCCTGCATGCTACGCCTGCCATTGCTAAGGACGTCATTATCGTGGGCGCTGCACATCGCACTGGAGGCAATCCCCGCAGTCGCGAGAATGTAAAAGGCTTTGTGCGGGGGTTCGATGTCCGCACCGGAGAACGGTTATGGATCTTCCATACCATCCCGTTTCGTGGCGAGTACGGTTATGAGTCCTGGTTGAACGGCTCGGCGGAGTACACCGGCAACACAGGTGTCTGGGCTCAGATTTCGGTCGACGAAGAGCTGGAGACTGTCTATCTGCCGGTAGAGGCCGGTACCGGGGATTATTACGGTGCTTATCGCCCTGGCGATAATCTGTTTGCAGAATCGCTGGTTGCCGTGGACCTGCATACTGGCGAGCGCAAGTGGCACTACCAGCTCGTGCACCACGGAATATGGGACAACGACATTCCCTGTGCTCCCATACTGATGGACATCGTAGTGGATGGCCGGGCTGTGAAAGCCGTAGCTCAACCTACTAAACAGGCATTTCTCTATGTGTTCGACCGCGAAACCGGGGAGCCGATCTGGCCGATCGAAGAACAACCGGTGGAGCAGGGTGATGTGCCGGGTGAATGGTATTCGCCAACTCAGCCACATCCTGCCAGGCCACCCGCTTATGACCGGCAGGGCGTCACCGTTGACGACCTGATAGATTACACGCCGGCGCTGCGGCGGCAGGCCCTGGAAATAGCCAGCTGGCATAAGCTGGGCCCGTTGTTTACACCACCAGTGGTCAGTCAGATTGACGGCCCGCTGGGAACCCTGATGGCACCGTCGACAGGCGGCGGTACGAATTGGCCGGGTGGCTCGTTCGACCCGGAAACCGGCATTCTCTACGTTGCCTCCAACAGCTCAGTGACTAGTCTGGGGCTCGTGGCCCCTTATCCAGGGCAGTCGGACATGGCCTACATTCAGGGCAATGCTGTTACAGGGCCGCGTACTTCCGGGGGCGCAGGCTCCAGTGCGGGAGGAGGCAGAACAGAATTCAATGGGGCCGGATCCAGTACGCCGGGTTCGCGGCGGGGTAATCCACCGCGCAGCCTGCTGGTGGAGGGGTTACCGCTGCTGAAACCGCCCTATGGCGTTATCAGCGCAATCGACATGAATAAAGGAGAGCTGCTCTGGAGTATTCCTCATGGTGAGACACCTGACCGGGTAAAAAATCATCCGGCCCTGCAGGGGCTCGAAATACCCCGCACGGGGCAGGGTGCTTCGGTAGGAACTCTTGTTACCGCGTCACTATTGATAGCGGGCGAGGCGGAGGCAACCACTGGTGCGGACGGTCAGCGCAGTGCCTGGTTGCGGGCCTATGACAAGACCAGCGGAAAGGAGGTGGGTGCCATCAGGCTGCCGGCGCCACAAACCGGGTCACCCATGACTTACAGTCTTGACGGTGAGCAATATCTGGTTGTAGCCGTCAGCGGCAGCGGCTATTCCGGCGAGCTGCTCGCCTACCGGCTGCCCTGAACAAGGCAGCAGACCAGTTGACAGGTATCAGGAGCAAAGCATGAAAAAAATTGCCGGTTTTGTTGGTGGCTTTCTGGTTTCGGGTTCGCTTGTTTTCGCGGACAGTGTGCCCGGGGAGTCAGGCCCTGTCGAGATCAAGCCGTTGATTCATTCGAGTGTGCAGCTTTTGTACCAGGGCAGAGTAGTGCAGGTTGACCCCTGGGATCGCCTTGGGTTGCCGGGTGCCGAAGTCGCTGATCTGATACTGATTACTGACAACGTCGGCCATCACCTGGATGTTGCTGCCGTCGCGAAATTAAGCAGGCCTGAAACGCCGGTGGTAATTGCCGCCAACGGGCGGGACCAGTTACCGGAGGGCATTGTGATGGCCAACGGTGAACGCCTCACCATCGCGGGTATTACAGTCGAGGCGGTGGCAGCCTACGACATTATTCCGGGAGAGCCTTCCCACCCCAAGGGGGAAGCTAATGGCTATGTGGTGGAGCTCGGCGGCAGGCGCTTCTACTTTGCCGGTGTGACGGAGTGTGTCGATGAAGTCAAGGCGTTGGAGGATATCGATGTGGCTTTCCTGCCCATGAATGTGCCGCTTGGACGAATGACACCGGCGGCTGTGGCCGAGTGTGCCCGACTTATCGCTCCGGAAGTGGTTTATCCCTATCACTATGACCAGGATTACGCGCGTCGTGCCCTCAACCCCGCTTACCAGGGGCCGGGATTACCGGGCAGCCTGACTGTTGAGCAGACGCTGCAGCGCCTCGTGACAGAGCTGCAAGGCAGTGGAATCGAGGTCAGGTTGGGGGATTTTTATCCGCCGCTTGATTGAGGAGCCGCTCTCCGGCGCCCTGTTAACTGTCATTCACTGGCGGCGGGGCAGGGTTGTTGGTGAGGCGACCCGGGCCCTGCAGAGCTGGAGGTGTGCGCGGGCGCCTTGTTCAGGAATGCAGGTTCAATAATTGAACTCGGGCATGCAGGCTCACACACTCACCTCGCTGCTCACTCGACTGTTTCCAGCCGCGGTTATATTTCCTCCATAGCGGTCAGTACCCGGGCAACACTCTCCTCAATCGATAGTTCCTCTGTGGGCAGGGTTATCTCTGCTGCCTCGGGAGCCTCGTAGGCGCTGTCGATGCCAGTGAAGTTGGGCAGCTCACCTTTGCGGGCCTTTTTGTAGAGCCCTTTCGGATCCCGCTGTTCGGCGACTTCGAGTGGTACGTGGATATGGACTTCCAGGAATTCTCCCGGATCGAATAGCGCTCTGGCCATGTCCCGTTCCGAGCGGAACGGAGAAATGAACGCCGTCAGAACCACCAGTCCGGCATCGACCATCAGTTTCGCCACCTCGGCAATTCGACGGATGTTTTCCACTCGGTCGGCATCCGTAAAACCCAGGTCCTTGTTCAGGCCGTGGCGGATATTGTCGCCATCCAGGATATAGGTGCGCACGCCTTTCTTGTGCAAGGCCTTTTCCACGGCGTTGGCAACTGTCGATTTGCCCGATCCGCTGAGTCCGGTGAACCAGAGGACCCGTGGGCGATGACCGTTCAGTTTGGCCCTGGCATCCTTGTCTACGGTCAATGCCTGGCGGTGCACATTCTGGGCCCGGCGCAAAGAAAAATTGATCATGCCGGCGCCAACTGTGGCAAAGCTGTAGCGGTCGACCAGTACAAACGCGCCGAGGTCCCGGCACTGCTTATAGGCTTCGAAAGGGATCGGCTGATCCAGATTGATGGTCACTTCTCCAATGTCATTCAGTTCCAGGGAGCGGGACTGCAGCTTTTCGAAGGTGTTGATGTTGTACTTGTACTTGATATCCGTGACAGTGGCATTAACCCGCATGGTGCCGATCATCAACCAGTAGGAGCGCCCCACGAACCCCGCTTCGGTGTCCATCCAGACCAGCGAGGTTTCGAACTGATCGGAAACCTCTGACGGCGAATCCGCGGCCACGATGACGTCACCACGACTGATATCGATTTCCCGGTCCAGGGTCAGGGTTATCGACTGGTCGGTAACAGCCTCTTCCATATCTGCCGAATACAGGTTGAGAGTCGCAACATTGGCGATCTCTCCTGACGGCAGGACCCGGATGCTGTCGCCGGGTTTTACTTTGCCACTGACGATCTTTCCGGTGTATCCGCGGAAGTCCGCATTGGGGCGGTTTACCCACTGAACGGGAAACCGGAACGGAGCGGCGTCCTGGGAATGAGTGATCTCTACTGTTTCCAGAAATCCCAGCAGGGTCGGACCTTTATACCAGGGTATATTGCCTGAGCGTTCGATCACGTTATCACCCAACAGGGCAGAAAGGGGGATAGGAGTGACGGTTGCGAACTCAAGGTTCCGGGCGAAGGCTTTGTAGTCTTCGACAATGCTATCGAATACATTCTGTCGAAAGCCCACCAGGTCCATTTTATTGACGGCAAGCACTACGTGTTTGATACCCAGCAGGGAAGTAATAAAGGAATGTCTGCGGGTCTGGGTTAAAACACCCTGCGAGGCATCGATCAGAATCACAGCCACGTCCGCGTGAGAAGCCCCGGTTACCATGTTGCGGGTAAACTGTTCGTGACCTGGTGTGTCTGCCACGATGAATTTGCGTCTGTCGGTGTTGAAATACCGGTAGGCCACGTCGATGGTGATACCCTGTTCGCGCTCTGCCGCCAGTCCATCGACCAGCAGGGCGAAATCAATCTCGCCTCCCTGGGTGCCCAGCTTTTTGGAATCCGATTCCAGCGTTGCAATCTGGTCTTCAAAAATTGACTGAGCTTCGTAGAGCATTCGTCCGATCAGAGTGCTTTTTCCGTCGTCAACACTGCCGCAGGTGATGAATCGCAGTTGATCGAGGGTGGCCTGATTTTCGATATAGGCTTTTACTTTTTCCAGTGAGGCCTGTTGTTCGTTAGCCTTGCTCATCAGAAATAGCCCTCCTGCTTTTTCTTTTCCATGGAAGCGTTGGAATCCTTGTCAATGACGCGCCCCTGTCGTTCACTGCTTCTGCTCTGCAGCAACTCCAGTACTATCGAGGGCAGATCATCGGCATCCGATTCGATGGCGCCGGTCAGAGGGTAACAGCCAAGAGTTCTGAACCTTACCTTCTTTATCTGCACTTTTTCATTCTCGAATAGTTCGGTGCGGTCGTCGTCCAGCATCATCAGCATACCGTCGCGTTCCACCACGGGTCGATAGGCTGCGTAATACAGGGGGATAATCGGTATCTGCTCCCGGTAGATGTATTGCCAGATATCCAGTTCGGTCCAGTCAGACAGCGGAAAAGCGCGAATGCTGTCGCCAGGCGCTTTGTAGCCGTTGTAGAGATTCCACAATTCCGGTCGCTGTCGTTTAGGATCCCAGCGATGGCTGCTGTTGCGGATCGAAAACACCCGCTCCTTGGCCCGGCTTTTTTCCTCGTCGCGGCGAGCCCCTCCCAGGGCTACATCGATCTTGTAGTGATCGAGTACCTGCTTGAGACCTTCGGTTTTGGTTATGTGGGTATGCAGTTCACTGCCATGGTCGAATGGGTTTATGTTTTTTTCTATCGCTTCCGGATTCACATGAACGATCAGGTCCATGCCGCTTTCGCGGGCCACCTCATCGCGGAATTCATACATGGCCTTAAATTTCCAGCGGGTGTCGATATGCACCAGTGGAAACGGAGGCGGACTGGGGTAAAAGGCTTTACGAGCCAGGTGTAACATGACGCAGGAATCCTTGCCAAGGGAAAACAGCATGGCTGGGTTTTTCGCCTGGGCTACCACCTCCCTGAGGATGTGAATGCTGTCCGCTTCCAGCCGATCAAGATTGCTCAGAGTATGGCCGGATTTCATTGCCGCAGGGGGGATGTGCCAGTCAGCATTGGTGCTGGGTTCGTGATACGCCGGCAGGCCGAACTGTATCTGCCTGCCTGAGGCCAGTGGTAAATAAGGCGTATCAAGCTGTTTCTGCAGGGCGCGAATCCTGGCCGTCACGTTGCCATGGGGGAACAGCAAAACGTTGCGTTCATCTGCAAGCGCCTTGAGGGCCTCGGTCAGTTCCTGCTCGTCTTGGTCGGAAAGCAGGTATACCCAGCGCCGTCCTCCGCGCAGATCGTTACTGAACAGGACCCGCAGACCATCCTTGTTGAGGTATTCCTGCAAAATCAGCGTGGTAAAGCGTTTGCTCCTGGCGTTCTGCTGCAGGGCGTTCAGGACGTTAAGCCTGGGATTCCGACCGGATTCGTCCACCACTTCCTTAACGTCCAGGGTGGTGGGGATCAGGTTTGAGGATTCCAGGGCGCGCTCCGTGGTTCGGAGCGAGGCACTATTCGTGGTGCCGGCGAGGGTGTCGTGGACAGATTGTGTATCCCATGGGAGCCACGCACCGTTTTCGGTATAGCGGTTCTGGCGTACATCGGCAGGCAGTGTCATGTCGCAAAATCCATTTATCCGGTGATTTTGCTAAAATTACCAGCGTTTCCGAGCAAGTCAACAAATTAAATTGCAAAAAGTGCAAAATGCGACAGAATTGGCAAAAAGCCAGCCTGCCCGCCCCGGTTACTGGTCGCCGGCCCGGACAAATTGAGTGACCAGGTCAGGGCGCGGCGCCAGGGACTAAGGCTAAGATTAAGACAGAAGTTCCTGATTTGCAGTGTCCGGGTTGTCAGTTCTTGGGCCGGAATGCCAGCAGCACATTGCCAGGGGTCTGGCTGAATTGTCCGTAACCGGAACCGATAATCACCATACCGGAGCCGGCGGCGATGGAATGACTGTCGATAGAGCCGCCCCTGGCCTCCACGCCGTTGACTGTTTCGAAGTCCACGGCCGTGTCGTACTGGAACAGAATGTCACCGGATTGCGAGTCGAAGATAAACAGCCGGCCGTCCAGACCGGCGCTGATCACAGCCCCGTCGACGGACAGCGGAGTAGCCGAGAAACCATAAAGCCCCTGGCAGCCGTTGATTCGTTCTGCGCGACCCTCATCACAGTCGGGCTCTACGGCGAAGGACCAGCTGGGTTCGCCGGTGCCGACAAAGAAAGAGTGGATCCCTGATTGACTGCCCCCACCGGGGCCCATTACCGGGTCGTTGATGGTGAGAAAGGCCCGCTGGTAGTCGCTGGCGATCCCCCAGTGATTGCCACCCAGGGCAGTGCCCTGTCCGACCCGCTGGTTCCAGATCACGGTTCCCGTGCCGGGATCAACAGCCCACAGGTCGCCGGATTTCTGACCGGCAAGCAGCAGTTCCCTGCCGTTGTCCTGTACCAGGATGGCCGGCCCACCAAAATCATAGTCGAACGAAATGGTGTCGCCCTCGATGATGCAGTTGGGGCCCGGCTGGCGTCCCGCACAGGCATAATTCCACATGTCATTGGCCAGGGCCTGAAATACCCATTTTTCCGCACCCGTCTCCAGATCCAGGGCGATAATGGCATCACTGGTTCCGGTGGTGGGCAGAGAGGTATTTTCCCCGGTGGTGACGTACACCAGACCGCGCTTTGCATCGACCGTTGGTGTGGACCAGATCGGCGCACCGGAAGGACCCTTCAGCTTGACGCCCAGTGAATTCTCCATGCCGTTATACGTGGCGGGAGGCATGGTGTGGTATTCCCAGATCCTGTCGCCAGTGGCTACATCGAGGGCGGTAACAGCGCCATGGTTTTCACAGCATTCGTAGCGCGGGTTGTCGCCGGTCAGCACCCCGGAGCCGGAGATGGGAACGATGATCTTGTCCTCGTGAACGACCGGCGAGCCGGTAATCATACCCTGGTTGTTGGACGCCTGGCCGCTCTTCACCCATATAGCAACGCCGCTAGCGGCATCAACGGCATGCACCAGCCCGGTGATATCGCCAAAAATCAACGTGCCGGAACCGTTGATCGTGCCATAGGCCAGTGACGAGCGCAGTGGTGTCGCCGACTCGTAAACCCATTTGGCACAGCCGGAATCCATGTCCAGAGCAAATACTTTTTGCGTATCGGTAGCGGCGTAAAATATTGTCGTGCCGATGATGACCGGTGCCGCCCGCATACCGGAAGTGTCCGGGAAGCCTACTGCCCAGGCCAGTTCCAGATTGGCCATGTCAGCGGTGGAGAGACCCGCCATTTCCGCCGTCAGGTGTCTGGAGTTGTTCTCGTCTGCCCCGAAGCGAAGCAGAGAGGGTGGCTGGGTAAGATCGACATTGCGTTCATCCGCTTTGCACAGCATGCCGGCGACCCAGGCGTCAGAACCGCCCTCTGCTGCCAGATAAGCAACTACCAATTCTCGCTGCTCTGCACTGAGGCTGGCGCCCTGGGTCGACATCAATCCTTCGGTCAGCGCATAGGACAGGGCCTCGGAGTTCATCATGCGCAGGGTGTCGAAGGCGTGGGCGCGCGGGAATTCCGGATTGCCGTGGCAGTTACTGCAATTGCTTTCATAGAGTTCCCGTCCCGGATGCTCGGGATCGCCCGCAGGTGGCAACTGGGCCTGAGCTGACGAGGCGGATGCCCACAGCAGGAGGGATAGGGCGATGAACCTGATAGATCTGCGCATGAACTGCTCCTACGAAGCTGGAAAAAATCCTGGCGAAAATACCCTATCCACTGGACTTAATCCATGGCTTACGCCGCGTCACCGGGCTTTTCAGTCGTAACCGCAGAGCCGGTTTCTACTGCCTTTCCGGCAGTGGCTGCAGTAAACTGGCCAGGGCGATTGCAGCAGTATCCGAAATCAGGGGCTGCAGGCGGCCCGTCTACTGGTGAAATTGAACAGGGGGTAAAGTGATGACATTCAACCCGCGGGCCGCCTGGCTGATTGCCGGCATGTTGATCGGCGTTGCCGCATGGGCTCAGCCGACCGCTCCGGTGGTTCATGGTGTGCGCAATGATCTGCCACAGCCCTACCTGACACAGCGCAACTGGGGGGAGCTGCCGCCGGGTATGCAGTGGGCCGCCGTTACGGCTGTCGAGGTATCGCCGGATGGTCGTTTTATCTATGTTGTACACCGCTGTGCCGCCAATTCCTGCGAGGGCCGCAGTGAACCACCAATACTCAAATACGACTACGCCGGTCAGCTGCTGGCCAGCTTTGGACAGGGGCTGTTTGTGTTTCCCCACGGCGCCACGGTTGATAGTGAGGGAAATCTGTGGGTTACCGATGCCCGTGACAACGGCGCGATCGGTCATCAGGTTTTCAAGTTCAGTTCCGAGGGTGAGGTATTGCTGACACTTGGAGTCCGGGGGCAGGGTGGATCGAGCCCGGGCCAGCTGTTCTGGCCCAATGACGTGGTTGTCGACCCGCGCTCCGGTGATATCTTTGTGGCGGAAAGTCATCGCAATGGGGTCAATAACCGCATCGTGCATTTCTCGGCAGACGGTCGCTTCATCAAAGCCTTCGGCCGAAAGGGCTCAGGGCCGGGTGAATTGAGTGAGCCCCATACCATCGCCATGGATTCCCGGGGGCGCCTGTTTGTTGGCGATCGGGAGAACAATCGTATCCAGCTGTTCAGTCAGGAGGGGGAGTTCCTGGACGAATGGCGTCAGTTCGGCCGACCCAGCGGGATTTTTATCACCCCTGATGACATCCTCTATGTGGCGGATTCGGAATCCGGGCCAGACACTGGCGCGAATGAACTGATGGGTATCAGGAAGGGGATTCGCATCGGCTCCGCTGTTGACGGGACCGTTCACGCCTTTATCGAAGATGCCGAGTCGCTGACTGGCCCCCACTCGGGTGCGGAAGGTGTCGGCGTTGATGCCGAGGGTAATGTCTACGGCGCGGTTGTGCGGCGGCAGATGCTGGAACGCCATGTCCTTCGCTGACCCGGGCAGCGGGAACAGCATCGAGGCAAGGTGGGGAGAGTGGAAATACAGTTTATAAAACAGTCTCAGGAGGCAGTTTGACGATGGAAAATCACATAGAAGCGCTTATCAGCCAATACGAAGAGAAAAAACTGACCCGTCGCCAGTTGGTGACTTCATTGCTCGTGGCCACCGGTGCTGCGGCACTGTCCCGTTCGGGTCAGGCGCAAACGCCCGCACCGGTGGCGACAGGCAGGTCGATGAATCATCTTTCTCTGTCGGTCAGCGACGTGAACCGCTCAGCCGAGTTCTACAACCGCGTGCTGGGGATGGAAATTATCAGCCGGCCGGCCAACGGCGGACTCAACATGGGCCTCGGAGACGAGAGTTTCCTGGGCTTGTACAACATCGCCGGTACCCGGGGCATGCACCATCTGTGTATCGGGGTAGACGACTACGATGCCGATCGCCTGAATGCCAGGCTGGCGGAACACGGTGTACAGGGTAATGTAAACCGCGACCCGGCCAACCGGACCAGCGGTGGCGATCAGCTGTACTTTCCCGATCCCGATGGCAATCTGGTCCAGCTGGCGCAGCACGGCTATCTGGGCTGAGTGACGGGTTTGCCCGGATGCTACCGGGGCTTACTTCGTGTCGGGGATGAGAGATTTCTGGATTGAAAATTCTTATTAATCAGATAAATAGAGCCAGAATCTCAAAAATTTATTAACGACCCGATCCGGCAGTTCTCACTGACGGGACAGCAACCACCAGCGCAGGGTGGTGGTTACCAGCTCGGCGGCATCCTGCTGAACAAAATGGCTGGCATCCGGAGCCGAGACCAGGGTGGTATCCGCATCGTTCCAGTCCCAGGTGTTATTGAGTCCGTCGGAGTGCAGCGCGGTATCCTGCAGACCATGGAAAATCAGCAGGGGCACATCCAGCTGCGGGGCCGGTGCTGGCGCAGGTGCACTGCCATCCACCCGCGGGTAATTTTCCTTGTAGTAAGCCAGCATGGCATCGAAGTCTGACTGGCCGAAGGCTTCCACGTAGCGTGTTCGTGCCGCCGGGTCGCTGACCCAACCGGACAGAGACTGCGGATTCATGGGGCCGCCGAAGAAGATGTCCGGATCTGTGGGAGAGCCCTCGATGAAAGCCCGGGCATACCCGCTGTTGCGCTGCTGTTCCGGGTTATTGGCCAGTTCCCGGGCCATGCCGTTGGGATGGGGCAGGTTGAGAATGACCAGTCGGTCGACCATCTGCGGATTGGCAAAGGCGAACTGCCAGGCGACGATACCGCCCCAGTCATGCCCGACAACAATGGCCTTCTCCTGGCCGAAATGGCGAATCACCGCCGCGACGTCGCCAACCAGGTGCCGCATATTGTAGCTGGCCTGGCCAGCAGGCTTGTCGCTGAGGTTGTAGCCCCGTTGATCGATGGCGACAACTTTAAAGTCATTGCTGAGCCCTTCCATCTGGTGGCGCCAGCTGTACCAGAAATCCGGAAAGCCGTGAATCATCACTACCAGCGGACCTTCACCCATAGTGGCGTAGTGGATGCGGACATCGCCGTTCTGCGCGTAGCCGTGTTCTGCCTCCGTCCAGGCATCGGCCAGTGCGTACACGGACACCAGACAGAGTGCTGCCATGAATCCTGCTGCGGTCATCCTGCGTCGACGGCGCGTGTTATAGCCCGCCCGGTCGTTGGTGATCGTGATAGTCATGGCGTTTTCTCCCGGATTATTCCACTTGCAGATCAGGTCTGATTAGAACAGATTAGGCGCTGACTGTTAAGCAGCGCCGGGTCAGTTGCCGCGAAGCCTGACCCATTGGCTATTGATATAGGCCAATACCCGCTGGAATGCGCTTAGTAAACTGTTACGGGCTGAAACTGGAAAAGGAGTATTACGATGAGAGCCAGGCTGAAAAAAGTGGCAGTGACCGTGCTGATCGGGGGAAGCCTGATTGCGGCCAGTAGTGGAGCTGGGCAGGATTCCGGGCTTACAGTAGAGCAGATAATGAAAGCTATTATTGCCCCGATGACGGGCACGTTGTGGGGTGCTTACGAAATTCAGACGCCGGCACAATGGCAGGAACTTGAGAACGCCGCCCTGACGGTGGTCGCTGCAGGCAGCTTGCTGAATGGCACCGGCCCCAATGCCGCCAATGAAGACTGGCAGGAATACAGTCAACAGATGATTGTCGCAGCCCGGGCTGCTCTAGCCGCTATTGCAGAGCAGGATGAGGAGGCACTGTTCAATGCCGGCAACGATCAGTTGTACCCACCCTGCGAGAGTTGTCATCAGCGCTATATGCCGCAGTAACCGGGCCGGCCGTCACCCCAGCAGGCCAGGCAGGCGTTGCAGCAACCAATAGGTGGAAATTCCGCCCAGGCCATAGGCCAGGGCGGTTTCCAGGCGTGGCATACGCTGGATGAAGTGTTTCCCTATCAGGTTGTTGATCACCAGCACCGCGGCGATAAAACCCAGCTGCCCCAACTCCACGCCAAGGTTGAAGAACAGCAGGGCGAGGGGGATATCGGCGTTCCTCAGGCCCAGTTCGCCCAGAGCCCCGGCGAACCCCAGGCCGTGAAACAGGCCGAACAGGAAGGCGATCAGCCAGGGCAGGCGGTGGACCAGGCTGAGGTTGCCCCGCAGCCCCATGATGATTTCCCGGGCCAGCAGCACGATGGACAGGGCAATGATACTTTCCACTGGTGCCGAGGGAACATTCACAACACCCAGCACTGCCAGCCCCAGGGCGATGCTGTGGGCCACCGTGAAGGCAGTGATGGTTTTGATCAGGGGCCAGATGCCCCGTAATAACAGTAACAGGCCAAATACGAACAGCAGGTGATCGAACCCGAATAGTATATGTTCCGCACCGCTGATCAGATAGTTCGAGGCAAGAGCCGCCAGGGAGGCGGAGCCGGCCCTCAGCTCGCTGAGTGGTACGGCTATCCTGGCACCATTACCGCGAAAATAACCTGACCCCTCCGATCCGTCGCTCCACCTGGCGACGACCACCAGCCCCTCCAATGACCAGGGCAGTACCAGCTGATCAGACTGATCGAGCCGGGGATCGCAGTGGAAGCTCTGGGTCCGTGGTCCTTCCACTACGGTGCAGCGTGCAGGCACTACGTCAGTCAGATCACGCAGGGGAGGAACCTGGCGATCCACCACCGACAGGCGGTAGGAACCCGGGGAGGTTTCGTCCAGAAACATGCGCGCCACGCCGGTAACATCCACATCGTGCGCGACCGCCGGGGCCGCCAGAAACAGCAGCAGACAGGCGAGCAGGTTATGAAGGGCGATTGATAATGGAAACGGCATAGCGATCTCGCAAACGGTCTATTTCTACCTGGAGACGGGCCTCTTCTTCCCGGCCTATCCAGTCCAGTCTCACACGCTCGATGATTTCCGTCAGGGGTGGGTTGCGGGCTGGGTAATGCTGCTGTACCTGAAGCCAATGCTGGCCCCGGTTGCTGAGGTAGGGGCCGATCCAGCGGTTTGCCGTTGACTCGAAGACCTGGTCAGCCAACTCTGGGTTGAAAATGCTGGCGAGGTCGTCGCGGGTGACGCGCGGCAGTATGCCCGCAATGGGTTCCAGGTCGCTGACCAGATTCTGTTCCGCCACGCCATCAGCCAGCTGTCTGGCGACATCGGCGGGCAGCGGGGCGGTGTCATTGAACACCAGTTCGGTGGCGGTCACTCTGGCGGTCTGCCGATAGAGAGCCTGGTTCTGCTGATAGAATGCATCAAGCTCCTGCTCGGAGGGCTGAATCACGTTACCGCTCAGTACATGACGCATCTTCTGGGCCAGGATGTCGTTGATGCGGGCATCGTTCTGAAGCCCCATATTGTAGGCCTCCATGACAAGGATGTAGTCATCGACCAGCAGATTCTCAATTTCCTGTTTCTGTTGCTCGGTGGCAGGGTAGCCTTGGGTGAGTTCAGTAACCAGAATGCGAGCCTCGACCTCCTGCCAGTCAATCTGCAGTGGTTGGGAATCGCTGTTATTGAATAACCAGTAAAATAAGGAGATTGCCGCCGCCATGGCGAGAAAGTGAAAGGTGGGTTCCCGCAGTATTCTGAATTGCATGGTTGTAGGCGCCAGAGTCGCTAGGTTATCGACAGGTGACGGTATTGTAATGTCTCGGGTAATTTTGGGGCAAGCCAAGTTCACGATGCGTCCGGCATGTGGTAGGTTGGGCAGGAATTGAAGCTGATTGCGGTATTCCTGGCCAGAAGGCCGGTAAGGAAGTTGGAATCAACCCGGAATAAAGCTGGACTGAGGGCTGATTGGATAAGCGGATCAAGAAGGCCGGTGAACGAGGCCGAAGGGGAGAGAGGTAATGAAAATTGGAAAACTGCTGGTAAGCCTGCTATTGCCAGGCCTGTTTATCGCCGGGGGCAGCCTGAATGCCGAGGAAATACCCGCCATCTCGGTGGTCCGGTTGGGAGACGGGCCGATCATCAGACCGGACATGGACGAGCGTATGGGAGGCAATATTCAGGGTCCATCACTGATCCGCGTGCCTGACTGGGTGGAAAACCCGCTGGGTAAATATTACCTGTACTTCGCTGATCACAGGGGCACCTATATCCGCATGGCCTACGCGGATCAGCTGACCGGGCCATGGACAGTGTATTCACCCGGCACCCTGCAACTGGAGGATTCCTATTTTCCTGCCACCTGTCCACCCTGTTCCCTGGCGCCAGGGGCCAGCGGCGCCCTCTATGCCCATATAGCGTCTCCCGATGTGCATGTGCGCGAGGACCTGCGGCAGATCGTCATGTATGTGCATGGCCGGGAGGTCGGGAAGCAGGTGACCCGACTGGCCGTTTCCCATGATGGCATTCACTTTCAGGGCCGGCCGGAGGTGCTGGGCCGCCCGTATTTTAGGGTGGTGAAGCACGATTCCTTCTACTATGCCCTGGCGATGCCGGGATACCTGTACCGTTCAGCCGATGGGATCGGCAACTTTGCGGCCGGGCCAGACCTGTTCAACGAGGCCATGCGTCACTCGGCGTTGCTGGTCCGGGGCAACACGCTGTATGTATTCTGGACCCAGGCCGGCCATGCCCCGGAACGTATTTTCCTTTCCACCATCGACCTGGCAGGTGACTGGCACAGCTGGCGGGACTCTGAGCCGGTTGAAGTACTGCGTCCGGAAATGAGCTGGGAGGGGGCCGACCTGCCGATCGCGCCATCCCGTCGTGGCCATATCGATGAGCGGGTCAATCAACTCCGGGATCCGGCCCTCTTCGAGGAGGATGGGGAAATCTACCTGCTGTATTCGGTAGCCGGCGAGAGCGGCATTGCTATCGCCAGGCTGGCGTTTGGTGAGGCCGGGGAGTAAGGCGTGGAGCCACTATCCAAGGAATTTCTCGCCACCTGCCGTGTAGACGACGGGCGGCTGTTGCGGGGGGAAAGCATGACCCGCATCGAAACCTTTGTCGACGCTGCCTTTGCCTTTGCGTTTACCATGCTGGTAATCAGTATCGACGAGATACCCCGCAGTCCCCAGGAACTGTTGGAATTGTCCCGGGATATACCCGCGTTTGTTATCAGTGCCACGATCATCGGCTCCGTCTGGCTATCCCATGCCACCTGGAGCCGTACCTTTGGCCTGCAGGACCGGCTGACGATTTATCTCAGTCTTGCCCTGGTCATGCTGATGTTGATTTTCGTCTATCCGATCAAGCTTGTCATTCAGGCTTCGGTCCTCTATCTGAGCGGTGGCCTGCTGGGTATTCAGCTGCCTGACATGACCTGGGAGGGTGTGCGCAGCCTGTTTCTGTTCGTGGCCATCGGGCTTATCACGTTATCGATTATCATCATAGCGCTGTATCAGAATGCCCTGCAGCATCGGCGGGAGCTTTGCCTTAACGATTTCGAGCTGTATTTCTGCCGGCGTATGAGTCTCACCTGGCTGGTCGTTCTGATTACCGGCGTGGTATCGATCGTTCTGGCGCTGCTCTTCGAGGAAGAGGAATTAGTCTGGTCCGCATACATTTATTTCAGCCTGTTCATTACTATCCCCCTGGCCGACTTTCGCTATGGGCGCAACGATCCGCGCGGCAAGCAGTAACTCCGGCCAATCCGTGAAAGGGGTTGTTTCCCCTAGGCGGGTTAAGTTTCACTCAGACTCGCCGTGACCGAGCCGGCACCCCGGTACCCAGGGGATGCTGCGTTCAGGCCGACACTGGGGCATGTTGGTCGCATTCTGTACAAGCCTGGACCCCGTCTGTATAATGTGCTTTTGCGGAAAGTAGATCTTATGTTACGTATAGCTGAAGAAGCCCTAACATTCGATGATGTTTTGCTTGTGCCCGCTCACTCCACGGTTCTGCCCAAGAACGTCGAGCTGACCACCTCCCTGACCCGAAACATAGTGCTGAACATTCCACTGATTTCGTCCGCTATGGACACAGTGACCGAAGCGCGTCTGGCGATTGCCATGGCTCAGGAAGGTGGACTGGGTGTCATTCATAAAAGTATGACCGTGGAGCGTCAGGCCCGGGAAGTACGCATCGTCAAAAAATACGAAAGCGTGGTGGTTAAGGACCCCATAACCATCTCCCCGGGGGAAACGATCCGGGATCTCATCGATCAGATGAAGGAAAACAACATTTCCGGATTGCCGGTCGTCGACGGCACCGGCCTGGTGGGCATCGTGACCAGCCGGGATGTGCGTTTTGAGGCTAACCTCGACGCCCCGGTCCAATCGATCATGACACCGCGGGAGCGTCTGGTAACCGTTAAAGAAAAACCCGATATGGATGAAGTGAAGATGCTGCTGCATCGACACCGTATCGAGAAAATTCTGGTGGTTAATGACGCCTTCGAGCTGTGTGGTCTGATCACCATGAAGGACATACGCAAGTCCGAAGATTTCCCCAACGCCTGCAAAGATGAGCTGGGTCGCCTTCGGGTGGCGGCGGCGGTGGGCACCGGGGCGGATACCATGGAGCGGGTCGACGCCATCGTTGAAGCGGGTGTGGATGTCATTGTGGTCGACACGGCACACGGGCACTCACAGGGTGTCATAGACCAAGTTACCCGCATCAAGCAGAAGTATCCGGAGATCGCAGTGGTAGGCGGCAATATAGCCACGGCGGAGGCGGCCCGGGATCTGGCGGCGGCCGGAGCCGATGCGGTAAAGGTGGGTATTGGGCCAGGCTCTATCTGCACCACACGTATAGTGACCGGCGTCGGTATTCCTCAGATTACAGCAGTGGCTAATGTGGTTGATGCTTTGAAGGATACGGATGTCTGTATCATTTCTGATGGGGGTATCAGATTTTCCGGCGATATCGCCAAGGTGCTGGCGGCCGGCGCACACGTGATTATGGTTGGCAGCTTGCTGGCAGGATCGGAAGAGGCTCCCGGTGAAGTCGAACTGTACCAGGGGCGGAGTTACAAGGCCTATCGTGGCATGGGGTCCATGGGTGCCATGTCCGGCTCCCAGGGTTCCAGTGATCGTTACTTTCAGGATGCGGGTTCTGGCGCTGAAAAGCTGGTACCGGAAGGTATCGAGGGGCGGGTTCCCTACAAGGGCAGTATGTCAGCCATTGTCCATCAGTTGATGGGCGGCCTGCGATCATCCATGGGGTACACCGGATGTGCCACTATCCAGGAGATGCGTACCAAACCCCAGTTTGTGAAAATAACGGCGTCCGGGATGAGTGAAAGCCACGTGCACGACGTATCCATCACCAAGGAAGCACCTAATTACCGGGTTAGTTAAGGGGCGGTAAACCGCCTTTTCTGAGAGGAATCAGGGCGCTGATTCCTCGCTGTTTTTTTATCGGAAGTGTCAATTGTCTGTTTTCGCAATCCGTTCGCTATGCAGTTTTGAGAGTAAAATTCCAGAACTGTGCCGGGGGATTGTGGTTCTGCCTCTACAGCTCAGACTTCCTGTTTTCCATCTTGTCTTAGTGTCAAAAAATGTCCGCAACCAACATTCATAGCCAGAAAATTCTGATACTTGATTTCGGGTCCCAATACACTCAGCTCATCGCCAGACGCATTCGTGAATCAGGCGTTTACTGTGAAATCTGGGATTATGCCTGCGAGCAGGAGCGAGTGGAGGAGTTCAATCCTCAGGGGATTATATTTTCCGGTGGTCCGGAAACCGCCACCTTGCAGGATTCCCCGAGGGCGCCCGCCTTTCTTTTTGAGGCCGGTACGCCAATACTGGGCATTTGCTATGGACTGCAGACCATGGCGGAGCAGCTGGGGGGCAGGGTGCAGCCTTCCGACAAATCGGAGTTCGGCTATGCCGAGGTGGGAATCACCCGCCCCGGGAGTCTGTTCGAGGGAATCGAAGACCGCGTCAGCGGAGCAGGCATTGCGCAGCTTGATGTCTGGATGAGTCATGGCGACAAGGTTGTCGAGGTACCGGAAGGTTTTGAAATTATCGCCGCCACCGAGAGTGCCCCGGTGGCCGCCATGGCGGATGAGTCGCGCCACTTTTACGGTCTGCAGTTCCACCCCGAGGTCACGCATACGCTCCAGGGCCAGAGGATTCTTGATCGGTTTGTGCGGGATATCTGTGGCTGTGAGGGGCTCTGGACGTCGGCGAGTATCATCCAGGACGCTGTCGAACGGGTGCGCGCGGCTGTAGGTAGCGATACAGTGCTGCTTGGGCTGTCTGGCGGAGTTGATTCCTCGGTCGTGGCAGCCCTGCTGCACAAGGCCATCGGTGATCAGTTGACCTGTGTTTTTGTTGACAACGGTCTGTTGCGCCTGGAGGAGGGGGAGCAGGTCATGGCCACCTTTCAGAAAAATATGGGGGTCAAGGTTATCCGGGCGAATGCCCAGGAGCGCTTCTTCAACAACTTGCGCGGCGTAGCTGATCCGGAACAGAAACGAAAAGTTATCGGCAATACCTTCATTGACGTGTTTGATGAAGAGGCGTCCAGATTAAATAATGTTCGCTGGCTGGCCCAGGGCACCATTTACCCGGACGTGATTGAATCGGCCGGCTCCAAGACCGGCAAGGCCCATGTGATCAAGTCCCACCACAATGTGGGTGGTCTGCCTGACGACATGAATCTGAAGTTACTGGAGCCTTTACGTGAACTGTTCAAGGATGAAGTCCGCAAGATCGGACTCGAACTCGGCCTGCCCTACGAGATGGTGTACCGCCATCCCTTTCCGGGGCCGGGGCTCGGTGTTCGGGTTCTGGGAGAGGTCAAGGAAGAGTATTGTGAGATCCTCCGCCGCGCTGATGCGATTTTCATCGAGGAACTGCATAAAGCGGATTATTACAACAAGGTCAGCCAGGCGTTCGCCGTGTTTTTACCGGTAAAGTCCGTGGGCGTGGTTGGCGATGCGCGGCGCTATTCCTACGTGATCAACCTGAGAGCTGTTGAAACGATAGATTTCATGACCGCCCGCTGGGCGCGGCTCCCCTACGAATTACTGGAAACCGTATCAAGCCGCATCATCAACGAAATCAAAGAAGTGTCCCGGGTCGGTTATGACATCAGCTCCAAACCGCCTGCGACTATAGAGTGGGAATGATCAGTCCGGAATATTCTCGACAGACAACAGCAGGTTCAAGTGGGAATTCGGACTGACTCCAGCTTTCACCGCTGGAATACTGGTATGACCGACACAGCAATAGATCCAGTTAATCATGACTATTGGATGGCCCGCGCCATCAAGCTGGCCGGCCTGGCTGCAGAGCTGGGTGAGGTTCCGGTCGGGGCTGTGCTGGTCTCTGCAGGCGAAGTTGTTGGTGAAGGATTCAATCAACCAATAAGCAGCCACGATCCAACGGCACATGCAGAGATAGTCGCCATCAGGGCGGCGGCCCGCAATCTGCAAAACTACCGTCTTCCGGATACCACTCTCTATGTCACCATCGAACCCTGCACCATGTGTGTCGGGGCCATCATGCATGCGCGCGTCGGTACGGTGGTGTTCGGTGCCCGTGAACCTCGTGCCGGCAGTGTGGTAAGTCAGAGAGCACTGCGGGAAGACACGTATTTCAATCACCGGATCGAAGTCATCGAAGGGGTGAGTCGTGACTGCTGTGCTGCGCTGCTGCAGGACTTTTTTCGTGTCCGACGTGGCCTGGTTCCTGCGTCAGTTGCCAGAGCTGGCTCTGACCCCGGTGAATCAGAGTCGTCATCGTGATGATCCGGTCGACCCCGAACGGCTGTCCTGGTAATACAGCAAAAGACATCCTCGGCAAAGGGGCACTATTTCCTCTATCATTCGCACCAGATCGTCATGCACACCAATCAAGGACTGAAATTCAATGCTTCTGATGTACGGAGTTCCCGCTCTTTCAGCATTTAAAAAGTCGAAACTGCTCGCAAATCTGCAAGCCATCATCCCGGCAATAAACGCGGTTCATGATCGCTATGTGCATTTTGTAGCGGTTGAGGAGACTCTTGACGCGCACGAGATGGCGAAGCTCCAGGCCCTGCTTGATTACGGGCCGGATAGGTCAGCGACGCTGCCGCCTCCGGAGGGTGGGGCCGATGAAGGTCGACAGGTCAGGCTTGTTGTTCCCAGGCCTGGGACCCTGTCGCCATGGTCCAGTAAGGCGACTGAGATTCTGCATAACTGCGGTTTGACCCGAATCAGGCGCGTAGAGCGGGGCATCACTTACGAAATAGTCAGCAGCAGGCAATTATCCATGACAGAGAGGGTGCTGCTGGACGACCAATTACACGACCGGATGACCCAGGCCGTGCTGGATCAACCTGAGCAGGGGGCCTTGCTGTTTCAGGATTCTCAGCCGCGACCACTAGAGTTTGTCGATATTCTTGGCGTGGGCAGGGCGGCGCTGCAGGAAGCCAATGAGCTGATGGGGCTGGCGCTGGCGCCTGATGAAGTGGACTATCTGTTCGACAGTTTCAGTCAGCTGGCACGCAATCCCAGTGACGTGGAGCTGATGATGTTTGCCCAGGCCAATTCGGAGCACTGCCGACACAAAATATTCAATGCCAGTTGGACCCTGGACGGCAAACCCCGGGATCACAGCCTGTTCGCGATGATTCGCAACACCCATAAGCAGGCGCCGAAGGGCGTCCTGTCGGCTTATGCAGACAATGCCGCGGTAATGAGCGGGCCTGTTGCCGGGCGGTTTTTCCCGGATCCGGGCAATCGCCAGTACGGCTTCCACCAGGAGCCGGTACATATACTGATGAAGGTCGAGACCCATAATCATCCCACGGCCATTGCGCCATTTCCCGGTGCCTCGACGGGGTCTGGCGGAGAGATTCGCGATGAGGGGGCCACCGGCCGCGGTGCCAGGCCGAAGGCTGGATTGACAGGGTTCAGTGTTTCAAACCTGCATTTGCCCGGTCTGCCGCGCCCCTGGGAGCAGAATTTTGGCAAGCCTGGCCATATTGCCTCGGCGCTGAATATTATGATCGAAGCTCCGCTTGGTGGAGCGGCTTTTAACAACGAATTTGGTCGGCCTAATCTGTGTGGCTATTTCAGGACGTTTGAAGAGCAGGTAACGGGCGCAGACGGTAGACCCGAAGTGCGCGGATATCACAAGCCCATCATGATCGCTGGCGGCTATGGCAACATCCGCCCTGAGCATGTTGAAAAAGGGGCTGTGGAGGTCGGTGCCCGACTGATCGTGCTGGGCGGACCGGCTATGCTGATCGGCCTCGGCGGCGGAGCTGCCAGTTCCATGGCCGCCGGCGCCAGCAGCGAGGCCCTTGATTTTGCCTCGGTTCAGCGGGACAACCCGGAAATGGAACGACGTTGCCAGGAAGTGATCGACCGGTGCTGGCAACTGGGTGACGACAATCCCATCAAGTTTATCCACGATGTGGGCGCCGGTGGACTTTCCAATGCCCTGCCGGAACTGGTGAAGGATGCCGGTCGTGGCGGCAGTTTCCGACTGCGGGATATCCCCAGCGCCGAAGCACAGCTGTCGCCTTTGGAGATATGGTGTAACGAAGCCCAGGAGCGCTACGTACTGGCTGTGGCCGATAACAGTCTCAAGCAGTTTGAGGCGATATGTGTCCGGGAGCGCTGTCCCTTTGCGGTGGTGGGCGAAGCGACCGATGAACAGTGGATTCGCCTGCAGGATTCCCATTTTGGCAACAATCCCATTGACCTGCCGATGAACGTGCTGTTCGGTAAACCGCCCAGGATGCACCGGCAGGCGGTTTCACTCCAGCGGCAGTACAGTGCGCCGGATCTCGAAAACATCGACCTTGGCGAAGCGCTGCAGCGGGTATTGCAGCTGCCGAGCGTGGCCAGCAAAAGCTTTCTGATTACTATCGGCGACCGGTCCATTACCGGGCAGGTGGCCCGTGACCAGATGGTTGGTCCCTGGCAGGTGCCGGTGGCAGACGCCGCCGTTACCACCAGCAGCTTTGATGTTTATCGGGGCGAGGCGATGGCGATGGGCGAGCGTACCCCTATCGCCGTACTCGACGCGCCGGCATCAGGGCGCATGGCGATAGGCGAAGCCATTACCAACATAGCCAGTGCGCCGATCGCGGAACTGGGTGATATCAAATTGTCTGCCAACTGGATGGTGGCAGCGGGTCATGGTGAAGAGGATGCCAACCTGTATCGGACTGTGGAGGCGGTAGGGATGGAACTCTGCCCGCAACTGGGAATCTGCATTCCGGTTGGCAAGGATTCGATGTCGATGCGCACGGTCTGGCAGCAGGACGGCACCGAGCGCAGTAACACGGCGCCGCTGTCACTGATTGTATCGGCTTTTGCGCCGGTCACTGACGTACGCAAGACCTCTACGCCACAGCTACGAGTGGACGGGGAAAAGACTGCTCTGCTGCTGGTGGATCTGGGGCGGGGCAAAAACCGGCTGGGCGGATCTGCTCTCGAACAGGTCTACCGACGCCTGGGTTCGGCGCCGGCAGACCTGGACAACCCGGCGGATCTGAGCGCGTTTTTCAGTCTGGTGCAGCGGTTGCGCGCGGAGGGCAGGCTGCTGGCTTACCACGACAGATCGGATGGTGGCCTGCTGACCAGCCTGGTGGAAATGGCTTTTGCCTCCCATTGCGGTCTCAATATCAAACTGCCGCAGGCTGGAGAAAAGGGCCAGGTTCTGGCGAGTCTGTTCAGTGAGGAGCTGGGCGCTGTGCTGCAGGTAAAAAGTGAAGACCTGGAAAGCGTGCATAAGTTCGCCGAGGAACTGGGTCTGGCTGACTGTGTGCACTCTCTGGGTGTTGTCAGTGCCGATGATCGGATTATCGTGCGCAATCACTCCGGAGTATTGCTCAACGAGAGTCGCGTAGACCTGCAGCGGATCTGGTCTGAAACCAGCTACAGAATTCAGGCGCTGCGTGACAACGAAGCGTGCGCCATCGAAGAGTACGACAGCATTCTGGATGCAGAGGATCCTGGCCTGGCGGTGGCGTTGACCTTCGACCCCGATGCTGACACGACAGCGCCTTTCATTAACCGGGGGGTGCAGCCCCGTGTCGCGGTGCTGCGTGAGCAGGGGGTCAACGGACAGGTCGAGATGGCGGCCGCGTTTCATCGGGCCCGGTTCAATGCTGTCGATCTCCATATGACTGACCTGGCCAGCGGACAGGCACACCTGAAAGAGTTTGATCTGCTGGTTGCCTGCGGCGGTTTTTCCTATGGCGATGTATTGGGCGCCGGAGGTGGATGGGCGAAATCCATTCTTTTCAACGAACAGCTGCGGGCGCAGTTTGAAGGGTTTTTTCAACGGGACAATACGCTGACGCTGGGGATCTGTAACGGCTGCCAGATGATTTCCCTGCTGCATGAATTGATCCCGGGCGCTGATGGCTGGCCGCGCTTTGTCAGAAATCGGTCTGAGCAGTTCGAGGCGCGCTTTATTGGCGTTCGGGTTGCGGAATCAGCCTCGGTATTTCTCAAAGGGATGTCCGGCTCGATGTTCCCGATTGCTGTCGCCCATGGCGAGGGTTGTGCCCGGTTTGATCAGGAGGAGGGGCACGACAGTCTGCTGGCCAGTGGCAGGGTGCCACTGCAGTACGTGGACAATCGCGGGCAAATCACGGCACGTTACCCATTCAACCCTAACGGTTCACCGGCGGGGATTGCCGGAGCAACCAGTCGTGATGGCCGGGTAACGATCATGATGCCGCACCCGGAACGGGTATTCCGCGCAACTCAGAATTCCTGGCATCCGGACGACTGGCAGGAGGATGCGCCTGCCCTGCGACTGTTCCGGAACGGACGTAGCTGGTTCGGCTAGCAGGCTGTTAAAAAAGCATTACGCGTGTCAGAGCCTGACTCATCAGGCTCATTTGCACCTGCTGAACTGCGCTTTTTCGCCTGGTGGTTGCGCTTAAAACATTTTTCAGCAGCCTGCCAGCCAGCCGGCTATTGGAGAGCTCTCGTTCTGGATATTGCAGATTTAGAGTCAGGCGTCAGGACTCCCATTTTTAACTGTGTTCGTCAGTCGGTTGTCCGTGGAAACGGTTGCCGGTGGCGCAATGAGTATTCAATGAAAGGACAGCCAGAATGACGCAACTCTACCGGATCGAGTTTTATGTTCCCGAGACCCATCTTGAAGTGGTCAAGGAAGCGTTGTTTGCTGCCGGGGCGGGCCGGGTAGGCGACTACGAAAAGTGTGCCTGGCAGACCCGTGGTGCTGGCCAGTTCAAGCCCGGGGACAACAGCTCGCCGTTCATCGGTTCGGCAGGGGAGCTGGAAACCGTGGTGGAGTTCAAGGTCGAACTGGTGTGTGCCGAAGAGCGGCTGGAAGCCGCCGTGACCGCCATGAAGGCCGCGCACCCTTACGAAGAGCCCGCCTATGCGGTACTGAGGCTTGAATCCGGAGTGGGCATCACCGCAGGCGAGAGATAACCGGGGGTTTTCCATGGCCCCTGCGCAGGGCGCGGTCTAGTCGTCACTGTGGCTATGGCTGACCAGGCGCGTGTTTATCCCCCGGTTGCCGTCGTAGTGGACATCAAACATGCGGACCGGAAACCGATTTGAAGTCCGGTCAATAAAGTAGTGTTCCAGCGTGCTGCGCACCACCGGGAAAGCAATCTCGTCCCAGGGTATCTGGTCCTCACGAAATAACTCCACTTCCAGAGATTCCACCCCGGGAGCGAAGTTCAGATCCAGCAGTTCGGCGCGAAAGAACAGGTAGACCTGGTTGATATAGGGCAGGTTGAAAAGCGTGTAGAGGTTGTTTTCCTGCACCCGCACCTTTGCTCCTGCCTCTTCGGCAGTTTCCCGTATCGCGCCGTCCAGCGTGGTCTCCCCGTTTTCCATGAATCCGGCCGGCAAAGTCCATTTACCGCGGCGGGGCTCAATCGCGCGTTTACACAACAGCACGCGATCCTCGAATACAGGCAGTGTGCCAACGATGTTCTTGGGATTCTGGTAAAAAATCACATCGCAGCTTGTGCAGCAATAACGGAGCTTGTCATCGCCTTCGGGAATGCGCTGCAGTATTGTGCCGCCGCAGTGATGGCAAAATTTCATAAACAGTTTTCTGAGCCTTGGTTAGGTCGGTAGTGTACTTGGATGTGGGGGCTGAGAAAACGCTGGGCTACGGTATCGCCACGCCCGGTTTCGACTGAAGTCGATCTGTTCCGGGGTGGCGGGCAGGGGAAATCAGCGATCCGGAAATCAGATGCGGCTTATTTCGCAGTGCAGGCGGAACTTCTTTGAGGTGATAAAGGCTTCCAGTTCCCGCAGGCGATTCTCCAGCGCATAGTAGGTGTCTGCGCACTCTTCCATGGATTTTTCGTTGTAGGAATGGCGGCTGCTGGATTGTCGCGCCTTCCTGGCTTTGCGGTAATGTTCCCGCTTGGCGGTCACGGAATCGGAATAGAGACCAAAGCGCGATCCCTCTTTCGTACCCGCATGCCCGTCCTCAGGTCCATCCAGATCTCTCTCGTCAAAGACCGGATCACTGTCTGCCATTGCTTCGGCATAGGCTTCATCGGCCATGTCGTCGAGTTCATCGTCATCGGGGATATTGATGCGACTGGAAGAGAACCCCTTGCGGGAATTGCGCCGGCTATACCGCTTTTTACTGCGGTGAGAGCGGTGCCCCTGTCTGCCGTAGCGGGGGGCGGGATTAGGTTCCATGACAAACCAGCAAACGGCATAGCCCAGCAGCGCATACGGACCCAGTACAAACGCGGCCAGAACCGCTGCTCCGCGAACCAGTACCGGCCTGACTTCCAGGTAATCGGCAATACCGCTGCAGACCCCGGCCACTATCCGATTGCGCCTGTTACGGTACAGTGGGCGACGATAATCCAGATTCTTCAAGTGCCTGGTCGGGGTGCTGCCGCTCAGCCAGTCGGTCACTTTTTCCGTGCTGAGATTCCGGTCGAGCCAGAAATACAGGGCGAAATAGGCAAGAATCAGGGTAGGCCAGGTCAGGATGCTGATGATGAAGATGATCCTCACCAGCACCACAGGCATGTCCAGGTAGTCGGCGATGCCGGCGCATACGCCGAGGAACTTGCGTTCCGCGTGATTAATTCTTAGATTGTTGGGCTGGCTGCTCATTCTGTTCTCTCCAGTCCGGAATTTCGGCATCGAGAATGGCTTCGAGTATATCGATGCGTTCCTGCAACGACTCGGCCATGGAGGATAACTGGGCAAGATCGTATCTGGCGTCTGACTCGCTGACCCTGGGGCGTTTGTCTCTCCGTGCGTAGAACAGGAGAAGCCACAGGGTGACGCAACCCAGAATGATGCTGACCAGCGAAATGATGAACTCGAATAGTCCCATGGCGGTATCCTACCTGTTCAGTTTGTTCTTGAGTTCCTGCAACTCCCGGTCTATTTTTTCTTCCCGTGCCAGTTCTTCAAACTCACTCTGCAGGCTCTTCTGCTCGACGTTGGCGCTCTCCATCTGCCCTTCCATGAGGTCGATTTTGCGCTCGTAATACTCAAATTTGTCCATGGCATTGTCAATAGTGTAGTTATTGAGCTGCAGATTGACATCGAGCCTGGAGCGTGTGGCCTTGGTCCGCATCATCAGCGTTTTCTGGCGTGCCCGGGCGTCGTTAAGCTTGGCCTGTAGCTGCTCGATTTCGGAGCTGAGTTTGTCCAGGGTTTCGTCCAGCCGGGCAATATCCTGTTCCATGATCTCAATCGTTGCGTTGACGCTGGATTTCTCCAGCAGTGCTGCCTTGGCCAGGTCGTCCCGGTTTTTGGACAGTGCCAGTTCGGCTTTTTCTTCCCAGTCCCGCGCCTGACGCCGCAGCTGTTCCATACGCCGGGTGTGGGTTTTCTTCTCGGCAATCACCTTGGCGGTGCCGCTACGCACCTCTACCAGGGTCTCTTCCATCTCCTGGATCACCATGCGGATCAGCTTCTCCGGATTTTCTGCTTTATCCAGCAAGGCGCTGATATTGGAGTTGATGATGTCAGTCATTCGCGAAAATATGCTCATGAGTCGTACCTCGACAGTAATAAACTTGTTCCGGCATCCCAGGGGATTTTTGCGCCGTCGATTAGAGGAGAGCAGGGACTGTGCCAACTTTCTGCATTCTCCTAACAGGTTGAAAATAAAGAAATTAAAACGTTACCCTGGTTAGCCTGGCTTGTTGTGCAGGTTAGAAGCGTTAATAATTGGCTAAATTCACCAAAGAAAGCGGGGATCGGTTAAACTCGGGTCATGACGCTGACAACGGTAGACTACCGGTGCCTGGTGCAGTGATGATTCAGGTAAGTTAAAGCTTGAATAAAACTCCCTAACTAGCTGAAAAGAAAAAAGTAATGGCTGACAAAAGATCCCTTCCTCGCATGCTGGGCGAATCGGCTTCTTTCCTGGAGATGCAGGAACATATTTCCCTGGTGGCGCCCCTCAATAAGCCGGTCCTGATCGTTGGCGAACGAGGAACCGGCAAGGAACTGGTGGCTGCCCGGCTGCACTTCCTGTCCCGTCGCTGGGAGCAGACTTTCCTGAAGATCAACTGCGCGGCGATGAGTGAGACGCTGCTGGAGGCCCAGTTGTTCGGGCACGAGGTTGGTGCTTTTACTGGAGCAACCCGACAGCGGAAGGGCTACTTCGAGCGCGCGGACGGCGGCACGCTGTTCCTGGACGAGCTTGCCAATACGTCACTGGCCGTGCAGGAAAAGATTTTGCGGGTGATCGAATACGGTGAATTTGAGCGGCTGGGTGGCAATGAAACGTTGACGGTCGACGTCCGATTGGTGGCCGCCACTAACGAAGACCTGCCGGCACTGGCCAGGCAGAACCGGTTCCGGGACGACCTGTTGGACCGGCTGGCGTTTGACGTTATTACCCTGCCGCCACTGCGGGCCCGCAAGGAGGATATCCTGATCCTGGCCGAGCATTTTGCCATGGCAATGGTAAACGAGATCGGCGGGGAATATTTCCCCGGCTTCACCAGCAAGATTCAGAAGGCGTTGCTAAGCCATGACTGGCCTGGGAATGTCAGAGAGTTGAAAAATGTCATTGAGCGGGCAGTTTATCAGCACGGGGATCAGAAAATTGCCCGGCTGGTTTTTAATCCTTTCGAGTCTCCGTATCGGCCTCAATCGTCCTCCGGATCGTCAGGCACCGACACGGCGGCTTCGACGCCAGAGGGCGGCAATGCTGCCCCGCCAAGATTGCAGTCTGACCAGGCCATCGACCTGAAAGAGACGGTACAGAATTTTGAGATAGACCTGATCAGGCAGGCGATGGAGCAAAGTCAGTTCAATCAGAAAAAAGCCGCCGAAAGACTCAATCTCAGTTACCACCAGTTGCGCGGTTACCTGCGCAAATACGACCTGCTTGGCCAGTAGTGCTCTGCCCGGGGACCACAGATTAATGTGGTACCCGGGTGGAGGTTTGCCGGCTTCCGAGTATCGGCGCGTTTTTGTAACGGCCCGATACACGGCAGGAAAAAGGCTCAGACCTAATTGCCCATAGCCTCGTAAACGACCCGTTGTGCATGGTTGTTACTGAAAGGTGCGCCGCGGGGGCCGCCTCGGCGCTGTTCCATGTAAAGCAGATAGAAATCGTTTTCCCGGTCTACCAGGAACAGGGTACCGCCGATGCCCCGCCAGCCAAAATTGTATGGCCCGTTCGGGTCATCGGTAGTCGGTTGCAGGTGGAAGCCAAGTCCCCAGTCGCCCTGGTTGCCGTAGAAAAAGTTTTGCCGTGAAACGGAATCGCCAATGTATTTGCTGGTCATCAAATCCAGGGTTTGTTCACTGATGATACGTACACCGTAGTACTCCCCGCCATTGAGAAGCATGATGGCAAAACGGGCGTAATCCTCAATTGTCGAGTTCAGGCCACCGCCGCCGGACAGGAAAGCCCGTTCGACGGTGTTGTCTTCCATGACGCCATGGCTGGGTTCGGCAATCCGGTAGGCCTTGCTCTTTGGTACCCAGAAAGAGGTGTCGTCCATGCCGAGGGGGTCAAAAATTCGTTGTTGCAGGAGTTCATCCAGCGGTTGACCTGCGGCTACTTCGATGACAGCTCCCAGGACGTCAGTTGAATGTCCATAGTGCCAGCGCGTGCCGGGTTCGAACAGGACCGGCAGCCTGCCGATGCTCTGCGCAACCTGCAGTGCCGTTTTGCCATCCGTGGTCACTTTCTCCTGGTAAAGATTTCCCAGCGGTGTCCCACCGGCAAAAATTTCCTGCACGATGCCAGACTCCTGGGTGAGCAGGTGCTGGACCGTCATGGTGTTGGTCGCAGGGCGGGTTGCACCAGTTTCTTCATTGATAACCTGCAGGTTGGCGAATTCGGGGATGTACTTTGAGACCGGATCGTCCAGCCGGATCAGGCCTTCCTCCACCAGCATCATGGTGGCCACGCTGATTACCGGCTTGGTCATCGAGTAGATGCGCCAGATGGTATCGGTGTTTACGGGGGTGTTGTCTTCGGGACCCTGCGTACCGACAGTCAACAGCGCGCCGACGCCATCACTATTGCCGACCATCAGCATCGCACCCGGCAGATGGCCGCTGTCTATGGCAGCCTGCATCTGGTTCTTGATGTCAGTCAGTTCTGACTCGTCAAGGCCGAAATTGCTTGAGTGCACCCGGTTGATGGAACTGATCGGGGGGTGACCGGTTGCCGGCAGGGAAAACGCTGCGCTCAGCACTGCAATCAGCAGCGCCCCAAATATTCTCTCTCTCATAAATACCGAACCTCTCTTAGTGATAGCGATTCTCAGACGATGCAAGTATCGACGAAAAAACGCAGCGATCATAGCATAAGGAAGCGGGAACGCAGGAATTCCCGCGATCGGTTTTGAGTGGACTTGAAACACGCCAGGGGGCGCGGAAGACCTGACAGCGGGCTCTGCATAAAGCCCGCTGACGGGAGAAGGGCCGAGCCACGCAGAACGCTATCGCGCCGGGGGCATCAGGAAGGAGGCAGCGCGGTGGCTGCCTCGTAACCGGGCTCAATCGAAGTCTTTGACCAGCGACGCGCGGACGTTATCTGGCAGCAGAGTCTCGTGCGAGTAGTTTTCATGCTCACAGCGCAGCGTCCAGGGTGCACCGCCTTTGGCAGCCTGTATCGCCTGTCTGGGGAATTCAAAGCGGAGAAAGTGCACGGAGGAGGTTTTTTCGTCAGTACTCCGTTCCAGGTCTTCGTTGGCGATGGGATAAACAGGGTCCTGCCCGTCAATGACTACGGAAATTTTATGCTCGATACCGATCAGGCGCGCAAGTTGCTCGCGGCGCTCTGATTCGTCAGGGTATTCAATCATGAATGTCGCTTTCAAATTTTCCCCGTCCGGTATGAGGGGGTTGTAAGCTTCCAGTTCTTCCCTGATTTCGTCGACGTTGGAGATGTGCTCGGCACGCATCAACTCCTGAACCTGGTAACGCATGGTCATATAGTCTTCAAAATGTACGGTGGCATTGGGACCTAATTGAACGCGACGGTTGTTCTTGTGTTCTATCATCGCTTTGCGAAATGCGGGTCGTTGAGCGTTGTAGGCCTCGTTGCTTTGCAGATCGTCAACAGCAATTTTTTTCATAGTGGTTGAGTTTGCCTCTGTCGTTGAAATAAATAAGAGAAATAAACAAATGAATCAGTTCAGCCCATACGCCTTACGGAGCAGTTCCATGGGATGTTCGTGCTGCTGGCCGTTGTCGAGATTGTTCTCGATATGGCGTCCGGCCACCGGGCAGTCGCTGCCGTAATGATCAGGCTCCTTCTGTTTGATCTGCTTGACTATAGGGGCGGCGATCTTGTTAGCAAATTTCAGCGTCTCTTTCTTGACCCCGTAGGTGCCGTCATGGCCGGAACAGCGTTCGATATTCTGTACCGTGGTGCCGGGTATCAACTCCAGTACCTGCTTGGTTTTTGGTCCGATATTCTGGACTCGCTGGTGGCAGGCGACGTGATAGCTGATGTCGCCCAGCTCATTTTTGAAATCAGTATTCAATTTGCCTGCCTTATGCAGCTTGAACAGATACTCGAACGGGTCGTTGAATGCCCTGGCAACCTCGGCGACACGTTCATCGTCGGGAAACATCAGCGGTAATTCCTGTTTGAACATCAGCACACAGGACGGCACCGCCGCCAGGATGCTGTAGCCCTGCCTGGCTTTCTCATACATTTCGGGAATGTTGCGTTCCATCAGTTTTTCGACGGTCTTGAGATCGCCAAGTTCCAGCTTGGGCATACCGCAACAGTGTTCCAGGTTCATGAGCGAGACTTCGACGCCATTGTGCTCCAGCACTTTGATGACGTCGGCGCCGATATCGGGTTCGTTGTAGTTGCAGTAGCAGGTGGTGAACAACAGGACCTTGTCTGTGGCGTCAGGATTGACTGACCTGCCTGCGAATTGTTTGCGCAGTGTCGGGCGCACGTACTTCGGCAGCCTGGCGTCCTTGTGTATTTCAAGGGTCTTATCCAGCAAGCCCCTAAGGGTACTGTTCTGGTTGGCTGCATTGACTGCACCGTTTACCAGCGCAGAGGTGGCCACTTTTCCAATCAGGTCGGTGCTGGTAATGATGTTGTCGCGGAATTTGGTGTCGCCTTTCCTGAATTTGATTGCTTTGGCACGCAGCATCAGATGGGGGAAATCCACGTTCCACTCATGGGGGGGAACATAGGGACACTTGGTCAGGTAGCAGAGGTCGCACAGATAACATTGATCCACCACCTTGCTGTAGTCGGCCACCGCAACGCCGTCCACTTCCATGGTTTCGCTCTCGTCGACGAGATCGAACAGGGTGGGGAACGCGTTGCACAGGCTTACGCAGCGACGACAGCCATGACAGATATCATAGACTCGCTCAAGCTCTTGGTTGAGATCCTGCTCATCCCAGAATTTGGGGTCATTCTGATTTAAAGGATGACGGGTAGGGGCCTGGAGGCCACCTTCTCTGCCTGATTCAGTCGCCATGGGTTACCTCGATACTGGAGAGTCTGACGCGGATAGATTTGTTGTGGATTACTGTGTGACGAACGCTGTTGAATTACCGTGAAAAATCCCGGGTGCCGCCGAAGGCGACAGCCCGGGAGTCTTCTCCTCGTGCTCAGCTGTCCAGACTGTCCAGCGCCTTCTGGAAGCGGTTGGCGTGGGACCGCTCGGCCTTGGCCAGGGTCTCCATCCAGTCGGCTATCTCATCAAAACCTTCATCCCGGGCGTCCTTGGCCATACCAGGGTACATGTCGGTGTACTCGTGAGTTTCGCCGGCTACTGCTGATTTCAGATTGTCAGCGGTGCCACCGATGGGCATGCCGGTCGCGGGATCACCCACTTCTTCCAGATACTCCAGGTGGCCGTGGGCGTGACCTGTTTCGCCTTCAGCAGTGGAGCGAAACAACGCGGAAACATCGTTGTAGCCTTCTACGTCCGCCTTCTGGGCGAAATACAGGTAGCGACGATTAGCCTGAGATTCGCCGGCGAAAGCGGCCTTCAGGTTGGCTTCAGTTTTAGATCCTTTCAATGACATATCAGTTCTCCTGTCAGTCGGTTGTCAGTAGTCCATTGGTATCGCTGTCTGTTACGGAAGATCGGTCACTCACAGATCCTTTTTTCCGTAAAAGACCTTAAAAAATTTGCGGACTTAAAGTCTAAGTTGTGTACCTTACGACAAATCAATTATAGAATCTAATTGATTTTTTCATCGATGCGTATCGATTTTATCGATAAGACTTATGTCCACTTTTCCAACTTTCAAGCAGCTCAAATACTTGTGTGCGGTGGCCGAACACCGGCACTTCAGCAAGGCGGCGGAAGCCTGCCACGTTACCCAGTCAACACTCAGCGCGGGGATTCAGGAACTTGAATCCCAGCTCGGAGTAACGATGTTTGAGCGTAACAAGAAAAATGTGCTGATAACGCCACTGGGAGAAAAAATTCTTCGCCAGGCGCGTCTGTTGCTGGGTAATGCCGAAGATCTGGTCGCCATCGCGCAGGCAAGCCAGGCGCCGCTTTCGAGTGAAGTGCGCCTGGGAGTAATTCCCACTATTGGCCCTTTCCTGTTACCCCAGATGCTGACCGATCTGCGCAAGCAATACCCCAGCCTCAAACTTTTTCTCAAAGAGGGGTTGAGTGCCGACCTGGTGTCGCGTCTGCAGCAGGGCGAGCTGGACCTGATTCTGCTGGCATTGCCGTATCCCCTGCCAGAGATGCATAAGGAACGGCTGTTCTGTGATGAGTTCGCTTTGTTGTTACCGCCCGGCCACCCCCTGGAGAAGGAACAGAAAGTACATCAGAAACAGCTACGGGGCCTCAAGCTGCTGTTGCTGGAAGAGGGGCACTGTCTCAGGGATCACGCCCTGGAAGCCTGCAAACTGGAATCTCCGCAGCTGGATCTGGTGTACCAGGGTACCAGCCTGCACACGCTGGTGGAGATGGTCGCCAACGGTCTCGGTGTGACGCTGCTGCCGGAGATCGCGTTGAAGGCCAATATACTGGGAAATTCCCCTTTGCAGGTCAAACCCTTCAAGGATGGCCGGGTTGCCCGTGAAATTGGCCTGGCCTGGCGTAACACGGATCCCCGCGATCAGGACTACCTGGCACTGGCGCAGTTCATTCGAGGCTGGGTCAGGAAGCAGCTCGGCGTTTCAATACTGGGTGAATAGCCTTTTGCAGGGCAGGCACCACTTCGTCTTCAAACCAGGGATTTTTACGCAGCCACAATTGATTGCGTGGTGAGGGGTGAGGCAGGACAAACTGCCGCGGGGCGAAACGGCGCCAGTCCTTTACCCGCTCGGTCAGCGTCGCGTAGTTCCCCCGCTGGTAGTAGTGCTGGGAATACTGGCCGATGAGAAGGGTGGTCTCGATTGCCGGCATTAACGCCAGAATCTGAGCGTGCCAGGCCGGTGCGCATTCCGGCCGCGGAGGCAGGTCGCCGGATCGGCCCCTGCCCGGGTAGCAGAAACCCATCGGTACGATAGCGATGGCCGCCTGGTCGTAGAAGGTTTCAGCGTCGACCCCCATCCACTGTCTCAAGCGATTACCACTGGCATCGTTCCAGGGAATGCCGCTGGCGTGCACTCGAGTCCCCGGCGCCTGTCCGATAACCAGGATTCTGGCGCTGTGACTGGCTCTCAGCACCGGTCTGGGGGCATGATCCAGATGGGGCGCGCAAAGATTGCAGCCCCTGATCTGATCCAGTAAGGTGTCCAGCTTTGCCGCCTGTCTGTCGGGCACCGGGTTCACTTCCCTTTGTAGTAAGAACACAGAATTATACAGTATGCGGGTTCATGCTATTTCTGATATCCATGTGGACTATCCGGACAATCTGGACTGGTTGCGCAACCTGTCTGACGCGGACTTTTGTGAAGACATCCTGATTCTGGCCGGGGATGTCAGCGATGACATGGCGTTGCTCGCCGTGGTGTTTCAGCTGCTGCAGCGTAAATTTCACCGGGTGTGCTTCGTACCGGGTAATCACGAGCTGTGGATAAGTAATTCGCCCTTTAACTGTTCGCTGGCAAAGCTCGACGCGGTGCATGCCCTGTGCAGGGAACTGGGCATCGTGATCGATGTCTACCGGCAGGGAGGGTTGTCGCTGGTTCCCCTGCATGGCTGGTACGATTACTCGTTTGCTGAGCCGGACCGGCATTTGCGGCGTGGCTGGAGAGACTACCGATCCTGTGCCTGGCCGGATGAGCTGGACAGCTGTGCGAAGATCAACCGCCACTTTCTGGATCGCAATGAACCATTGCTGGCCGAGATGAATGAGACGGTCATCAGCTATTCGCATTTCGTGCCGCGTATCGATCTGATGCCCGGGAGCATCCCGGACCGCAAACGCTTTCTCTATCCGGTGCTTGGCAGTAGCGGGCTGGGGCAGCAGGTTGCCAGGCTGCAGCCGCGCATACACGTTTACGGGCACAGCCATGTGAATCAGGCAAAAACCCTGGCCGGAATTCAGTATGTCAACAATGCGTTCGGGTATCCTTCGGAAACCCGGATCTCCAGCAAACGCCTGCGGTGTGTTTTTGGACCGGGTCATGAATAATGAACGAACAGATTAAAACCACCGTGCAGCTGAAGACGCCAGAGCCTGACACAGTGCATCTCTGGTTGCTCGGCCTGACTGAAACAGGCGCGGAAAACAGCGCCGCTTTCAGGGCGCCCCCCAGTACTGAACAGCTGCATATTCTTGATGGGGACGAGGTTCAGCGGGCTGCGCGTTTCGCCAATCGTGAGGCACAGCAGCGCTACAGGTTGACCAGGATACTGCTGCGAAATGTGCTTTCCTCGTACTGTCCGGACATCAACCCTGCTGCCTGGCGCTTTGACAGAAATGCCCACGGCAAGCCCTTCATCGCCAGTCCCGCGCTTTCTCTACCGTTGTATTTCAATCTCTCCCACTGTGAAAGCGCGGTGGTGGTGGCCACCTCGGGGCGACCCGGGTTGGGGGTCGATTTAGAAAAAATCACGCCCAGAGGCAATGCGCTGGCGGTGGCCAGGCGGTACTTTTCTGCGCGGGAATATGCGTTGCTGAGCAACCTGACAGCTGCCGGATTACCGACCGCCTTTTTTTCATTGTGGACTCTAAAGGAGGCGTTTTCCAAGGCCTGTGGCGGCGCCCTGGTGCCTGCCCTCAAAAAACTGTCCCTGGACCTGCCAGGTGCGCATGACATTGTCGTGACACCAGGGTGTGACGAGGGAATAGATGTCAGTGCCTGGCGCTTCTGGTTGTTTGGTGATGCCGAGTACAGACTGGCCTTGGCGTTGCAGGGTGTCACCGGGCGGCAGCCGGTCAGCCTGGAGGTGATGGAGCTGGACAATCCGGCCCGGCCGGATACGCGCCGTCCCGGCAACATCCCCTTGCTTCGCCAAAGCCGCTAGCGCCGGAATCAGTTGCCGGCGCTGCCGGCCGCATCGTCAGACAGGCCTGGCTGGCTTTCGGCTCCGGTCTCTTCCCGTGGTTGTTCCCACATTTTTACCGCACGTATTTTGTTGTCTTTAACCTGCAGGATCTCGGCATAATAGCTGCCAATTTTCAAACAGATCGAGGAGTCGGGAATGGACTCCAGATATTCCATCAACAGACCGTTTATGGTTTTGGCTTCCTCGCTGTTCAGGTCCCAGGACAGCAGCTTGTTGATGTCCCTGATAGTGGCACTGCCGTCGATTACGAAACTGCCGTCGGTCTGAGGGTGTATGTCGCGGCTGCTGGTAGCGAGATCGGTGGTAAACTCCCCGACGATCTCTTCCAGGATGTCCTCCAGTGTAACAATGCCTTTGACGGCGCCGTATTCGTCGACCACCACGGCGAGGCGTTTTTTGTGCTTCTGAAAATTAAACAGCTGGGTGTGCAGCGGCGTGCTTTCGGGGACAAAGTAGGGCTCGTTGGTTTCCTGGATAATGGCCGCTTTATTCACGCTTTCTGCTTTCAGCAGTTTACTGACACTGCGCATGTGCAGCAGGCCGACGATATTGTCGATGTCGCCTTTATAGACCGGCAGCCGGGTATGTTGGGTTGAACCGATCTGATCGAGGATGGTATCCAGGTCGTCATCGATATCGATGCCCAGAATTTCATTGCGGGGTACCAGGATGTCATTAACGGTGACTTTTTCCAGGTCCAGAATGCTGAGCAGCATACCGTGGCGGCGCTGCGGCAGTCGCTCGGCGGATTCATACACTACGGTGCGCAACTCTTCCTTGCTCAACTGGTGGCTGTCGCCGGGCAAGGGTTGAAAACCCAGCAGTGCCACCAGGCGATTGGACATGATGTTCACTATCAGCACGATGGGATACAAAAGCTTGAGAAGCAGTGTCAGCAGGTAACTGGACGGGTACGCTACCTTTTCTGGATACAGGGCGGCGATTGTTTTCGGCGTCACTTCGGCAAAAATAAGTATCACCAGGGTCAGAACGCCGGTGGTGATAAGCGGTTCCGGCCCGCCAAACAGGGCGATTGCAATTGACGTGGCAATGGAGGCGGCCAGTATATTGACGAAATTGTTGCCGATCAGTATCACGCCGATCAGGCGGTCGGGAGATTCCAGCAGTTTGCTGGCCCGTCGGGCGCCTGCATGACCGGTACGCTGAAGATGCTTCAGGCGGTAGCGATTCAGACTCATCATCGCGGTTTCGGAGCTGGAAAAATAGGCGGAAGCGCAGATCAGGAGAAAGAGCAGTCCTAGCAGCAGGCCTAATTGGGGATCGTCACTGTTCATGAGATGTTTGCAGACGGGACTTGTCCCGGTATCGTTGGCGCCTGTGCGCGCTAATTAAGGACGTACTCTATTACAAACTTGGAACCGTAGAAACCGACCAGCAGCAAACTGAAGCCGGTCAGCGTGCCACGAATTGCGGTCTGGCCGCGCCAGCCGAGACGGTGGCGGCCCCACAGCAGGCCGGCAAAAACAAACCAGGCCATAATAGAGAAGAATGTTTTGTGAATGATGCCCGCATGGGCAAAGATATCCTCGTTGAAGGCAAACCCGGCCAGGATTCCCAGGCTCAGCAGAAGTTCCCCCACCCACAGCAGTTCGAAAAGAAACGCCTCCATATCCTGCAGGGGCGGAAACCTGCTGACCAGTCCTGAGGCGTGATGGTGTTTCAGCTGGTAATTCTGGTAGCCCAGGAACGCCGCCTGCATTGCGGCGATGGTAATGATGCTGTAAGCGACAATAGAAAGCAGGATATGGCTGGCCAGACCGGGTGCCATGGTCGTGGGCGGGAAGCTGCTGGACACCGTCAACGAGACGACAATCGACAGTATAGCCAGGGGAAACAGGCCCAGGAAGAGATTGTCCAGCGGTTTGCGCAGGCTGCTGACCAATACCAGCAGCGACACGGCCAGAGTGATAAGCGTGCTGATTTCGGTAATGCCGAAATGGTAGCCGCTGGCAGTTCTGATTACGCCCGCAGCACTGATGGCATGGGCGAAAACTGCCATGAAGCCGAGGCTGAACACCTGGTTGCGGGTCGGCTTGCTGGCGAAAACCTGCTGCCCCTGGAAGATTGTTCCGAGCAGATAGAACAGCGATGCGAGCAAACCTGAAATCAGGGTTATGGGCATGGAATGAGTCCGGCAAAAAACAGCCGAAAGTGTCGCATAAGTGCCGATACCGTTGTAGTCCTTTTTTGTCTCCCGCCAATGACCGCTGGACTGTGTCGGTCGGCAACAGTTTCCCGCCGGCATTCACAACTGTTTTGAGTCGGGCCCGATTCCGCTATAATGCAGCACTTTTCCGGGATCTGTCGTTATGTTTGAGAGCCTTACCGATCGACTTTCTTCAACCTTGCGCAAACTCAGTGGCAAGGCCACCCTGACTGAAAACAACATTCAGGAAGCGCTGCGCGAAGTAAGAAGGGCGCTGTTGGAAGCAGACGTCGCGCTGCCGGTGGTCAAGGATTTCACTGAGCGGGTCACGCTGCGGGCAGTCGGCCAGGAGGTTTCTCAGAGCCTTTCGCCTGGGCAGGCCTTCATCAAGATCGTGCAGGCCGAGCTCGAGCAGTTGATGGGGGCGTCCAACGAGGCGCTCGATCTTAAAACGGTACCGCCAGCCGTGGTATTGATGGCGGGATTGCAGGGTGCCGGCAAGACCACTACCGTAGCGAAGCTCTCGCTGTGGCTTAAGAACAATCCCAGGAAATCGGTACTGGTTGTCAGCGCGGACGTTTACCGGCCGGCGGCAATCAAGCAGCTTGAGACCCTGGCCCGGGATCTGGAGATCGACTTTTTCCCCAGTGATCCTTCCCAGGCCCCGGAACAGATTGCCAAAGATGCACTGGCCGAGGCCCGACGCAGGTTCATTGATGTACTGATCGTCGATACCGCTGGCCGCCTGGCTGTCGACGAGCAGATGATGGCCGAAATCAAGCGTCTTCATGAGGTGCTTGATCCAGTGGAAACCCTGTTCGTGGTGGATGCCATGACCGGGCAGGACGCTGCCAATACCGCGAAGGCATTTAATGAAGCCCTGCCGCTGACCGGTGTGATACTGACCAAGGCCGATGGCGACGCCCGGGGTGGTGCCGCGCTGTCGGTGCGGCAGATTACTGGCAAACCAATCAAGTTTATCGGCACCGGAGAAAAACCGGACGCACTGGAGCCTTTCTACCCGGACCGGATCGCCTCCCGGATCCTCGGCATGGGCGATATGCTGTCGCTCATTGAAGAGGTCGAACGCAAGGTCGACAGGCAGAAAGCCGAGAAACTGGCCAGTAAGATAAAAAAGGGCAAAGGTTTTGACCTGGAAGACTTCCGCGAGCAGCTTCAGCAGATGAAGAATATGGGCGGGGTCGGCAACATCATGGACAAAATGCCCGGCCTGGGCGCCCTACCTCCGGGAGCCGGGCAGATGGTCGATGACTCGCAGTTCACGCGCATGGAGGCGATCATAAATTCCATGACGCCACGGGAGCGGATCAATCCCGATCTGTTGAATGGATCCCGTAAGCGCCGCATCACACAGGGGTCGGGAACCCAGATTCAGGACCTGAACCGGTTGTTGAAGCAGCATAAACAGATGCAGAAGGTCATGAAGAAGATGAAGGGTGGGGGCATGGCGAACCTGATGCGCGGGCTTGGCGGAATGAAAGGACCGGGTGGATTCCCCGGTGCCGGAGGTGGTGGTAACTTCCCCCGCTTCAAATAATTGTCGTCGATTCTGTCGCGCCGGCCTGTTGCCATTTTCCGCCTGCCGGCAGGCGGTCAGTGCCTGATTTGCCTGGCACGTTTTCTTTCCTGTAAGGAACGAATTGAATCCCTTCCCATCGCGAGGCAATTGGCATAAAATACGCGCCTTTTTATCCGGGGGAAGTCGGAGCGGTGTCTGTGATACCGACCCAGGCCTCTGGAATAGCAGATTTTTTTAGTTCTTAGAACGGGAAAGGATATATGGTCACAATTCGATTATCCCGGGGTGGTGCCAAGAAGCGACCCTTCTACCACATCACGGTGAGTGACAGTCGAAATGCTCGCGATGGCAGGTTTATCGAGCGCATTGGTTTCTTCAATCCCATTGCCAGGGGTAAGGAAGAGCGCCTGCGTCTCGATCTCGAGCGTATGCAATACTGGCTGGGGCAGGGTGCGCAGTCCAGTCCGCGGGTTGCCAGCCTGGCCAAGCAGGCGGCCAAAGTGGCTACCACAGAGGCGTGATGCGGCCGCTGGCGGTCTGATGCCTGTTGCGATGAAGTCTGCAGGCAGATTGGTAACGCTGGGTCGGGTCGGCAAGGCACATGGCATCAAGGGCTGGGTGCGGGTTCATTCCTATACCGACCCGGCCTCGAACATAGCCGAATATGCCCATTTCATTGCCCATCGGGACGGTCGGCAGGTTGAAGTGGTCATGGACGAAGTACAAACCCAGGGCAGTCATCTGCTCGCTCATTTTGAGGGGTATGACAGCCCGGAGTCGGTGCAACCGCTGGTTCGCGCCGAGCTGCAGGTTGCCATCACCGAGTTGCCGCAACTGGGCCCGGGTGAATTTTACTGGCATGAGTTGATCGGCCTGAAGGTGATAAACCTGCAGGGGGAAAACTTAGGCACCGTCGCTCGCATGCTGGAGACCGGTGCTAATGATGTTCTAGTGGTGCAACCGGACGCCCACAGTATTGACGCTAATGAGCGTTTGATTCCCTACCTGCAGGACACCGTTATCCGGCAGGTGGATAGCGATCAAAAAGTTATAGAAGTCGACTGGGCCGCCGACTTTCTGCTCTGAATCGTGATCAGGGTGGGTTGTCAGGTTGAGTTCAAAGACCGAAGCAGGGGGTAGTCATGCAGATTGCAGTCGTCACCCTGTTTCCGGAAATGTTTGCCGCGGTCAGTGAATCCGGTATCACTGCCCGGGCTTTCAGAAATGGCCTGGTGCGGCTGACCTGTTGGAATCCCCGGGATTTTACCGACGACAGGCATCGAACCGTGGACGACAAACCGTTTGGCGGCGGCCCCGGTATGCTGATGAAGACAGCGCCGCTGCAGGCAGCGATCAATGCTGCCCGTGAAGCGTTGGATGCATCTGTTGGCGGTCGAGGCGATCGAGGTTCCCGGGAGTCTGGAGAAAGTGGCGCAGCCAGCAGGGCACGACGGGTGATCTATCTGTCGCCGCAGGGGAGGCGCCTCGATCAGCGCGGGGTCTGTGAGTTGGCGGAGCTTGACGAGCTGATCCTGGTGTGCGGTCGCTATCAGGGTATCGACGAGCGGGTCCTGGAAAGCGAAATAGATGAAGAGTGGTCGATTGGTGACTTTGTCATCAGTGGCGGCGAGTTGGCGGCGATGGTTATGCTTGATGCGATTACACGTCAGCAACCGGGAGCGCTGGGCAGTGAGGAGTGCGCGGAGCTGGATTCATTAGCCAACGGGCTACTGCACTGTCCTCAGTATACCCGCCCACAGGTAATCGACAGGCGGTCGGTGCCGGACGTGTTACTGAGCGGCGATCATGAACAGATTCGCCTCTGGCGGCTCAAGCACAGCCTTGGAGCCACCTGGCGTAAGCGGCCCGACCTGCTTGAGGGTCTGGAACTGGGCAGTGAGCAACAGGCTCTGCTGCAGGAGTACATAGAGGAATTCGAAACGGCCCCGGGCGATCAGTGCGGGTAAGTGTTCAGGAGCGGAAATAGAGATGAGCAAGAACAAGGTAATTGAGCAGATTGAAAATAGCCAGATGAACAAGGAAATACCGGAGTTCGGCCCCGGTGATACCGTCGTTGTTCAGGTCAAGATCAAGGAAGGCGACCGGGAACGTCTGCAAGCCTTTGAAGGGGTGGTAATCGGCAAGCGAAACCGGGGCCTCAATTCCGCATTCACAGTGCGCAAGATTTCCCACGGTGTGGGCGTTGAGCGTACCTTCCAGACCTACAGCCCGCTGGTGGACAGCATCAAGGTAAGGCGTCGTGGTGACGTGCGCCAGGCCAAGCTGTACTACCTGCGTGAACTCACCGGTCGTGCAGCCCGTATTACCGAGAAGCTCGAGAAGCGTCCCGGCCAGGAGTAAGGGCTTCTGGCTGTATCGGCGGGGGGTTTACTCCCCCGACGCAGCCTGGCAGGTGCCCCCCAGGCGCGCCATCGCGCCTGGCCCGTGGGTGATCAACTGCCCTGACGGGTATTTCGGCGAAGATTTCCGTCTCTTTCCGGTCTTTCTACGATAAGATTGTGACCACAGGGTGGTTTCCTGGAAACCACCGTCTTGTTGCCATTGTGCAAAGTCTAAATGGACTGCGATAATCGCTTCATTCTGAAATCTGAAATGAGTGGAGCGTCACTGGCCTGATCCGGTGATCCAGTTCATGGATGAAAGTGTGAGACCCGTTATAATTGCGACAACGGTAGAGTTACCTGTAAGTACAGACACCTGTAACAAGTCACCTGCAACCCACTGCGGCTGGTACCAGATTATGAAGCACCTCATTACTCAATTTGTCCTAGTTCCTGGATTATTCCTGCTCCTGTCCCAGTCTGCCCTGGCGCAATCCGCCGGCGCGGAAGACGCTGCTCTGCAGGCGTTGCGGGCACAATTGGCAATCTCACTGGAAGCGGCGTCCCAGAACCAGATCCAGGTTCTGTCGTTGCAGCCCACGGCCATGTCAAACATTATTGAAGTGGAGCTGAGCACTGGCGAAATTCTTTACTCGGACATTGCCGGGGAATTTCTGTTTGCTGGCGACATGTTTCGATCCGGCCCGACCGGTTTGATCAACCTGTCTTCCCAGACCCGCCAGGAGCGGACAGTGGAAAAAATAGCCGCCATACCCAGCGATGAGATGATCATATTCAAGCCAAAGCAGACGCGGGCGGCCATCACCGTTTTTACCGACGTGGACTGTCAGTACTGCCGCGCGCTGCATCGGGATCTCGAAAAGCTCATGGACCTCGGCATTGAAGTTCGCTACATAGCCTACCCCCGCGGGGGACAGCAGGCTTCGTCGTACCAGAAGATGATTTCCGTCTGGTGCTCCGAAGACCGTCAGAAAACCCTCACCCAGGCCAAGCATGGTCAGAATCTGCCGGAGCGGGAGTGCGACAACCCGGTGCTTGAGCACTATGCGCTCGGTAACGAAATCGGCATCTCAGGCACGCCCGCACTGGTTCTGGCTGACGGCCGCGTCATCCCTGGCTACATGGATTCCGAACGCCTGGCGGCGCTGCTGCTGGATTAACAGAGACGGGGTCTGTCGCTCTGCCGAAGGGCGTGGACAGACCCCACCAGCCGGGACTGCCCCGTTCCGGTGTCTGAGCCGCCCCGGCACCTTGTTTCCCGCCCCCGGTTTTACTCAAAATCTCTCTGCAAGTTACTGAGCAGTCTGCCGGATTGCAGTATAATCCCCGGTTTGCCGAACTAGCAGTCGAGGAGCAAACTTGAATTCTGACCAGAACAGGCCAATTCGAATCGGTATCTGTGGGCTGGGCACTGTGGGTGGCGGGACCTATCGCCTGCTGAGTGAGAACCGTGACGAAATTTCCCGCCGCCTGGGCAGAGACCTGGAAATCTGTCACCTTGCCTCCCGAACCCCCAAGCCTGAGTACCAGTCTACCGGTATCCCATTCAGCACCGATGTCTTTGCCGTTGTAGACGACCCACAGGTGGATGTGGTCGTGGAAACCATAGGCGGTTTCGACCCGGCAAGGCAACTTGTCCGGCGCGCGGTTGAGAACAGAAAGCACGTGGTGACTGCCAACAAGGCGCTGATCGCCCTGCACGGTAACGAGTTGTTTGAACTGGCCCGTCAGAATGCCGTGGAAATAGCTTATGAAAGCGCCGTGGCCGGGGGAATCCCGATTATCAAGGCACTGCGGGAGGGGCTTGCTGCCAATTCCATCCAATGGCTGGCCGGCATCATCAACGGGACCGGTAATTTCATCCTTACTGAAATGGCGCAGAAACAGCGCAGTTTTGTCGACGTGCTGGAAGAGGCGCAGGCGCTGGGCTATGCAGAGGCCGATCCCACTTTTGACGTTGAGGGTATCGATGCTGCCCATAAACTGACCATTCTCGCGTCAATCGCGTTCGGTATCCCCCTGCAGTTTGACAAGACCTATACCGAAGGTATCAGTGGGATCACCATCGATGACGTGAAATTTGCCAAAGAACTGGGCTATGTGATCAAGCATCTTGGTATCGCGCAACGGGGGGAGCGTGGCGTGGAAATGCGCGTGCACCCGACACTGATTTCGGATAAGCGCCTGCTTGCCCATGTCAACGGTGTCATGAATGCGGTGCTGGTGAAAGGGAACTCTGTTGGCGCAACGCTTTACTACGGCGCAGGGGCCGGTGCGGAGGCAACCGCATCGGCAGTCGTGGCGGATATCATGGACATAGCACGAACCTCCTTTGGTCCGCAGGGGGCAAAGTCTGGCAGTGGGCTGCCTTCGCTGGCCTTCAAACAACTGAATGAGGCCGTGTCCATACTGCCAATCGATGCTATCGAAACGGCTTATTATCTGAGAATACAGGCTCGTGACAAGGTGGGTGTCATGGCAAAGATATCCAGTGTGTTGCAGGCCTTTCAGATCAACATAGAAGCGGTCATTCAAAAAGAACCCGAGTCCCATGGGGTCAGCCAGGTGCCGGTGGTAATTCTTACTGACACGGTCCGGGAGAGCCAGATCAATCTGGCGATTCAGGAACTGGAAAATCTCGAGGAGGTGACTGGCAGAATCACCCGGATTCGAGTTGAAGAACTGGATAGCGAGGAAACCAGGTGAAGTATGTCAGCACCCGCGGTGGAGGGGAACCACAGACTTTTGAACAGGTGCTGTTAACCGGCCTGGCCCCAGACGGGGGACTTTACGTGCCCGAGCAGCTGCCTCGTTTCAGCGCGGCGGAGATCGCCGGCTGGGCAGGGCTGCCTTATAGCGAACTGGCCCTGGAAATCATCAGACCCTTCGTGGCGGACAGTATTCCCGAAGTGGACCTCAAGCGCTGCATCGACGAGAGTTGCCGGGAATTCTCCCACCCGGCTACTGCGCCGCTCACCATGCTCGACACCAATGAATGGATACTCGAGCTGTTTCATGGCCCGACCCTGGCATTCAAGGATTTTGCCCTGCAGGTATTGGGCCGGCTGCTGGATTTTGTCCTGACACGCAATAATCAGCGGGTGGCAATACTGGGTGCTACCTCCGGGGATACCGGTTCAGCAGCACTGGAAGGCTGCCGACACTCTAACCGGGTAGACATTTTTATTCTGCACCCCCATGAGCGCATTTCCGAAGTGCAGCGCCGGCAGATGACTACGGTGCAGGGTGAGAATGTGCACAATCTGGCCATCAGGGGTAACTTCGATGACTGTCAGAAAATCGTCAAGACCGCGTTTTCCGATCAGGGTTTCCTTCCGGCTGATCGACAGCTGGTGGCTGTAAATTCCATTAACTGGGCACGCATCATGGTGCAGATCGTGTATTACTTCTACGCGGCTGTCAGTCTTGGGGGGCCACATCGTCCGGTATCTTTCTCAGTGCCCACCGGTAACTTTGGCGATATCTATGCCGGTTATCTGGCCAGGTCAATGGGGTTGCCGGTGAAACAGCTGGTGGTCGCCACAAACCGCAACGATATCCTGCACCGCTTCATCAGCAGCAACAATTACCAGATCACTGAACTGTCACCAACCTATTCCCCGAGTATGGATATCATGGTGTCGAGCAACTTCGAACGTTATCTGTTCGATCTGTTTGATCGCGATCCATCCCGGCTCAGGGACTTCATGTTGCGCTCCTCGGCGGAGTCGCTGCGGGTGGATGAGTCTCAGTGGCAGCGGGTCAGAGACTGCTTTGCCAGTTTCGCGGTCAGTGATGAGCAGACTCGTGACGTGATCAGGCAGGTGTATGACGAGTCCGGTGAGTTGCTGGATCCGCACACGGCGGTGGGAGTGAAGGCGGCTCGAGAGTGCAACAATGACGCGGCTGTGCCCATGATCACTCTGGCCACGGCCCACCCGGTGAAATTTTCTGAAGCAATCAATGCTGCCGGAATTGACACGCCGCCCTTGCCCCCGCATCTCAGTGATCTGATGCAGAGACCGGAAAAATGCGCCGTGCTGGATAACTCGGTAGCGGCCGTCACGGATTTCATGACCCGTCATCTGAGTGCCTGATCAACTATTTTTTTAGCGGTTCCGAAAGGCGGATGCAGTGTTGAAAGCTGAACTATGACCCTCGTCATTGAACGTCGGCAGGTCGACCAGAGCCTGCAGCTGCCCGAGGGCCTGCACCCGCTGGTGCAACGAATTCTGGCGCGCCGCAGGCTCGGTTCAGTCGATGACCTGGATCTCTCGCTGAAAAAGTTGCTTGCCCCTGAAACGCTGCTGGGCATGGGCAACGCCGTCAGCCTGCTGAGCAGCCATCTGCAGCGGCAGAGTCGACTGCTGGTGGTATCGGATTTTGATGCCGATGGCGCCACCAGTTGCGCATTGGCTTTGCGTGCCCTGCGGGCACTGGGCTTTCAAAACCTGGATTATATCGTTCCCAATCGATTCGAGTATGGCTACGGGCTGACGCCCGAAATCGTCCAGCTTGCGGTGACCAGAAACCCCGACCTCATTATCACCGTCGATAATGGAATTTCGAGCCTGGCCGGCGTCGATGCTGCCCATGAGGCCGGTATCCAGGTTCTGATCACCGACCACCACTTGCCCGGCAGACAGTTGCCGAAAGCAGACGGTATTGTCAATCCCAACCAGCACGGCTGTGAGTTCGCCAGCAAGTCCCTGGCCGGGGTGGGGGTGATCTTTTACCTGATGCTGGCCTTGCGTGCCTACCTGCGCGATGCCGGCTGGTTCGAGTTGGCAGGCAGAAAAGAGCCTAATCTTGCAGAGCTTCTGGACCTTGTGGCGCTTGGTACGGTTGCCGATGTGGTGCCACTGGATCGGAATAACCGCATACTGGTCAGTGAAGGCTTGAAACGAATACGGGCAGGGCGGGCCTGTCCCGGTATTCTCGCGCTGCTTGAGGTCAGCCGGCGACGGCGGGTAAATCTGGTGGCGGCGGATCTCGGCTTCGCGATCGGACCGCGACTCAATGCCGCCGGTCGGCTGGATGATATGTCGCTGGGTATTGAGTGTCTATTGACCGATTCCGGTGATGCTGCCTACCAGATGGCTGTCCAATTAGACAGTCTGAATTCCGACCGGCGGCTGATAGAAGGGGAGATGCGCGAGCAGGCTTTTGAAAGTCTCGACGGCCTGGAGATTGCCGCGGAAGCGATGCCAGCAGGTCTGTGTGTCTACGATCCACACTGGCACCAGGGCGTGATAGGGATTCTGGCCTCCCGAATCAAGGATAAATATCACCGGCCTGTTATTGCTTTTGCTGATGCCGGCGAGGAGGAGCTGAAGGGGTCCGCGCGCTCCATTCCCGGCTTCCATATTCGCGATGCCCTGGATGCTATTGCCAGCCAGCAGCCGGAACTGATCAGCAAGTTCGGGGGGCATGCAATGGCGGCGGGGCTCAGTCTGGACAAATCCTGTCTGAAGGAGTTCGAAGCGGCGTTCGCAGAATATGCCGGACAACACCTGAGCAATGAACAGTTACAGGCCAGGATACTGACCGACGGTGAGCTGGCTCCAGGTGAGTTTCACCTGTCCGCGGCAGAGGCTCTGATTAACGCGGGGCCCTGGGGGCAGGGCTTCCCGGAACCGCTGTTTGATGGCCGGTTCGTGGTGCAGGATCTTCGCGTTCTGGCTGACAAGCATCTCAAACTGACAGTGCTCCCGGAGGGGGCCGAGGCGGCGGTTGAGGCCATTGCGTTCAATGCCAGTTTCGATGATCCCCTGCAGCCCGGTGACAGGTTGCGACTGGTCTATCGGCTCAGCGTGAATGAGTTCCGTGATCTGCGCCAGCTACAGCTGGTGGTGGAGGAATTCGAAAAGACCTGAAGGGTAGAAATCGGTGCTTTGATGAGCGCTTTTCGCGATTATCGGGTCTATTGCTTGAACGAGGCGGAAGAAGGAAGGCGTCCCTGCCGGCAGGGTGACTGTCGAGCCAGCCGGGGATCTGGCGAAACCTGGCGCAATCTGGCGAGAAGCGCCGTGAATTCAATGACATCTAATAGCATTTTTGTTACTTTTACAGGCTCTCCACGCTGGCCTTATACGCCTCACGAGGCTATCGATTTTAACCACAGGATCCTTGATGGCAGGTTTTAGATGAGAAAAATCACCTTACAAAGCGCGGCTTTCCTGGCTCTGCTGCTGGCAGCCCTGTCCGTCAGGGCCCAGGTCCACAGCACCGAGCAGATCGAGGTGGAACTGATTGCCGAAACGACTAACGTCGTGCCCGGGGAGACTCTGTGGCTGGCTGTCCGGCTAGATCCCATTGAACACTGGCATACCTATTGGAAATTCGGTGGGGACAGTGGCGAAGCCACGGCGGCCAGCGAGTGGCAGTTGCCGGCTGGCGCTGCAGCCGGAGACATTCTCTGGCCGGTTCCGGAGTGGACCCCGTTTGAAGGCACCAGCCTGGTCACCTTCGCTTACGAGCGGGAAGTTTTCCTGCCCATCCCCGTCAGCGTGCCGGCGGACTTCAGGGGCGACTCTTTTTCACTGAGTACCAAAATCGACTACCAGGTCTGTGATGTTATCTGTATCCCGGGCGATGCGACCTTTGCGCTCACCCTGCCGGTCGCTGACCGGTTACAGACTGACCCTCGCTGGGTGACGGCCTTTGCTGAAACACGCGCCAGTCTGCCCATTGCCGATCATGGGCTGGCGGCCCGTTTCAATACCCATGATGGCAAGGTCAATATCATGGTGTCAGCTGCCGAGGCCCTGTTCGATGGGGCAGAGGACGTGTATTTCTTTACCGAACAGGGGCGCATCATGAAATACGCCCCGTTCCGGGAGAACATGATCGAAGAAAGCCGGCTGCAGATCAGTTTCGAACAGCATCGGCGCATTCCTGAAGACCTGTCGGTTTTCAGGGGGCTGCTGGCGGTCATCGACGCGGAGGGTAACACGCGGTCCTTCGAGATTGCCCCGACCCGCACCGAGGTGGCCTGGAACAATCGGATCGAGGTGGAGTTGCTGGCCGAGACCACCAGTCTGGTACCAGGTGAAAACCATTGGGTTGCCGTCCGCTTGCAAGCGGACGAGGGCTGGCATACCTACTGGAAAATGGCCGGTGACAGTGGTGAAGCCACGGAAGCCGTGGACTGGTCGGCGCCCGAGGGAACTCTCATCGGGGACATACAATGGCCGGCTCCTTATTGGTTGCCTTTCCCCGGCTCCGACCTGGTCAACTACGGCTACGAAGGGGAGGTCATTCTGCCTCTGCAGGTGCAGTTACCCGCGACACTGGACACAGACGAGGTCACTCTGTCCACCACAGTCAAATGGTACGTGTGCGAGCTGCTCTGTATTCCTGGAGAGCAGCGCCTGGATCTGACCCTGCCGATTGCGCAAGTGACGGAGCTGGACGCTGTCGACGGCAGCCTGATTGCCGACGCCCTGACCCGATTGCCGGAAACGGAGCATGCAATTGAGTTTCTCATCGCGGCGGCCGGCGAACGGGTCAGTCTGGGTTTCCAATCCCCTCAGCCCCTGTTTGATAATGTCGCCGATGCGTGGTTTTTCCCCGATCGACGGCGGGTGATTGCCAACGGGCCACTGCGCGACGTGAGCGTGCAACCGACCATGCTGCAGATCACCCATGAACAGCCCCGGCGTATGCTGGAGGACCTGTCGGAAATTTATGGCACGCTGGTGGTCCAGGATCAGGCTGGTAACCGACGGGCCTATGATTTTGTCGACCCTGCCGCCGATGCCAATCAGTACAGTCTGGCACCGCTGGCGGCAGCGGCGTCCGGAGCTGAGTCACAGGGCCCCTCGGCACCGCTGGCGATCGTGGGCTTCATGCTCGCGGCCCTGGCCGGTGGGTTGATACTGAATCTGATGCCCTGTGTGTTCCCGGTTCTGTCGCTGAAAGCGCTGACCATTGCCGGAAATGCCGGAGCGACCGCACGCAAGCAGCGCCTCGACGGTCTTGTCTACACGGGCGGCGTGCTGGTTTCTTTTCTCCTGCTAGCAACGGTTCTGATTGCTTTGCGAGCCGGCGGCGAGCTCGTGGGCTGGGGGTTTCAGTTGCAGGAGCCCTGGTTCAACGCGCTGATTATTTACCTGTTCTTTATGATGGGCCTGAGTCTTTCCGGTGTCTTTGAATTTGGCACCAGTCTGATGAACGCCGGCAGCGACCTGGCGGAGCATAGCCATGGCTATCGCCGCTCGTTTTTCACCGGTGTGCTGGCGGTGATAGTCGCCACTCCCTGTACGGCACCATTCATGGGGCCGGCACTTGGTTTTGCCCTGACTCAACCCTGGCTGGTGGCAATGCTGGTATTCAGCGCGCTGGGTCTGGGTATGGCCCTGCCTATCCTGATGCTGTCTTTTCTTCCAGGCCTGGTCCGCTTCATGCCCAAGCCCGGAAACTGGATGGTCACCTTCAAGGAATTCATGGCTTTCCCGCTTTACGTGACTGCGCTGTATTTCCTCTGGGTATTGGGCACCCAGGTTGGTGTTACCGGCATGGCGCTGGTTCTCGTCTCCTGTATCCTGCTGGCATTCGCACTCTGGCTGACCCGGAAAACCCGCAGCTCGGTACCTTTCTGGCGTTATGGATACCGTGGGCTCGCGACCGCCTGCCTGCTACTGGCATTACTGGTCTTGCAGTCACCGTTCCTCAAGCCGCTGCAGGCTCCGACACTGGCTTCCGGCGGGGGCGAGGATGCCGGGCAATCTGGCTTTGAACCGTTCAGTACACAACGGCTGAATGAGTTACAGTCAGAGGGGCGGCCGGTGTTCGTCAACATGACCGCGGCCTGGTGCATTACCTGCCTGGCGAATGAACAGACGACACTGAGTACAGACGCAGTGCAGGCCGCCATGGCGGAATATGACATCACTTACATGAAAGGGGACTGGACCAACGAAGACCCGGAAATAACCCAGGTGCTGAATAATTTTAACCGGCCATCGGTACCGCTTTATGTCCTTTATTCCGGGGACCCGGATACGGAGCCGCGGATTCTGCCTCAGATCCTTACTCCTTCGACTATGCTGGACGCCTTTGCGGAACTGTAGACCGGTCCGCTGTGACACTGTTATGCAACCGGCCGAGTCTCAGGTTATCTGACATGGCGACCAACTGGTCAGGCAAGTCACTGCAAGGGATTATCCTGGCGCTGCTACTGGTCAGCGCGGGGGTGAATGGGCAGCAACCTGATTTTTCCCGGGCGCTGCAGCAGGCCGGGCAATTGCCGCGCCTGCACAGCCTGCTGATCTATTATCAGGACGAACTGGTGGTGGAGGAATACTTCAACGGTCGCGACCGTTTCCAGCCTGCCAACATGAAGTCAGCTTCCAAGAGTGTCATTTCCGCCCTGGTAGGCATAGCCATTGAGCAGGGCCTGATTGAGGATATCAGGCAACCTATTGCTGAGTTCTTCCCCGAATATGCCACCGATCTGAGCGACATCGCCAAGCAGGCCATCACCATCGAAGATCTGCTGACCATGCAGTCGGGGCTTGAATCCACCAGTAATCGCAATTACGGTCGCTGGGTGCTCAGCGATAACTGGGTGGAGTTCATACTGCAGCAACCACTGGTCTCTAAACCCGGTGAAGAAATGATTTACAGTACCGGCAGCACCCATCTGCTGTCGGCGATCATCAGCCGGACCAGCGGCATGACTACCAGGGACTACGCCCAGCGCTACCTGGCGACCCCGCTGGGGGTTTCTCTGGCTTACTGGAGTCAGGACCCGCAGGGAATCTACTTTGGCGGCAACGATCTGGAAATGACCCCCAGGGCAATGCTGGCCTTCGGGCGGCTGTATCTGCAGGAAGGCGCGGTCGATCAAGGCAGGGTGTTGGCAGCGAGCTGGGTGAACGAGTCCTTTCAGCCTCATGCCACCTCGCCAAGAGGGCAGGGTAGGTTTTACGGTTACGGCTGGTGGCTGCGCGACCTGGCAGATATGCTGGTCCCGGTGGCCTGGGGTTTCGGTGGTCAACTGATTTTTGTGGTTAAGGACTATGGCCTGGTGGTGGTGGCCACCTCGGACAGCAGGCCCGGAACCGGGCGTCGCACGCATTTGAGCAGCCTTTACGATCTGGTGGAAGCGGAGATACTGTGGCCTGTGAAGCGTGCCTCCGGGCCGCTGGTGAACACAGAGTCGAGCCCTGGACGGGCGATAATGCCCGGTGACGCTATGTCCCGAGGTAATATTCGATCTTCAGCTGATTGATTTCGATAATGTCGTGGTTCTGAAGTTTTACCGAGCGGGAACCGATATCAACACCGTTCACCCGCAGGGGCTTGCATTCTTCGGCCTGTTCCAGGGTGACAATGAAATGCCCGTCGGGACGCCGATTGATCAGGACCACCTGCGTGCCGGGCTTACCCAGCTTTATCGATTCCTTTTCAAGAAACAACTCTCTGCCGGAACTCTTACCGTTCAGTAGTTGCAGTTTGGCCGTTTGCAGGCGTTCTTCAAGATTGGGCTTGGGCGCACCGTTGATCGGCGCTTTCTTTGGGCCTTTGGCGCCGATAAAGACGGTTTTCTCTATATCGCCAGCCACTGATGCGCTGGGCTTGTTGTTGTAGTTGATATAACGCAGTTCATGCTTGCCGATAGTGATTACGTCACCATTCTGCAGGGCATGCTTGTCGATGCTTTTCCCGTTTACAAAGGTGCCATTGGTGCTGTTAAGATCTTCCAGGAACGAATCGCCAAAAATCGTCAGCAACTTGGCGTGATGGCCACTCACGGCAAGATTGTCGATACGGATGTCATTGTCATCCTTTCGCCCGATAGTCATGACTTCTTTATCGAGAGCGTACTCGCCGATTTTGTTTGCGTTGAAACTGAACTCTAATTTTCCAGTCATCGGGTTCTACCTGATCGATTTAAAATTTGTAGTATGCCGCGAGGCATCCTGATTATCAGCCTACTCGGGAGACTGCACCCTTATCAGAATGACAGAAACATTGTCTTTGCCGCCGTTCTGGTTGGCCCTGGCAACCAGGCCCTGTGCCTTGTCATCCAGCGTCATGTCGGCCTCGCTCAATATCTGCTCAATCATTTCGTCACTTAACATATCGGACAGACCGTCCGAGCAAAGTAGAAACAGGTCATCCCGCTCTGCTTCCTGTTCGAGAATATCGACTTCAACCACCTCTGCTGTTCCCAGGGCGCGTGTGACGACATGGTTGATAGAAGCCGAGCGGGCTTCGTCTTCCGTATAAAATCCTTTATCGATCAAATCCTGCACCAGGCTATGATCCTTGGTAATTCTCCGCAGCTTGCTGTCGCGGAGCAGGTACAGCCTGGAATCACCAACGTGGCCGGCATAAAGGTGAGATCCTTCGACCACCGCCGCGACCACCGTGGTTCCCATTCCGTGCCTGGAACTGATTTCTTCTGATGCCTCAAATATTTTCCGGTTGCTGCTCGAAATTGTATTGGAAACCAAATTAAGCATCTGAGAACTGGTTATCGGTCTGCCAGTTTGTTTAATAAGCCTCGATTTCATCTGCCTCAGGACCTGTTCTACCGCCATACGGCTGGCTATCTCACCGGCCTGGTGGCCCCCCATCCCGTCCGCCAGCACGGCGATACCGGAGGAAATGTCATACCCGATGCAGTCTTCGTTATGATCCCTGGCCAGCCCGGTGTCGGTAAACGCCGCTATCTCTACTGCATTGGTAAGTTCTGACATCACTGTTCTCCCAGAAACCCCCGGAAACTGTCGGCCATCTGATCATAGACCAGTGGCACGACCTGGCTGATTCGCCCGTTTCCGCCAAAGAACAGCAGATACTGTGTAAACAGTAACAGCAGAATCCCGAACATCCAGGATGTGCGAGTCTTGTAAAAAGGTACTTTTTTCTGATGAGCGGCCAATTCAAAGACCGGCTCCTGGGCGTCCTCCTCGAGTCTGGGTACAGTTATCGCCGTTATATCGTCCTTGGTGCGCCGGGGCTCAGAATCAGGTTCTCTCTCCACATCAGCGGCAGAAGTGTCAGGAGATTTAGACCCGGTTACTTCCAGATGTTCGCTGAACATTCTGATGCTGCGCTGCAGACTGTCCCGGTGGCGCCGTTCAGGGATGGTCGAAAGCATGGTGGTAATCAGTTCCTGGATATCACCAGGCAGGTCGAGGAAGGTCTTGCGGGGTTGACCGGGATAGTTTGATTGCTGCCTGGGCAGGCTGCCGGTAAACAATTGGTAAAGGATCACCCCGACCGCATAAATGTCGGCGGCAATGCTCTCAGGTTCGCCCTGGAGACTGTAGAAGTGGGCGTTTCTAACGTCGCTCAAGTCATCCTTCAGGCCGAAATCCGTAATTTTGACTTCGCCCCGATCGGTAAAAAGTATATTCGTCGGTCGCAGGTGGCCGTGCACTATGTTGTGTTTGTGGGCGAAATTCATGCCCTGGCAGATTTCCTTGCCGATTCGCAGAGTCTCGTTCCAGTCCAGTTGGAAGGCCAGTTTGTCCTGCAGGGTACCGCCGCTGAGGTAGCTTTGGACGAGGATAAAAAGACGGTCGTTCCTGGCCGTTCCCAGCGTGGAAAGAACATTCTGGTGCTGTATTTTGGCCAGCTTGTTGCTGGTTTCGAAACCGGGTGAGTTCTTGGTTTTCTTCTTTATGATCAGCAGGTTTTGCGATTGCTTCTGCTGGTACAGATAGACCGACCCGTACCGGTCTTCACGCAATACATCGAGCAGCTGAAACTTAGCCTTGATCTGAGTGATGCCCTGTTCGGCGCGTTTCTTCTGGTCGCCCATGATGTGAGCGCCTTTCATGACGCTCAACACCTCTATCTTCAGCGCTTCGGCGGATTCGGGCCGGTCCTCGGGTTTGGGCTCCAGACACTGCAGGATGATCCGGTCCAGGTCCGGACTGACTTCGGGGTTCAGTTTGGAAGGGGGAGGGAAGTGGCCGGAGGGAATCTCACCGGTAAAGAGTCGGTACATTACGACACCGACGGAGTAAATATCACTCTTTACTGTCACATTGTCGGCAGATTCCCGTTGCTCCGGGGACATGTAGTTATAGGTTCCCATGACCGTACCTTCCACGGTCTTTTCGCTGGGTAAGCGCTGATCTTCATAAAACTGGGCGATACCGAAGTCCAGTACCTTGATGTTGCAGTTTTCGTCGACCAGGATATTGTCGGGCTTGATATCCCGATGAATTACATTGTTCTTGTGTGCATAGGCCAGGGCTTTCAGCAATTGAATGATGATGCCCATTTTGTTGTAGTGGTCCAGCTGCATCACCTGGACAGCATTGTTCAGATCGATGCCTTCGATGTATTCCATGACGAAGTAGGGCAGATCATCCTCGTTGATCCCCCGGTCAATCACGTGAATGATGTTGGGGTGATTGAGGCGGGCGATAATCAGAGACTCCCGTTCGAATCGATTACGGGCTTCGCCGTGATCTTCCAGTTCATGGGTAAGAATTTTGATCGCCACCGGGCGCTTGAGGGAATCCTGAATGCCGCGGTACACAAACGCCATGCCGCCTTCACCTATCTTGGCGAGGTTTGAGTAGCCGTTCAGTTTTACCTGCTCTTCCATGGGAGTCTTTTTGCCTTATAAAACAGAGGAATGTGCAAGGTACATAGCGTAAAGAGTGAGCCGCCGGGAAAATGTGATATTCTTCGCAAAATCACCCGGTTACAGTACGGGACAATGTGACTCCCGGCGCAACTTGAACAACAAGGTGAAAACCATTGATGAAGACCCTTAACGTCACCGCCATTGCAGTGCTGGTAATTGCGATTTTCTACGTTCTGATTGTGGGCGAAGCATTGCTGTTGCCGCTGGTGGTGGCGGTGGCCCTGTGGTACCTGATCAATCTGCTCGCCAGCGGGTTTCAGCAATTCAAACTGGGAGGTGTCCGCATCCCCTGGTCGGTCTGCCTGCTGGCTTCCATTCTTACGTTTGTTGCCCTGGGCTGGGCCGTGGTCAATTTCATCGGCTCCCGTATCGCGGATGTCAGAGACGTAATTCCCACTTACCAGGCAAATATCGAAGCCCGCATACGAAATCTACCGTTTTCCGAATACCTGATGGACGAGGAAACCGGGGATCTGTCGGGATTTTTGCTGGACCCTGGCTGGCTTGATCTGCCTGCTATTTTCGCTTCCCTGGCCAGTACTTTCACATCGATAGTCACCAGTGGCGGTATCATCTTCATCTACATTATTTTTCTGTTGCTGGAACAGGGCAGCATGGATAAGAAAATTTCCAGCCTGGTGGATAATCCGGAGCGGGAACGAAGAGTTCGCAACATCATTAAAAAGATTCAGCACGATATTCGCAAATACATCAGCATCAAGGTGTTCACCAGCACGCTAACCGGGGTGCTCAGCTATGGATTTCTGCTTATTCTTGACGTCGATTTCGCTGCGGTGTGGGGATTACTGATATTCCTGCTCAACTTCATTCCCACGGTTGGATCGATCATTGCCACGATTTTCCCCGCCGTCATTGCGCTGGCTCAGTTCGAAGGCTACACCCAGTTCGTGCTGGTGCTGGCGGTGATCGCGTCATTCCAGATGGCCATCGGCAATTTCCTGGAACCAAGGATGATGGGTACGTCGTTCAACCTCAGCCCGCTGTTGATCCTGTTGAACCTGGGCCTTTGGGGCTATATCTGGGGGGTGGTCGGGATGTTTCTGTGTGTGCCCTTCCTGATCATTGTCTTTATCGTACTGGCTCATTTTCCGCAAACCCGGCCTATCGCGGTCATGCTGTCCGCCGATGGGAATGTCGGGTTTATCGATGACGAGTGAGCCGGCCGTAGAGGGTGCGAGCGAGCCTTTGCATAGCCTTGAAATTCTTTCCTGGCGCTGCACCCGCAGGCCGTTAAACGCTATAATCCCTCTCCGCGGAACAAGGGAATGTCTGACCCGTCAGTGCTTCCCCGATCCTCTTGAGCCAACCCACTAGCTGGATTTACCAGATGAATAGCGCTGAGATCAGACAGAAGTTTTTAGATTTTTTTGCCCGTAACGGTCACCAGGTGGTCAATAGCAGCACCCTGGTGCCTGCCAATGACCCGACGCTACTTTTTACCAATGCCGGGATGGTGCAGTTCAAGGAAGCATTCCTGGGGGAGGAAACCCGGGACTGTCCTCGCGCTACCAGCTCCCAGCGCTGTGTCAGGGCGGGGGGCAAGCACAATGACCTGGAGAATGTCGGTTATACCGCGCGGCATCACACCTTTTTCGAGATGCTCGGCAACTTCAGTTTTGGCGACTATTTCAAGCGCGAGGCGATCAGATTTGCCTGGGAGTTTCTGACTGTTGAACTCGGGCTGCCGGCTGAAAGACTGTGGGTGACCGTTTTCCAGGATGACGACGACGCGGCGTCTATCTGGCTGGATGAAATGAAAATAAATCCGCAGCGTTTTTCCCGCCTGGGCGAGGCAGACAATTTCTGGGCCATGGGGGATACAGGTCCCTGCGGGCCGTGCTCAGAAATCTTTTACGATCATGGCGAAGAGGTTGAAGGCGGTCCGCCGGGAAGTCCCGATGAGGACGGGGACCGCTACGTGGAGATCTGGAATCTGGTATTCATGCAGTTTGATCGCCAGCCCGATGGCACGCTGAACCCGCTGCCCAAACCCTCGGTCGATACCGGCATGGGGTTGGAGCGCATAGCCGCTGTGATGCAGGGTGTGCACAGTAACTATGAAATTGATCTGTTTCAGATCCTGCTGAAAGCTGCGGCGAAGATTACCGGGGAAAGCGATCTGTCGCGGCCCTCGCTGCAGGTGATTGCCGACCACATTCGCTCCTGTGCCTTTCTGATCGTGGATGGGGTGATCCCCTCCAACGAGGGGCGAGGCTATGTTCTGCGGCGCATAATACGCCGTGCTGTGCGGCATGGTTACCAGTTGGGCATCAAGGAAATCTTTTTTTACAGGCTGGTCGGCGCGCTCGCAGAGGCCATGGGTGAGGCCTATCCGGAACTGCTCGCACGGCAGCAGTTCGTCGAAAAAGTGCTGCGGGAAGAAGAGCAGCAGTTTGCCCGCACCCTGGAACACGGCATGGGAATTCTTGAACAGGCCATCGAAAAATTGCAGGGCAGCGTGATTCCGGGGGAAACCGTATTCCGACTCTACGACACTTACGGGTTCCCGCTGGATCTCACCGCTGACGTGGCGAGAGAACAGGGTCTGACCCTGGACCGTGAAGGTTTTGACAAAGCCATGGAAGAGCAGAAGTCCCGTGCCAGGTCCGCCAGCAGTTTCGGCGGTGTCGAAAAACTGGTAATCGACCTGGCTTCAGCCACTGAATTCATCGGCTACGACCACTTGCAGGGGCAGGGCACTGTGCAGGCGATTTATCAGCATGGTCAGCCAGTAAAGCAGATCGCGGCAGGTGCGGAAGCAGACCTGATACTGGACAACAGTCCGTTTTATGGTGAATCCGGTGGTCAGATTGGTGACTGCGGCACCTTGCAGGCAGACGGCAAACTTTTTGAAGTGATCGACACGCAGAAACAGGGGGATTACCTCATTCATCGAGGCGTGCTGCAGAGCGGTGAACTGCATACAGGCGATCTGATCAGTGCCCAGGTGCTGGCTGAAAACAGGGCAGCGATCACCCTGAATCATTCCGCCACCCACCTGATGCATGCGGCCCTTCGCCAGGTGCTGGGTTCTCACGTTGCCCAGAAAGGCTCACTGGTAACGGCTGACCGGCTGCGGTTCGATTTTTCCCATCCATCGTCGCTGACTGAGCCGGAACTGCGTGAGGTGGAAGAGTTGGTCAACGGGCAGATACTGGCCAATAGCGAAGTCAGCAAAGAAGTCATGAGCATGGATGACGCGCGGCAAAAAGGTGCACTGGCACTGTTTGGCGAGAAATACGGCGACCAGGTGCGGGTAGTCAGCATGGGTGATCAATTTTCCACCGAGTTGTGTGGCGGCTGCCACGTGCAGCGAACCGGTGATATCGGGGTCTTTAAAATTGTCAGTGAGGCGGGCATCGCCGCCGGTGTGCGCCGGATAGAAGCGGTGACCGGCAGGGCGGTTCTGGAACTGGTCAATCGGCGGGAACAGACACTGTCTCAGCTGGAAGAGATCGTCAAAGCCAGCGAAGAAGGCCTGGTGGACAAAGTCCGGCAGTTGGCCAGCCAGACCCGCTCTCTGGAGAAACAACTTGAACAGCTTAAGGCCAAGCTGGCCAGCAGCGCCGGCAGTGACATCGCCAGTCAGGCAAAGGAAGTGAATGGTGTCAAGCTGCTGGCCGCCCGGCTGGAGGGTTTTAATGCCAAATCGCTGCGGGATACCGTGGATCAGCTTAAGAACAAACTGGGTGCCGGCAGCGTTATTGTGCTGGCCAGCGAAGAAGACGGCAAGGTCAGCCTGGTGGCTGGTGTAACCGCCGATCTGACCGACCGGATCAAAGCCGGCGAGCTTGTGAGCATGGTGGCGAACCAGGTTGGCGGCAAGGGTGGCGGCAGGCCCGATATGGCCATGGCGGGTGGTAGCGATGCCGCCGCCTTGCCGGCAGCGCTACAGAGTGTGGAACCCTGGCTTAGCGAGCGTCTTTAGTCTCAGGGTGGCTGGTGGGAAGCGATTGCATTCGGGCAGTCATTACTGTTTAATTTGCAGCTTTTTGGACAGCAGTAAACAAGACAATGGCATTGATCGTTCAAAAATACGGCGGGACGTCGGTAGGCTCTGCGGAGCGTATCGAAGCAGTAGCCGATAAAATCGCCGGTTTTCGTGATCGGGGTGATGACATAGTGGTCGTGGTGTCAGCCATGAGTGGCGAGACCAACAGACTGGTTGCGCTGGCCCAGGCAGTCAGCGAGAACCCGCCGCCACGGGAAATGGATGTACTGCTTTCCACCGGTGAGCAGGTCACCATCGCTTTATTGTGCATGGCTCTGCAAAGCAGGGGATACCCGGCCCGGTCCTTCACCGGCGGCCAGGTGCGGATTCTTACCGACGAGGCCCATACCAAGGCCAGGATCCGGGAAATCGACGACGTTAAAATCCGTGACGAGCTGGCTGCTGGCCGGGTTGTCGTGGTGGCGGGCTTTCAGGGCGTAGACGGGGGAGGGAACATAACCACCCTGGGTCGAGGGGGGTCGGACACCACGGCGGTCGCTCTGGCCGCTGCGCTGAAGGCGGATGAATGCCAGATTTACACCGATGTGAAAGGCGTTTACACAACCGACCCACGCGTAGTGAAGGACGCCAGCCTGCTGGAGTCCATCACCTTTGAGGAAATGCTGGAACTGGCAAGCCTGGGTGCCAAGGTGTTGCAGATTCGTTCGGTGGAATTTGCCGGCAAATACAAGGTACCCCTGCGGGTATTGTCCAGTTTCGAAGAGGGGCCTGGAACCCTGATCAGTATAGAGGAAGAAAGTGATATGGAAGATCCGGCTATTGCGGGAATCGCTTTTGCGCGTGACGAAGCCAAGATTACTGTCTCCGGTGTCCCTGACGTTCCCGGCGTTGCCTACAACGTGATAGGTCCGGTCAGTGAGGCAGGAATCGAAGTGGACGTGATTGTCCAGAACGTCTCCGCCGATGGAACTACCGACATTACTTTTACCGTCAAGCGCCCCGACAGCAGGCAGGCTCGCGAAATTCTGGAAAGGGTAGCGACGGCTATCCACGCCAGGCAGGTCAGTGTGGACGACAAGATTGCCAAGGTCTCAATTGTCGGCGTTGGCATGCGCTCCCATGCAGGTATCGCCAGTAAAATGTTCAAGACCCTGGCGGATGAAAATATCAATATTCAGATCATCACCACTTCCGAGATCAAGATTTCAGTCGTGATCGAGGAGAAATACCTGGAGCTGGCTGTCAGGGCTCTGCATGCGGCCTTCGAGCTGGGCGATCCGGACTATCAGCCAAAACCGGAGGAAGACGCTTAAGGCATCGCGCCGGCAGGGCAGGATCCAGGCTCGGTTGTCGGTGAGGATGGTGGCAGATCCGACAGGTTGAATCACGCGTATTGTCAGAGTCGTCAAGCCATACTGGGCTTACGGGGCTCTCACAGGCTAATTGGGTATTTCCAATGGGTCTAAATACGTGAATAATGGGCCAGGCAATGGAATGGTAAAAGGAGGTAACACATGCTGATTCTAACCCGCCGAATAGGGGAGACCCTGATGGTAGGAGACGATGTCACCATCACGGTTCTGGGTGTCAAGGGCAACCAGGTTCGAATCGGAGTGAACGCCCCGAAAGACGTGGCTGTGCACCGCGAGGAAATCTACCAGCGCATCCAGAAGGAGCGCAATGGCGACGAAGACCCCGATGGGTCAGACGGGGACACCTGAACCCTGGCGGCCGGTTAGCCGCCGGAAGTTCTCTCACTACGCCGACAGAATTCGGGCAGTGAGGGCAACTGCTACACTGGGCGCTGCGCGCGGGTAACAGTTGCAGACCCAGAAGCAGTCAGCCTCAGGCTGCTCCACAGGGTCCCCGACGCAATCGGGCATGTGTCCAGACGGTCAATTGACCAACTCCTCACAAAGTACAGCAATGTTGAATTCGCGCTAAGCCTGATTCAAACCTAACCCCCTCTAGCTTTCTGTCCCGCCGGCATTCCGTTATTTTTCCAATCCTAGGACACCCGGACTACACAAAAGCCAGGAATCCTGTGCTATTATTCCGCCTCCTGGAGAGATGGCCGAGTGGCTGAAGGCGCGCCCCTGCTAAGGGCGTATAGGGTTAAACCTATCGAGGGTTCGAATCCCTCTCTCTCCGCCAAGCAGTCTTGTCTCTTCTAGGATATCCCCTAGAACACCTAAATACTTCAAAGAATTCAGTGGGATGCTGGCCCATGGTCAGGCCAGCATGGACTTCTACGGGAGATTTTCGGCGGAATTATCCCAAATTTCTCTGCAGGCCCATTTGGTAGTCCATGGTGGCTTCAATTGGCTGCAAATGTCTGGCCATCTTGCTTGTGAAAGCGTGACCAATTGAGATGGTTAGGGGGAGTGGAAAGGGGGATGGAAAGGGCGGCTAGGCGTTCTCCCCATTTATAACCAGCGCTCTGTCTACGACATCGTAGCCCAGAGGCACAAACCCACCCATCCACATGCCTTTGTGCTTGGAGGCAGCCAGCTTGTCCCGAATGCGCTCACCGGTGATCTCTCGCTCAAACTGGGCAAAGGACAGAAGCACATTAAGGGTCAGGCGTCCCATGGAACTGGTTGTGTTGAATTGCTGGGTGACGGAGACAAAGGAAACGCCGTGGCTATCGAACAGTTCAACCAGCTTGGCAAAATCATGGTTCGGAGATAGCTTTAATGCTTCCTATAAGCCAATTGCGCATCCTGGTTAGATTTATAACGTGCTGAGCGGGCTGCGCACGCCGTGAGCACCCTGGTTCAACACGTGGGTGTATAACTCGGTGGTTTTTACGTCGGCATGCCCCAGTTGTTGCTGCACAGTGCGGATATCTGCTCCTGACTGCAATAAGTGAGTGGCAAAGGAGTGGCGCAGGGTATGGCAGGTTACTGACTTGCGGATACCTGCTTTGCGGGCGGCCGCCTTGACCAGTCTGTTTACGTTGGTTTCGTCGTAGTGGTGGCGGCGAACCCGGCCGCTGTGCGGGTCTACACTAAATCTGCTAGCCGGAAACAGGTATTGCCAACCCAGGCTTTTGCAGGCGTTTGGATATTTTCTTGCTAACGCCTCCGGCATCCAGACGCCGGCGAAATCGGCCACACATAGATCCTGTTCGAGCAACAGGTTCACGTGTTTTATCTGCAGACGAAGCCGGGGAATGAGCTCTTCAGCCAGGGTCACAAGCCGATGCTTAGCTCCTTTGCCAAACAGAACCCGCACCTGTTTATAGTCCAGGTCAATATCCTTCACTCTGAGGCGCACCAGTTCTATTCTTCGCAGACCTGAACCGTACAAGAGGCCCGCCATCAGATAGTGGCAGCCTGTCAACTGATTGAGCAGGTTTGCTACCTCCGGTTGAGTCAGAACCACGGGTAATTTCCGTTGCCTTGTTGCCCGAGCGAAATTACCAGGTAATTCCAATGGACGGGACAGATAATCCCTCATCAAAAAGGCGATGGCATTCAGGGCCAGGGACTGCGTTCCCGGAGCCACATCGCGCTTGACCGCCAGCCAGGTGAGAAATCGCTCTACATCAGCGGGGCCCAGTTTCTCCGGGTGTTGCTTGTGACAAAATACAATGAAATACTTTATCCAATAACAGTATGACTGGATCGTACGCTTACTGTAATTCCGCGCTCGCATATAGTCTGCAATAGATTGCAGAAACGGTGAGTTTGACATAACAGCCGGTTCTTCCTTGAAAGCCCTGTCCTAGTAGAGTGTAGCAGGTATTAAAAAGGGTAAATTACCCTCCAACGGTCGAGGAGCAAGGGATCGTTGTTAAATATCGATAAATTTCAAGAGGCTGACTTTAAACAGCTAAACGAATGAAGAATTACAAATTAAACTCGCTATTAACTATTATGAGGTCTACGACCTCATTAACAGACTGTTAGGCGTCATACGTTCTATTTTAGTGTAATTATTAGAGTGAAAAAATCGGAGCAAGGAAATGCTGGACAAGTTAAGACATCCAAGAGCAAGACGAGCCTTCATTGTTATTGTCTTGTTGGCGACTGTGGTCTCTCTAGTGGTGAATTATGTCGTTGAATACCCAGCAGCGGCTGCGCTTCTACAAAGCTGCCCTATAAATTCGTCTTCAAACCCTTTTTGGTGCGAAGGATTATCATTCACTTATAAGCTGATTTCACAACTGACATACAGTTTTATATCGGCTGCTTTAGTAGCGGTCTTGTTCATCGGAATATATGCCGTTGTTCAAGATGAAGAAAAATCAACGACTGACGTCGAAATAATTTTTCAACCTGACCAAAGAAAAAGACATTACCACGCGCTAGGAAAAGCTACATTTTGGCTACACAATGGCCATTTAGCGAATTGGGTGCGTCGTCATGTACTTCCTGAATTTCATAAACGGTCTGCGGAGGACTTAGCTTCCAGAAAAATACACGCAGCTATATTAGACCCATGTAGCGATGGTGTTTGTGAAACATATTTAGTACATGTAGCACAGCTTCCGGTAGATCAACAAAGAATTACCGATCTCCTGACATTAAAAGCTGATATTTGCGCAACGATCTATTTATTTTGCAAGTATTACAAAGAAGGCTTGCTTGATTTATCAATTTATTTAAAACGTGAACTTAGCTTTATAAGAGATGATATTTGTGATAGCTGTACTTTTTGGACAACTGCTGGGAAAAATACCCCTGCTATTCTTCTCTTAAATAGAGATGCTTCCTCTCATTATTACAATCTTTCTTTGAAGGCATTTCAAACTATTGCTTCTAAACATTACCAACAGCTAGATATTTCTAAAGGTAATACTACACTTAGATCACTAAACATGGATGAAAAGACAGGAATTGGGACAATACTAAGACTGTATTTTCCAAATGAAGAAATTTTACATACTCAGAGTTTCATTGATTTAGTACTAGAACGATCAAAAATGGAGTAATCGAAAGTTGATAAAAGACATATCACCAATTCCCCACCCTAACAATGCTTCAAAGTTTATTATAGAGTTTTCTCGAAAAGAAGATGGTCCAATGGAACGGGTGCAGGCAAGGAGGAGTGAGGCAAGAAATAATCGGAGTAAATTTTTTGGACGAATATCCCTTCCAAACATTCATATAGATTGGATTCGTCCAACACAAAGTCCAAACATAGAAATAGTAAACTTTGTAAGTGATTCTAACCAAGTACGCCGAACAGAGTATTTGACACCTCCAAAAATAGATACAGATTATGATTTTTATAATACAGGAGTTGATGGAGTACTAACATTTGATAAAAATATTGCTGTAGCGCTTATTTCAGGCGATTGTGTGCCACTTGTAGTATGGGACAATGACTCAAAGCTGCATGGAATTATCCATATTGGCATTCTTGGAGCGCTTAATGGCGTAGCTCGATCGTTAGAAATATTATTTAAAGAATTTAAAATCGATGCTAGTCACTTGCATGCATACCTTGGGCCATCCATTTCAAGAATTAATTACGATGTAACTCGATCCGGACTATGGGAGGCAATAAAGCCGCAGGTCCTTAAGGATAAGATCTTACTCAAAGAAATTGAGCCTTACTACGACGGAGTTCATTTCGATGTTAGGGGGCTTATAGGTGCTCAATTGAGCCAAACTGGCTTCTGTGATCAGAATATTGAATATTTTGAACAATGCACTGCCTCAAAGGAGTCTCCCTTTTATTCGCACTACGCTGCTGTGCAAGATGGCGAAGAGCCTCATAATTTTTGCTCAATCATATGTCCCAAAGTATAAAGAAAATATTGACAGCCATTGAAAATGACCCAACAGTAAAAGGACTAGTTTCAACTGCTTCCGATATTAAACAAAAAAGGGGATTTCTTGACTTTCTTGAAGATGTTTTAAGTATGCCCTCATCGCAAATTCAACCACTGATTCGAGACTCGTACTATCATAAAAATGGGTTTTCTAAACTTGTGCTCGCAGGCAAAGAACTTGGACCTCGAATTCGAATTCATTATTGGAATATAAAAAATGCTACGCAACCTTTTCATAGTCATACATGGAATTTCTCAGCTATTGTGCTTAAAGGGTCGCTAAAAATTGAAGAAGCTAGCATATGCAATTTCGGCGGTGACTTAAAATTGTATAACGTTCCAAATCGAGCTGCCAGGACAAATGGAGCCACTGTATTTTGTGAAACAAGTAATGCTTTAATAATAGAAAGATCACCAAAAATAGTAGAGAACGGTAATTTACACTCTCTGGCTGTTAAAAAATTCCATTCAGTTTCTTGCTTAACTAAAGAAGGGGCTATAAGTCTAGTCCTGCAGGGGCCTCATGAATCACAGTGCTCTAAAATATTGATGGATTCATATGTCAAACTCCATGATCCATATGAAGTTAAATATTTTTCAATGAAATCTTATACGAATGAATTAAGGGAAATTTTAGAGATTTTAGAAACACAATATGGGTAGATAATTATTTTATACTTTGCTCGCCTAACAAATACTTGCAGACGGACCAAATCATGCTGTCATGCATTTTGCTAAGATCGCAAAATACATGCCAGCATGCCTTGGCCGCTGAAGAAAAGCGTTGAGGCTGTAGAAAAATCCCTATACCGTTCGTTCTGATATATAATGTAGCCCTCACAGACAAAGAGGCTTTTCTGTTGCCTAACTTCAAACATTACGATTACAACCAGTCTTCTATGGTTGTCATCAACTACGAAGACCAGCTCCAGCCCGGTACTTTCGAGCACACCATCCACCACCTGATCGATAACAAGCTGGACCTGTCCGTTTTTCATCCCAACTACCGCAATGATGACAATGGCCGCCCGGCCTACGACCCGGCGATTCTGCTGAAGATCATCCTCTTCGCCTACTCCAAGGGCATTACTTCCAGCCGCGAGATACAGTGGTGCTGCGAGACCAACATCCTGTTCAAGGCTCTGTCCTGCGACAGCGTGCCCCACTTCACCACCATCGCGCATTTTGTCAGTACCCATACCGATGAGATCGAAGCCCTGTTCGAACAGATTCTGCTGGTCTGCCACCAACAGGGGCTGCTGGGCAATGAACTGTTTGCCATCGACGGCTGCAAGATGCCCTCCAATGCCGCCAAGGAGTGGTCCGGCACATTCAAGGAACTTGAGGAGAAGCGTGACAAGATCCGGCGTCGCATCCGCCATCAGTTAACCGAGCACCGGCGCCTGGACAAGCAGGATCCGGACAACCAGGCCCGGGTTGAGCGTTCGAAACAGACCCTGGAAACGCTCGATAAGGCCTGCGACCGCATCGACCGCTTCCTAAAGCAGGCGGCCCCAAGGATGGGACAAGGTCGCCGGCGCAAGGAAGTGAAGAGTAATATCACCGACAATGAAAGTGCCAAGATGACCACCAGCAAGGGCACGATCCAGGGGTATAACGGGGTTGCAACGGTCGACGGCAAGCATCAGGTCATTGTGGACGCCCAGGCTTTTGGGGAAGGCCAGGAACACCATACCCTACAACCGGTTATCGAGGCAGTCCGGGGACGCCTCAAGAAACTCAAGATCAACAGGAACCTCAGCAAGACCGGCACGGTAATCACTGCTGATACTGGCTTTGCCAATGAAGCCAACATGAAATACCTGAAGGATAACGGCCTCAATGCCTATATCCCGGACAACCAGTTCCGCAGCCGCGATCCCCGCTTTGCGGATCACAAAAACAAGTACGGCAAGAAGCCGGCAGTAACCGGCAAGCCCTGGGGCGGAGACAAGAAGAAGGCCGTTATCCCCGGCAGTGAGTTTACCTTTGATGCCAAGGCGCTGGTCTGCATCTGCCCCCAGGGAGAGACGCTCAGCTATAACGGAACCCGCACCAATGCCCAGGGTGACAAAGTGGCTTACTTCGAGGGACGCTTATTACAATGCCGACACTGTCCGAGGAAGAAGGCTTGTATGCACAACCCGGAATCCGCTGACCACCGAAAGGGGCATGGCAGGCAGGTGTCCTTTGTCCTAAAGCAAGCCGGCAAGCGGGAGTCCAGCACCCCGTATACCGACTGGATGAAGGCCAGGGTTGATAGTGAGCAAGGTAAGGAAATTTATGGGCACCGGATGTCGGTGGTGGAGCCGGTGTTTGGTAATATCGGAACCAACAAGGGTTTGAATCGGATCAGTCTGCGAGGCAAACGCAAGGCGCAGGGGCAATGGCGCTTGTATTGCATGGTTCACAATATTGAGAAGTTGATGAATTACGGGAAGCTGGCGGCATCACCGTGAGAGGATGAGCGAATATCTGATCGATCTGGGTAAATTCAGATGGAAACGTCAAATACAAACGAATCGATAAATGGCCATAGGTAGAGAGACAATAATACCAGCTTGGGAAGGCCTGACTTGTCAGTCGGTTTTTCTACAGCCTCGTTATGGAGCTAGTTAAATTTTGGAGATAGTTCTAGTTTTTTGTACTGTACTTGGCGGCATAGCTGCTCTGTGGTATTTCTGGGAAAAAATATTCCCCAAAACCGAACCAACAATTGAGCAGCCACAAGTAATTCCACCTATTTCCGCAGAACCAACGAGAGAACGAATAGAACAGGCAATTTTGGACTCGAATCCTCAAGAAGACTGGAATCGCACAGGTGACATTAATCGGTCCGTAATTTCTTACAATAGAGACCACAACTTGAGATTTGAGGTTCATTACACAGATGAGGGAAAGCAGAATGCTGATTTCAAAGAACCTTGGGCAAATCGGCATCCAGATCAGCATGCTACGGGCTACTGGTGCAACCTGTACTACGGCGCAACTTTAATAGAACGTTTTATTCTGGTATCTGTAGATGGTGGTAGAGCTATGTTACCGATTCCGAAAGACGGTGAAGATGGCATGCGACCAGATCGTATTTTGCCTTTAGATTATCGCATAGCTCAAATTCATGACACTATCGGTAACTTGGATGAATATATACGTAGATCTGACCTTCATGTCAGTGCAAGCGCTCCATAACAAACAAATCAAAAAGGAAGCAGTGCTTCGCGACTGCTCCTATTATTCAGGGCGTTAGGTGGCATAAGTGCCCGTAGCGAGCGTTGAATTATGAAAGAACCTAATTCATGCGTAACAGTTCACATGGCTGCAAGCCTTGATGGTTTCATTGCAAGAACAGATGGGAGTGTTGATTGGCTTGAGACTTCCGATGAATATGCAAAAGGTGAAAATCTGGATCCAGAATATGTTGAGGAATTCCTCAATTCTATCGATTGTTATGTGATGGGTTCACGCACCTATGAAACAGCGCTCGGTTTTGATACCCAGGGGGTAGGCTGGGCCTATGGAGATAAGCCTGTATTCGTGCTCACAACTAGAGATCTACCGAGAAATCGAGAATCTGTAAGATTCCACTCTGGGAATATTGGCAATTTCGTGAATGAAGAGCTTCGCCCGAATTTTAAATCCATATGGTTCGCCGGAGGTGGTGAGGTTTGCACCGAATGCATCCGGCTGGGACTTGCAGACGAGATTAGCTACTCTATTCTTCCAGTGCTGATTGGTGATGGAATTTCCTTCTTTGGAAAACTTGATAATGATGTTTCCCTACATTTAGCGGATGCAAAGGCATACAAAAGCGGGATGGTAGATCTACGCTACGAAGTAGTAAGAAAGAACAAGAATTCTTGAAATGCCACCTAACAATCAGTTCAATCGCCCCTTCAGGGCTCTAGGACAAGTGGCTGCGCCACTTGCCTATTAACCAGGGCTACATGGACTCTCCCAAGTGTCAAGCGCTGATGGTATTAGACCTTAAGGTATAGACTGCAGCTCTACATTCGGCCTTCTGATGAGTTGTTCTGTCAACTCGGGCCCAGATGAATATTCGCTAGTGAAATCGGCCTCATTCGTTAGACGATCTTTCTGATCACCCTTGTTACCAGGCTCTGATTTCCTCGGTCTGACCTGTTTGTCAGATAACGTAAAATATTTTTCGCACATTTTTTTGAAGGGGGTGGCCCCGGTCTGTTAAAACTGTAATCGCCAAACCACAGTACAGACCATAAGGAAGCCACCCATGAAAAACGATAACACAAAACCTTTGAGCAAGGTGATACGTATCGACGAGAGCGAGATCCGCGGCCATCTGGATGAGATGGTTAGGGGAACCGTTGAAGAGACATTGAATGCCATGCTTGACGCTGAGGCTGATGATCTCTGCAATGCCCAGCGTTACGAGCACTCCCCGGACCGCATTGATTCCAGGGCCGGTAGCTACAAACGGAAACTCCACACGAAAGCCGGAGAAGTCGAGATCAAGGTGCCGAAATTGCGGAAGCAGACCTTTGAGACAGCAATAATTGAACGCTATCGACGCCGGGATATATCCATCGAGGAAGCCATTGTGCAGATGTACCTGGCTGGGGTTTCAGTTCGTCGCGTGGAAGATATTACTGAGGCGCTGTGGGGCACCCGGGTTTCGTCAGGCACGGTCTCCAATCTCAACAAGAAGGTCTATAAGCATATTGAACGCTGGCGTAGCCAGCCCCTTGAGGGGGATTTCGCCTACGTATATCTGGACGGGATCGTGCTCAAGCGCAGCTGGGGCGGCGAGGTGAAGAATGTCTCGGTGCTGGCGGCCATTGGTGTAGACAGTGACGGCTTCAGGCGCATTCTGGGCGTCTCTGAGGGGCATAAGGAAGACAAGTCCGGTTGGCTGGGCTTCCTCAAGGAGCTGAAGAAACGCGGATTGAAAGGCGTCAGGCTGTTTATCTCAGATGCCTGTCTGGGCCTGATCGAGTCACTTGCAGAGGTCTATCCGGACGCGGACTGGCAACGCTGTGCTGTTCATTTTTATCGCAATGTATTCTCCCATGTGCCTAGTGGCAGGGTCAGAGAGGTAGCGGCCATGCTGAAGGCCATTCACGCCCAGGAGAGTCGTGAGGCCGCTGAGAATAAGGCCAGGGATGTCGTTGAGAAATTAAAAGCGATGAAGCTCAAAGTGGCAGCAGAGCTGGTAGAGAACTCAATTCATGAAACTCTGACCTACTATGCTTATCCACCGCAGCATTGGCTGAAGCTGAAGACCAACAATCCGATGGAACGGCTGCTCAAGGAAGCTAGGCGCAGGACCAAGGTAGTCGGTGCTTTCCCGGATGGTCACTCTGCATTGATGCTGGTGGCTGCTAGGCTTCGGCATGTTTCTGCCACGTCTTGGGGAACCCGCAAGTACATGAACATGGAGTTGCTGAGGGAGATGGATCAGGAAGCAATACACTCAGCAGCCTAACCAAAAACCGGGACTGCCCCTGAAGAAAAAGTGCGAAACATTTTTGACACTACCGTTTGTCATCTACCGCCTTCGCAGGACTCGGTGGGTATCACTTGTAAATTCTTACTAGTTAAATTGTGTTCAATACAGTGCGTTAAATTTACTCGTCGTTCACACAGGCATCGTTCGATAGCTTTCCTGCTTCATCATCAAGGTCCATATTAACCTCGCATTTCTGGCCGCCAACGCGACCACTGCCCGCAAGTAGCCTCGGCGAGCAATCAGGTCCCTCAGCCAGCAGCTGACCCTGTCTTGTTTATCTCTCAAATTGGCCACCACTGCTCTAGCACCGTGTACCAGACAAGTGCGCAAATATTGGTCCCCTTTCTTCGTAATACGGCCCAGTTTGATCTTACCCCCTGTCGTGTATTGCCTGGGAACCAGTCCTAACCACGCTGCAAACTGCCGACTATTCTTGAACATCTTTGGGTTGGGTACGCTGGCCACTACGCCGCTAGCCGTCTGTTCTCCTATGCCAGGGATTGTCATTATTAGCCTGGCAATTGGGTGTTCTTTCACCAGCAATGCAAGTTCTCGATCATAGTCTTGAATCTGATCACTGGCCTGTTTGATACGCTGCCATAGATTGGCAATAACCCGCCTCGCAGTCATCGGCAAGCTATTCTCAGCATCTTCCAATATGCCCACTATCGCCTGCTGAGCCGGATAACGGCCTTTGGGCATCACAATGCCAAACTCACTCAGCAGGCCTCGAAGTTGGTTGATCATGCTAGTTCTGTCACGTACCAAGCCCTGGCGTACTCGATGTATACACAACACCGCCTGTTGATCCGGCGTCTTGATTGGGACAAACCAGATATTGGGCCGTAATACTGCTTCACAAATGGCCTCGGCATCGTTATTGTCATTCTTACTGCCCTTGCGGTATGGTTCAACAAACTTGGCCGCAATAAGGCCTACTCGGTGCCCGAGCTTAATGAACTCGCGGCCCCAGTAATGTGCGCCTGAGCAGGCCTCCATGCCAATGAAACAGGGTGGGCACTGAACGATGAAAGGCAATAGCTTGTTTCGCGATAACGACTTGCGTAGAACAACCTTACCCTGCTCGTTCATGCCGACGACACTGAAAGAATTTTTAGCCAAGTCTATACCGATGGTTGTAATATTCATTTGGGCTCCCCTTACTATTAAGTGTATTGGTAACACATTCACTTTGGCACGTTGCGATGCCGTTAGGTAGGGGGAGTCCATTTCATTCGTTAGATAACCTATGGATTCTTCGTTCGAACACCTAAGCATATTCGCGGAAGTCGCGGCGGCCCTTGTTGGCTTCATTGCAATATTTCTTGTCCTCGTTCGACGAGAGGAGAAATTTCCAGCGGAAGATGCAATAAGAATACGAGTGATGGTGCTAGTCGGATTCGCAGGGATCTCCATGTCGCTATTGCCCATAGCTATCGCTGAAACCAACTTGGATAACGTACAGGTATGGGTTATAAGTAGTGCCGCATTCATTACCATGATTGGCAGCATAGCGGCGTACACTGCGGTCCGCCATTTTCAGTTGCCGGATACGGCCAGAAAAAACATCCCTTGGAGCAATTTGCTCATTGGTTGGAGCTGCGCCGCGGCTGCTGCGGGCCTTTTAGCGTCGAATGTGTTGCAGATGCCTATTTTCGGCTATTCGTTCTCATATACTGCTTCATTGCTTCTCGTGCTTGCTGTTGGCGCCACAAACTTTTACATAATTGCAATCCAGAAACTGTTGGAGCTATGAGAGCTCTGCTCTCCGAAAGTAGGAGCCGGTTGGGGATCAGTGAGAGCCGATACCGCCGGCCACCTAACAAGCGCATGTTGTCGGACTGGTTTTCCGCTGCGCTCCAAACCAGCCGCAAATTCGGGCGTTGAGGCTGTAGAAAAATCCCTATACCGTTCGTTCTGATATATAATGTAACCCTCACAGACAAAGAGGCTTTTCTGTTGCCTAACTTCAAACATTACGATTACAACCAGTCTTCTATGGTTGTCATCAACTACGAAGACCAGCTCCAGCCCGGTACTTTCGAGCACACCATCCACCACCTGATCGATAACAAGCTGGACCTGTCCGTTTTTCATCCCAACTACCGCAATGATGACAATGGCCGCCCGGCCTACGACCCGGCGATTCTGCTGAAGATCATCCTCTTCGCCTACTCCAAGGGCATTACTTCCAGCCGCGAGATACAGTGGTGCTGCGAGACCAACATCCTGTTCAAGGCTCTGTCCTGCGACAGCGTGCCCCACTTCACCACCATCGCGCATTTTGTCAGTACCCATACCGATGAGATCGAAGCCCTGTTCGAACAGATTCTGCTGGTCTGCCACCAACAGGGGCTGCTGGGCAATGAACTGTTTGCCATCGACGGCTGCAAGATGCCCTCCAATGCCGCCAAGGAGTGGTCCGGCACATTCAAGGAACTTGAGGAGAAGCGTGACAAGATCCGGCGTCGCATCCGCCATCAGTTAACCGAGCACCGGCGCCTGGACAAGCAGGATCCGGACAACCAGGCCCGGGTTGAGCGTTCGAAACAGACCCTGGAAACGCTCGATAAGGCCTGCGACCGCATCGACCGCTTCCTAAAGCAGGCGGCCCCAAGGATGGGACAAGGTCGCCGGCGCAAGGAAGTGAAGAGTAATATCACCGACAATGAAAGTGCCAAGATGACCACCAGCAAGGGCACGATCCAGGGGTATAACGGGGTTGCAACGGTCGACGGCAAGCATCAGGTCATTGTGGACGCCCAGGCTTTTGGGGAAGGCCAGGAACACCATACCCTACAACCGGTTATCGAGGCAGTCCGGGGACGCCTCAAGAAACTCAAGATCAACAGGAACCTCAGCAAGACCGGCACGGTAATCACTGCTGATACTGGCTTTGCCAATGAAGCCAACATGAAATACCTGAAGGATAACGGCCTCAATGCCTATATCCCGGACAACCAGTTCCGCAGCCGCGATCCCCGCTTTGCGGATCACAAAAACAAGTACGGCAAGAAGCCGGCAGTAACCGGCAAGCCCTGGGGCGGAGACAAGAAGAAGGCCGTTATCCCCGGCAGTGAGTTTACCTTTGATGCCAAGGCGCTGGTCTGCATCTGCCCCCAGGGAGAGACGCTCAGCTATAACGGAACCCGCACCAATGCCCAGGGTGACAAAGTGGCTTACTTCGAGGGACGCTTATTACAATGCCGACACTGTCCGAGGAAGAAGGCTTGTATGCACAACCCGGAATCCGCTGACCACCGAAAGGGGCATGGCAGGCAGGTGTCCTTTGTCCTAAAGCAAGCCGGCAAGCGGGAGTCCAGCACCCCGTATACCGACTGGATGAAGGCCAGGGTTGATAGTGAGCAAGGTAAGGAAATTTATGGGCACCGGATGTCGGTGGTGGAGCCGGTGTTTGGTAATATCGGAACCAACAAGGGTTTGAATCGGATCAGTCTGCGAGGCAAACGCAAGGCGCAGGGGCAATGGCGCTTGTATTGCATGGTTCACAATATTGAGAAGTTGATGAATTACGGGAAGCTGGCGGCATCACCGTGAGAGGATGAGCGAATATCTGATCGATCTGGGTAAATTCAGATGGAAACGTCAAATACAAACGAATCGATAAATGGCCATAGGTAGAGAGACAATAATACCAGCTTGGGAAGGCCTGACTTGTCAGTCGGTTTTTCTACAGCCTCGTTAGCGCGAAATATGGAAGCGAAAGTATGATCACGAGAGAAGTCACAGATGGTGAAGTTTTAGCGCTATCTACCAGAGAAGAGTCACACTTTTTCGATAAAAAATCGTCGGCAATTTCAGGGAAGGGTGTGCAAAAGATCGCCGTTGCATTTGCAAACGCAGATGGTGGAGAGTTTCTAATTGGTATCGCGGATGATGCTGACGCACCAAGCCCTGAGGATAGATGGCAAGGTGTGGATAACATCGAAGCACTAAACTCTCATCTACAAGCGATATTTGCCATACAACCTGCTCTTGATGTTCGGTATGAGTTTCTTAAGCATAACGATGATAAAAGTTACGTGTTAAGGGTTACTGTAGAAAAAAGCTCTGAAGTTCACAAGACCTCAGACAGCACTGTATATCAACGTTATGGGGCGCAATCACTGCCAATCAAAGACCCACAACAGATAGCGCAGCTTTCTTTTGCCAAAGGATCAACGACATATGAAGATCAGCTGCTTAAAGAATTACCTCCTGAACTGATAGTGGAATCTACCGAATTGGTATCATTTGGGTTCTACCCCGATTTTACGGACACTTCAAAGAAGCCTCATAATAGGCGAAAGGAGTGTTTATGTCGAAGAGAAGAAAGTACAGTCCCGAGTTTAAGCAAGGTGCCGTTGAGCAGGCCCGTCAGCCAGGTGTCAGTTGTGCTCAGGTAGCACGTGAACTGGGCCTCAACTCTAATCAGCTGTCCCGCTGGAAACGCGAAGCTGACGCTCGTGGCCATCAAGCCTTTGGTGGTACCGGCAAGCCCAGAGATGAGGAGATGGCCCAGCTAAAACGAGAGTTGGCCCGCGTTAAGAAGGAACGAGATTTTTTGCGCGAAGCGGCAACGTTCTTTGCCAAGGAATCGTCCTGAGGTACCAGGCGATTCAACGTTGTTGCAATGAGTTTCCAGTACGCATGATGTGCAGGTGCCTTAAGGTTTCACCCAGCGGGTATTATAGTTGGGAGACTCGACTACCGAGTGCCAGACAACTCGACAATGATCGATTGCTGGGACGTATACGTGAGATTCATGATGACAGCCAGGGCTGTATCGGTGCCCCACGCATGCATGAGGACCTGGTACATGAAGGAGAATCCGCCAGCAAGAACCGTGTTGCTCGCCTGATGGCTACAGAGGGTCTGCAGGGCTGGCCACGAAAGAAGAAACAGGGTCAACGCGGCCGACCCGGCCTGCCGCCTCCTGGCGTTCGGAACTTGCTGGAACGAGATTTCACCGCACTTGAACCCGAAAGCAAGTGGGTAACCGATATTACGGAGATAAAGACTGGCGAAGGTAAGTTGTATCTGTGCGTTGTCCTTGATCTTTTCAGCAATCTGGTTGTCGGCTGGTCAATGCATCATCGGGAGGATCGACAGATGGTGATCCGAGCCGTGGAGATGGCAGTTTGGCAACGTCAGGGAGACTGGTCCGTGATTCTGCATTCAGATCGTGGTGGTCAGTTTCGCAGCGGTGACTATCAGCGCTTCCTGAAGCAGAACACCCTGATCTGCTCAATGAGTGCTGTAGGTCATTGCGGAGACAACGCAGCCTGCGAAGGTTTCTTCGGGGTGCTCAAGAGAGACAGGACAAACCGCAAGCGCTATCGAACAATGAACATAGCAAAAGCGGATATTTTTGATTACATTGAGAGATTCCACAATCCGCGAATGCGACGAAGAGTCGCCAAGCGTGATCAGGAGTTTACGAACGTTTTAGAACCGTCCGTAGAAACGGGGTAGAACCCATTAGGGTCAATATTCACGGCAATTCAACACCCCGGCCATACATCGACAGGAACTTGCTCTCAATCTCATCGCTGACGCTGGTTTGATGCTTTGCTAGAGACTGCCGCGAACCGAAGTTCACGACACTGGACATACCTGCGCTACGGAGATAACTTTCGATTATCGAGAAAATAAATAGAATTCAGAGGTTCTTCTAATGCGGCTTTTCGTCTTTATACTTGCTCTAGGGCTCATGTCAACTGCCTTTTCCCAGGACTATTCGATAAATGCACCAAGCGAAGCACATATTCGGCAACGCATCGAAGTAAACTGGACGGCACCTCAAGACACCGGCGGACTCCTCGAAGTCCGGCCGATCCAGGAAGGCGCCCGGCGAGTTGGCTATTCCTATGTGCGAAACAACCCTGAAGGTATAGAGGTGCCTGAGGAGCCAGGTCAATACGTCGTCGTCTTTGTATTCGAAAACGAGATACGCGCAACAGCGACGCTGAGCGTTGTGATGGCCGAGGCCGAGTTGTCCGGGCCAGTGACCGCAGGCGCCGGCGAGACCATTGAAGTGAGTTGGACCGGTCCGTCAAGCCGCAGCGATCAGATTACCTGGGCCGAGCGCAATGGCGCCTTTATTCGCGGTACCAGCTACGCCTATGTACAGTCTGGAAATCAAGGCATTCGGAGCCTGCGCGCACCGGCTGATGCCGGTGAATACGACGTTATCTACCGTAGCGGTGAGACAATCCTTGCGCGTCATCCCATTACCATTGGCTCTATTGAAGCGAGCTTAGAGGCTCCAGCCACTATACACGCCGGCGGTAGTATCGAAGTGACTTTTGAAGGACCGAACAATTCGGGCGACCTCATTACCTTTGCCGAGCGCGGCGGAGAAGCAAGTAGAGGCATTGGCTCTTACACCTACGTTGGCAATGCGGACAGAAACACGGTTGTTTTGCGCGCCGGTGAGACGCCCGGCGCGTATGACGTAGTTTATGTTTCGAATAATCGCGTAATTGGTCGTTCACCGATTGATATCGGTGTAGCCAGTGTCGATATCGACGGACCGGGTGGGGTGAGCTCGCGATTACGCTTCCCTGTCAACTGGTCTGGTGCCGGCAATGCAGGAGACCTGATATTCATTCGAGATGAGGCTGGCCAGGAGTACGACTATGCCTATATTGATACCAACGAGCCGACCGTTGAGCTTATTGCGCCAGAGGTTGTCGGCACATACACGATTATTTATCGAACCCGTGGTGGTTTAGTTGCCGCCAGTGAACCTTTAAATGTGCTACCAAGCGAAGTACCTCCAGGTGAGTTGGTCGTAACACAGGCACGGGCCACACTCGGCAGTGGCGATGCTGTAGAAATAATTCTCGATGCTTCAGGTAGCATGCTTCAGCGTCTCGGTGATTCGCGCCGAATCGAGATTGCCAAACGCACTTTGAATGATCTTGTGTCCACGGCTATTCCATCAGGTACGGGCTTTATCCTGCGAGTGTTTGGTCACCGTGAGGCTGATTCCTGCCGAACCGATCTTGAAATTCCGCTTGACCCACTCGACCCAACGGCGGTGATGAGTAAGATATCTAGTATCGACGCAATGAATCTGGCACGAACTCCAATCGGGGCTTCGATAGCGGCGGTGCGAGATGATATGGAGAGCGTAACTGGGCAGCGTGTGGTCGTCGTGCTGACGGATGGCGAGGAAACCTGCGACGGCGACGCCGCAAGTGAAATCGAAGCACTGCGCAATATCGGCTGGGATATTCGCGTTAACATCGTTGGCTTCGCTATTGACGACGCCGAGCTTGTGCGCACGTTTGAAAGTTGGGCGGCAGCCGGCGGCGGGGAATATTTCAATGCCACCAGTGCCGAAGACCTCAGCGCTGCAATGTTGCGTGCTGTGGCGGCGCGTTTCGAAGTGATAAACGCAAACAATGAAACCATCGCGAGCGGACTGACAGGCGGCGAACCGATTGTCTTGCCACCCGGCGACTACCGCATTGTGGCGGGTAGTATAGATATGCTGGTGACGATTATATCGGGGCAAGTTGTTACAGCAGGGTTGCAGTAAAGTCTATTGCAGATTAAGGGACACTAATAACTTTATAAGTTAGTCAAACCTAATCGACTACATTTGGGTTCAAAAAAACTTGGGGCAGATTTAGTTTCTGGATAAACCTATTCTGCGAGCAGATTGTTCGAAGCCAGTTACTCTCGATTGAAATGTTCGCATTGAAGCCGGCAGCGGTAATAGAATGATTACAAACGTAGTACCGCTTAGAACCCACAGCGGACGGCACTCCCTTGTTGCACCTAATCCATAAGTGAGTCTTGACATGACTGCAAACTTCGAGTTTTATCATGAGCAGATATGGCTAGATTACAACAACGACGCTGGCTCATGGCCGGAGTGTGAAAACCGGATTGAGTGAACAACTTAGTTTGTATGGATAGTGAAGCTGTAATAAGAAATATTGCGATTGCTCTTTGCATAGTCGCACTAACAGGGTGTTTTAGCGCTGGAGGTTCGATTAACTATACCCGTATGTCGGATAGTGAACTAAAGGCTTTTAATGAAGAAAGGCCCGACGAACAGAAAGTTTATTGCGTTGAAGAAAACCGGCTGGGTAGCCATATTGTAAGAAGAGAATGTAAAGAATTGAGTGAATGGCGTAAGTCTAGAAATCTGGAAGACGGATCCAACTCCATTCAACTTCTTGAGATATTGAATGTCAGATAAGGCCGATAACGTAGAAAAAAGGTGTGGTTATTATTTCCGATTCTATGCCGGGAGCGGAACTAAATCTGAAAATTTGGTGGGCGGCTTATAAACCCAATTCGGCCATTGGGTTCTACCCTGTTTCTACGGAGAGAGTGTAAATAATTTTGTGTATCCGCCCGGTTGCATCAGTGATCGCCAAGTCGGTCACCGAATTCGATCATAAATCTATTCAAAGTCGGTTTCCAATTACGAATTGGCATCGTCCACTTTTTTGAAGCTGCTGTAATCGCCAGGTAGACGACTTTCATTGCAGAGTCGTCGTTGGGGAATAGCTTCCGCTGTTTGGTTGCCTTTTTGATATCACTAATCGGTGATTAGATGGCGTTAGTGGTGTAAATCACTTTCCGGATTTCCGGCGGATAGTCGAACAACGCGTGTTAGTTTGCATGCTCGTTTGCCCCCCTTTGAGCTATTTTTGTATCGAATAGTTAACCCTCCACGTGATGCTGATTTTGCTGGATTGCTTTCGATTTTGAGGATTAAATTTGATTGCAATTACTGGGTCAGATTTAGATGCAAATCAACAGCGACAACTGTGCATGATGAACCTTACCGTGCATTCGCTGTCCGGCGATATTCGCTTGGGGAACAGCTACTACCAAATATAAATCAGCTGATATACTATGAGCGTTGGCGATATCTAATAAAAATAAGTGCTCATGATAAGGCTGCACAATGAAAACTCTCTTTTCCGTATTGGCTTTCTTGATCGCCACTCTGTTTTCGATGGTCACCCTTTCGCAAACAGTGGCCCTTGCTGACGTTGATAAGTTATTTGATTTTGCTGAGATGGCAGAACCTACACTATTCTCGCCGTCGACAGACACACAACGGTTAACAGAGGCAGGTTCCGATTGGTACGTGCGGTTTTTTTCCAATACTGGGGCTTATCTAGCAGTGAACATAGATGGCACCGTGCCTTTTTCGGCCGGGGGAGTTTACGCGCTGGGAGGTTCTTTTGGCGATACGGTAACGTTTATTGGTACACTCCCTGGCCTTATCGCCTATATCGATAATCCTATTGTTGAACCGGAAGTGACATTGGCGGACGCTAACAGAATGTTCGATTCTGCCGAAGCGGAAGTACCATCGTTGGCCTCACCTGCTGCTATTACTCAAGAGATCTTCGAGCAGGGCTCTTACTGGTATATTCGTTTTTACTCTAATTCTCAAATCTATATCAAAGTAAATATCAATGGCACTGGCCCCTTCGTCGGCGGGAACGTCTACGTGGTCGGTGGTCCATTCGGGGAAGAGGAGATTTTCGTTGATACGCTTGCTAACCTGCTAGCCAATTTCGATAATCCCCCTGGCAACGGCGGGAGTTCTCAGCCGGACGACGACGACAACGACGGGGTAATTAATGGCCTGGATCAGTGCCCGAACACTCCGCCAGACCGCAGACGCCGGGTTGCCGTGGACGCCCAGGGTTGTAGTGCCGCCGAACTAGACGATGACAACGATGGCGTCAGCAATGGACTGGATCAGTGCCCGAACACCCCAGCTGGCGTAAGCGTTAGTGGGCAGGGCTGCAGCACGGCTCAACTGGATGTTGACAATGATGGGGTGGACAATGCCCTGGACCAATGCCCTAACACGCCAGCAGGTGTATCCGTTAATGCTCAGGGTTGCAGTGTCTCCGAACTTGACGATGACAATGATGGCGTGAGCAACTCTTTGGATCAGTGTCCCAGCTCGCCATTCAATGAATTTGCCAATGCCCAAGGCTGCAGTCCCTCACAACTAGACGATGATAATGACGGAGTCAACGACAGATTTGATCAATGCCCCAATACCCCGGTCGGCGAAGCCGTTAATGCCCAGGGCTGCAATGACTTTGAACTAGACGATGACTTTGATGGTGTAAGTAATGCCTTGGATCAGTGCCCTAACAGCTCTCTTCGCGGTGGAATCGTAAACGCACAGGGCTGTAACGCCATTCAGCTATTGGATGATGACGATGATGGCGTCAACAACTCCCTGGATCAATGTCTTAACACACCAGCAGGCGTATCCGTTGATGCTCAGGGGTGCAGTGCCCCTCAACAGGACGATGACAACGATGGGATCAGTAACGGCCTGGATCAGTGCCCGAATACCGCGGCCGGAGGATTTGTCAATGCCCAGGGCTGCAGTGTCTCTCAACTGGACGATGACGATGATGGTGTAAACAACACCCTGGATCAATGCCCTAATACGCCAGCTGGTAGAACCGTTGATGGCCAAGGTTGTATAGAAGCCCAGCCGGACGACGACAACGATGGGGTAATTAATGACCTGGATCAGTGCCCGAACTCGTCATTAAACGAACCCGCCAATGTCCAGGGTTGCACTCCCTCCCAGCTCACTGGGCGATGAAATTGATGGGGTATTTAATTGCATGACCAATTGATCCATTTTGGATGGTTTTTGTACTGAAAAATTGATCCACTGTTTTCTCCAGATTTCGCAGGGTTGATGCCGTCTTTGAAGATCAAAGCTAAACGCAATTACTGGGCTAATAGTAACTGCAAATCAACATAAAAATGGTTTTGGCGTGAAATATGCCTTAGTAGTTACCGCACATGAACTCACTATAATTAGAAAGGAGTTTTTGATGAACCAACATATTTTAATGGGCTGCTGTGGCGAACGCACCGGGAACTCCATATTTGGATTAGCGGTGTCGACCTTGGGCCAGAAATTTGTTCTGGTGGCTACTTTGGTCGCGCTGTTCGCTGCCCCGGTACAAGCCACGCCTTTCGACATCAAATTCTGGGATACGACGCCAAGTGCGCCGGGAACTCCGCCAGCGACGAACATTGCGGATGCGACGCTTGTGACCACGGGAACCATGACAATTAACGACAGCGCGATCGCACCGGGCGCCTTCGTAACCTTTGAATCCGGTGACATCACCCAATTCCTGGTCGAATACAACGACCGCGATGGAAATCCACTTTCGTTTGACTATCATACCGACATTACTTCGTATTTTGATGACGCTGATTTCGGGGTACTCTTCGATTCTGCGGGAGAGTTTCTCAGGTTCGATTCCCCGCTTTTCACTTTTTCTAACTCTACGGTCCTGGTCGATGACGAAAACCCGAACCCAACCAGCGGTTTTTTCGCAGCCTTTCTGACAATCTTCGATGACGATGATCTGAGTTACGGCTACCTACTTGAAGATGCCACGTTCGGGGGGGTGTCCTATTCGGCTGGGGACTTTGTCGATCCTACTCTCTTTCCAACCTACAACGTGGCACTTTTCCCGAATGCTTGGGATTCGACCGGCGCTGTGCAGATCACCGGCCCGCGTCAGTTCGAAGGTTTTATCGAAGTCATTGAGCGGCCAGGCTCTCCTCAGGCGATCCCGGTGCCGCCGACGCTCCCGCTTCTCGGGATCGGCCTCTTCGGCTTCGGTCTCTCCGCACGAAGACGCAAGATGCACTGAGCTCGCTCATGATAGCTTGTGAACTTTCCCCAGTAATGCGTACAACGAAAGGTCAGTAAAGCAATGGTGTGGAGAACTACACGCACGATTGACCGTAAGCGTCCGGCAAAACCCATCTTGTTTATGAAACCTGATCTACCGATAGTGTCCACCTATTTTTAAGTGGACACTTTCATGAACGAGTTAAGCGTCGAAGGTTTTCCCCGGATTTCAAACACAAGATCGTAGCAGCTTGCAAAGAACCCGATGCCTCTGTTGCAAGGATTGCCAGGGAACATGATCTCATTGCCAATCTGGTCCATAATTGGATTCGTCAGGCCAAGACGAATACGTTGCCGGCAATAACGCCAGCTTTTGTATCGTAAGAATCAATGCCAAGGACAGACCGGACTGCAAAAAAGCGGACGCTCGCGAAACTAGCCAATGCGCAGATTCAAAGATACGTTTCATCTTCTATAAATAAGCCGAGGAGGCTAAAGCTCGTGGATGATACCGACCTCACGCCACTGAACCGGTTGGCACGGCTCAGGGATGCCGTCAGCGGGTGGCTCGGGCCACTCTTCCGCACACTCGGTCTGGGCGGCGTCCCGTTCTTCGGGAACATGGCAGGGAGGCGTGTTCTGCAGCGCGGCCTCGGTGGGGGGGCTCGGCTACCGGCTCCTCCGCGAGGACTGGCGGCCGTGAGGCGCTCACTGCGTCGGTTCGCTGTCCATGTGCTGGCCGTGGTTGTGCTGTCGACCGGTCCGATCCCGATCCTCGCCCAGGAGGCGGAGGCGGATGACACGGCGTTCGGACTCCACGTGATGACCTTCAATATCCGGACCGCGATCGGGCAGGACGGCGACAACGTGTGGCCACGGCGCAAAGACCTCGTGGCCGAGACCATCCGAGCGTCCGACCCCGACGTCCTCGGCCTCCAGGAGGCCCTCGCTGAGCAGATCGACTTTCTCCAGTCGGAAATGCCCGAGTACCGATGGGTGGGCGTCGACCGTGGTTTGAACGGAGGCAACGGGCTGAGCGAGGCGACCCCGATCTTCTATAAATACGGGGCGCTCGTCCCCATAGAATCCGGCACGTTCTGGCTCTCGGACGACCCGAACCCGCCCACGCAACGTCGTCGGGTCTCCCGTATCGTCACGTGGGCCCGCTTCCACCACCTCGAAACGCGCCGACAGTTGTACGTCTACAACACCCACTTCACGCTGCGTCGCGGCCCCCGCCAGTTACGGTCCGCCGAGCAGATCAACGCGCGCATCGCGGATCTGCCTCCCGAGAGCGTGGTGGTGGTCATGGGCGACTTTAACGCCGTCGCGGAAACAAGCGAGACGTGGCGAGTCGCGACGAGCGATGGCCTTAGGGACGCCTGGGTGATCGCGGAAAAGCGGGAGGGACCGCCGCTGACGGCGAACGGTTTTTACCCACCACCGGAGGGGCGCGAGGGCCGGATCGACTGGGTCCTGGTCGGGGGACCCGTCACCGTGAGGCGTGCCGTTACGGTGCTGAACAGCGTGGACGGACGATGGCCGTCCGATCACTACCCAGTGGCGGCGGAGCTCCTCGTGTTGTCCCGGTAGCAGCATGAGGCCCCACAAAAGTCGTAATAAGTCAAAATAGCGAAATAGGAGCGTGAGGAGGATAACAGCCATGGATTTCCCTGTTAATTCCCTGTTTTCGTGTCCAGGAAAATGCGCGTAGTCTCTATAATTCTTTGAAATTGCGATTAAACCTGGAAAGAGGTGGGGGAAGTAGGGCGGTGATTGCCCGGTTATTCCCTGTATTTTTCCTGCTAACAGGGAATTTTCTGGAGCCACTTGGCTAACGGGCGGTGTCCATGTAAGCGGCTCCCTAAAATAGCCCCCACGATACAACGGCCTGGGTTGCTACCACTTTGGAGGCATTGCGCCCTTTCAGGTGTTTGGCTTTATCGCTCGCGATCACCCCTCACGCATCAATTCTTCGAAAAATTGTGGACCGGTTCAGTTATCGGACAGGGTGGCACGTACCGCGGATTCCAGTCGTGTTAGTCCCCAACGCTGACCTTCTGCAACGGCGGCATCTACGCTCATTCCCTGGGTATCGGCGGCAGACACGGCCACTAATGCGCCCACGCGGTTGCCGCTGGCGCAATGTATCAGTACCGGCTGCCCGCTCAGGGCAGACAGCATCTCACTGAGGGCGGCGGCGTTTTCGTGGGTGATATCTTCCGCACCGGAAATCGGTATCGAGTGGTACATCATGCCAATGGATTCCACCACGGCTTTTTCGTCAAACTCCATTTCCGAGGCCGGTCGCAGATTGATCACGTGCTTCAGCCCGGCGCTGGCCAATGCCTGGAATTGTTCCTGGCTCGGCTGTCCGGCGGAAATTACCTGGGCCTCGGGCGACTTCAGGTTCATGATGCCGGCATTGTTAACAAGATCCACATCCAGTGACTGGGCCTGCACTCCGGCGGCGAAAAGCGCCAGCAGAAGGGTGGCCAAATGGCGCAGAATCAGGGTATGTACGGTGGAATGGGAAAGCATAGGAAATTCCTCACGGTCGGTATGAAAAGCGCGCGTTATGCGCATCGGTTTCAGGCTAATTTAACACGTCGAACGGCATTGACAAGTTAACTTCAAATTTACTCTCTTAGGCTTGTAATCATCCTGCTCCACAACGAAAAATCTTCGGCCATTCCTTAGCGCTTGGCGGGCCAGCTATTCAATGCAAATAGGGCGGGAAATGGGCCAATCGAGCGTGTAATTCAACAACTAAAGAGTTTTATGTGCCTGCCGCAACCAATCCAATGCACCCTGTTGCTGCCAAAGTGAAAGATGATCCTGGCGGTAGTACCAGGCTTCATCTTTCCCACCTAATGTCACACTGAATTCTGATAATTTTGGTTTCCGGGGATTTGCGGCCAGCAACATCTTGGCGGCTTCCCGGATGCTGTCAGCGCTCAGGCGCAGGCTCTCCAGCGCTTCGTCGAGCCGGCCGAGACGATGCAGTGCCAGAATTCGGTTAAGGGTCATACCACAAAAATCTTCAGGGTAACGATCGCACAGTTCCAAGGCTTTTGCCGGTTGACCGCAGGCAATGTATGCCCTGGCCAGGGGTGCACGCAATCCGTGATTGTCGACTGGGTTCAGAGCCAGCAACAGCTCAGCCGGCCTGGCAGTGACCAGCTCGCCGGAATAGTCCATCAGTCGCTCCATGGCCAGGAAGGCCTGGTGCGCCAAAATGCGCAGAGCCGGGCGGTTCTGTTGAAAGCCCCAGGGTAACAGGACGTCTTGCGATACAGACTCTTCAAGGTTTGCTTCCAGCAGCTCTGCACCGCGATTCAGCAGCGGTTCTTTCAATGTGACATCCAGACCCAGAATCTGCAGTGCGTCCACCGCCATAATAAGATCATCAAGAATGTCGAAGCTCTGCCAGGCATAGGGTGAGCTTTCCAGAATGGGCAACCAGTCAGGCGCTGAATTCCAGACGCCCGGATCTTGGTGGTGAAGTGCGGTCAGCCCCGGCTTGACCTGTGGGAATACCTGGTGCCAGGTTTTCTCCACTGCGATAAGCCGGCGATCAGGGACGAGGAAGGTGTCCCTCTCTCCGTCCAGCGCATAGTGTGGAGCGACTGGTGGCGCCGATAGCAGCAATTCGGTGAAGACGTCCAAGGCCGGGTCCCTTTCGCGTGCAAGGCCTGACATCGCTTTGTCTGGATCGTTGACGACTTCGTTCAGGAATTCGATCATCGGGGCGAACTCCGGATTAGGGGATCGACGCAGTCGGGCTGACCAGAATCGGGCGCGCTCCTGTGCCTGGCTTGTGTTTCCTTGGGTCATGAGCAGTGTAATTTCCAGCGGTGCCAGAGCGACATTGTCCGGGTCCAGGCGCCGGGCTTCTTCCACTGTAGTCCATGCCGCCGCGTAGTCACCGGAGTCTGCCTCGATGCTGGCCCTGCGATGCAGCGCCGCGGCACGGAGGGTGCGATCGCCGCGTGCCAGCACGTCTTCCAGCAGACTCTTACGTTTACGCGACTTATTCAGCTCCAGATAACAATCCATCAATTGATCAAACAGTTGCTCAAGCTTGCCGGAGAGTTTCCGCTTGGCTCCGAACCAGGGTTCCAGCAGCTGCACGGCGCTCCTGGTTTCACCTTTCTCCAGCAATTGCCCGGCAGAGTCCGCCACCATCTCGATATCAACATCGGAGTCAGGCAGCGTCGTAACTTGCTTGCGCGGCAGGGCGTCCAACACGAACGGCAACAGGTTGAATTGGCGAAGATCAAACAAGCCCTCCGACGCCTGGCAGCACTGTTTGTACTTGCGCCCGGAGCCGCAGGGACAGGGTTCGTTTCGTCCCGGTTTCGACATGGTGGGGCGGCGGAAGTTATTTGCCGGCAGTGGCATTGCCCGATAGATCTCCAGACCGATGGATCGAAAGGCATCGCTAATGGCTCCAGTGCGCGGATCGATTTGCGCAGCCAGGCCTGGAGCAAGTGCTGGACCTGCATCGGCGATCCAATCGAGAAAAGACTGTTGGTCGGGGGAGTTCACCAATTTTCTGGCGCTTGCAGTAAACAGCAGCCAGAGTTCATCATCACCCGACTGCTCGGCGGCAAAAAGATCAGGAGGTTCGCGGTTACGCATAGTCTGAGATGGCTATTTCCACAAATTCAAACGTTTCGCAGGGCAATGTGCGAGCGAAGTGCATGGGCCAATCATAACTGAAAAAGCACTGATAGCTTAAGGGCCTCTGATTAATTAATCAGAGGTCCCTCAGACCGGGGTGCGATTTTTACTTAAAATGATTGCATTCGAATAGAAAGCTGCAAATAGTGAGCGCACAAGCCAATAGCAATGTTGAGGCCGCTTCACTTTCAATGTCTTTCACTAACTTTTATTCCGGAAATCGGCTTCTATACAGATGAAATTCACTACATTGGCGAAGTCCGACCTTGAGGAAAAATGCCTGACCCGATAAATGGGGCATGACCTCTGTTTTTCGTGTGGCGGTATCCAGGGCTTCGATATTGTTACTCATGGCATGCTCCTGCTCATCATGGACGCTATGAGTGGCCTGGAGCTCAACTCATTCGGTGAATATTGAATAACCAGGCCAGTAGGATTGGGGCCCATAGACCACCAGGAGGAACTCAACCATGAGGTACCCGCTCACCATCCCGAAACGAAAAGCGCCTTGAAAAAAAGGACGAATCATTGGCCAGAAGGCTCCGCTGAAATTACAGGCGATCTGGGTAATGCGAATCCGCCTACAGATCAGATAGAATCGATTGGCACGAGCTTAAAGCCATGTATCGCGCTTATCGCTGTCATCTCGACCAGCTGTTCCGCTCGCTGGCTCAGAAAATGTGAACGTAAGCAGGAGAACGCTGACGGGCAATGCTGAATATCCCCAAGGCGTATTGTCTGTTCATTACTTTTTGTTGCTTTTTATCTGTGATCGGTTGAATGGCAACTACAAGGAATCTACTCTCATTTCCCTAGTTAATCAGAGGCTCCCTAAATGGATAACGTTACTCTGAAGCCACCCAGCTTCGACACCATCCGTCCGAATTCACTGCTTGCCCTGGAAACAGAGCACAACCAGCCCATCGACCGGAACCTCCGGCAAAGAAGCGGCAATTATGGCAGTAAGCCGACTCATTGCTTCTACTGGTAGCGGAGTTCGCATTATGTGTATAGGCAAGAGCCCGTGCCCTTTGCTCATCCTCTCGAAGGTGTGGCAGGGAGTCTCCCTGATTCTCCTGGGCCGAAGACCGGGAGATTAAAAGCGGTACGCCGGGCCATGCCAATGCGCCAAAAGCGGCCGCTTTGACCAGCGCTCTGCGGTGGGGTTGAGTACGATGCTTTGGCATAGTGTGTCCTCCTCAAAGGCAAATTATTACGAAATTCGTAAACAGCGAACCCCTTAAACAGGGGGCAGGCACCTATATACTGTCTAACGGAGATCAACTCATTTAGTTCCTGTAACAAAAAAGCCTATTCTATGGCCGCACTGACTTTTCCCTTTGTAAATCCTGATTTTCTTCATAAAGGGTATCCTGCTACTCGATTAGCCAGCCCAATCGCCCGCCACAACTGTTGCGCAGATCATTCGCTCCCTTGCATGGAAAAATGTCGGCGAAGATGCGCCGTGGCAGCAACCTTTAAGCTACCTTTAGAATTTTAGAGGGAAAATCCTTATACATAACGGGCATCCTCATCGCCTGTCTTATAAATGTGGTGTATCTGACCCGGTTGAATTATCCAGTCAAGGGTCGTAAGGTAAAGGCATATCGCAGAAAAAATTCACAACGAGACTATCAGGTACTGCCGATAGCAAGGAGATCGACATGAAAATACGAGAGGCAATGACTGAAAACGTAGAACTACTATCACCGGAAACAACACTCCAGGACACTGCCGTTAAAATGGGCCAGCTGGACTGTGGCTTCCTTCCGGTTCACGATGGGACGGCCAGTAAGCTGATCGGCGTTGTGACCGATCGTGATATTGTGGTGCGTGCTGTAGCCGAGGGCTGCGATCCAGCAAGCACAAATATCGGCAAGCTGATCACTAACAAGGTTCTTTACTGTTTCGCCGATGACGATCTGGAGAAGGCCTCAGCCAGCATGAGCGATCAGGGAGTCTATCGACTCATAGTGCTGGATGATCCCAAGAGCAAACAGCTTTGCGGAATAATATCTCTTGGTGACATTCTGCGTAACGGATACACTGGCCTTGCAGGGTCGACTGCTGAAGCGATCACCAGGGAAGCTGCCTGAACCTTGGGAGGTAGAGAAACCTGGTACCGTTTACGCATCGGTTAAGTGCGACAGCGGGCCAGCTTTTCCGGAGCCCTGGCTCCGGAAAAGTTGGCACCACACCAGAATTTCACTACCGCCTCGCCCGCCGCTGACCTTTTGCGGCAGCTTACGCTGAGTGATTCGACAGCCAGAGCCATCCGAGCGGTGGAATTCCAGGCATAGAAAATCGGGCTCTGTGAAAAACACGCCCGCCGACGGCGGCATTTGGAACCTTATCCAAAGACCTGATGACAGGGTTCGCAACAGCTGAAGCAGCCATTGGCGCTGGGAAAGAAATTTCTGGCTTCCTGGACGGCTCGGAATAGTGGATAAACTCCCCTATATAGGTTCTGTTGCTTTCTGCCGGCATATGATGACAGCCATCGATGTGTACTTCATGATCACCATTGAGTAACTCGGTATTTTCAACAAAAAAGCTCGACATGATTACCTCCTGCAAGAAAGGCTTTTGGACGTTCGATAGTCCGCCACCCTCGCAGGATACTGTTGATGAATAACCATAGAGTGGCGACGGAACCTATTGAACGGCGTTTCACATTGACTGTAGAAATACAACCAATAGCGTTCCATAGTGTTCATGATGTCATGCTTTTTCTGTGACGCAGATCACGCACTGTCGAAAATTGCGCAATCATTGCGGTTCTACAGGAGAAAGCAGAATACCGGAAATCTGTTTTGGGGCATTCCACTGCAGGACAGTCATCAGTCTTGCTACAGCAGTCCAGAGTAGTTCCTCTGTTAACGCATTTTGCTCTTACGCTGCGCCAGCCCTTTTCTGAAAGACTTCGCAGACTTCAGGATTCTTCTCCCAGGTGGCCTTCAGGCCTTGGTTAGGCCGCATTGCGAGCTACATGGACGGTTCTGCGCACTTTTGGAGAGTTCCGCTATCACTGAGTACTCCATCGGTCATGGCGGTTGAAAGTGCATTGGATAGGGCTCTTTTTCTGGAGATTTGTGTAGCTTGACGGAGGAGTGGTGTCATTGGAAGGTTTCAATTTGTTGACAGTGGGTGGTTGGCTGAGTCGTTTGGATCGAATGGAGCAGGAGCCGGGAACGGCGGGGGTTTTCATTATAAAATCTGACCCGCAAGGTGTTCAAACCATGCCGAGCATGGGTAGCAGCAGACCCAGCACTAACCAAATAAGGGCAATGCAGGTCAGAATGATCAAGACCTTTTCACTACCACCGTTACCATGACCATGACCATGCTCGCTGTGCAGCTTCAGATGTAAAATCAGGAACAGGCCGCTGAGGATGAGGAACACCAGATTCAGAAAAGCCGTGTAATCAACGACAAAGAATTCTCTGTCGGTCATCACGCTGGGGTTGGCGTTATCCGGCAGTGCGCCAGAAAAGGCAAACCCGTAGTGCAGTATTAACGCCGTGGTTACCAGAATGACGAAGAAGATCGCCAGGATATACAGGGCCATGCGCCAGCCATAGTACTGTGCCTTAATTCGCAGTACCGGCAGTACCACCAGGTCGCTGAAAATAAATGCCATGATGCCGGCGAAGCTGACACCGTTTTCATAAAGCACGGCGGCAAGGGGGATATTGCCCATGGAACCAATGAAAGTGAAAAAGGCGGCAATGGGGCCCACGATGCTCTGCAATAGGACGCTGACAAAACCCGGGTCCGCCTGGTCGGATCCAATAAAAAGCGCTTCAAAAAAGGCCCGGGGCACAAAAGCGGCTATTATGCCGGCGACAGTGAAACCAATGGCAACGTCCTTCCACACCATCATCCATTCCATCACATAACGGTTACCGACCTGGCACCAGCCATCCAGGCTCATGATGAGCTTTTTCCAATCGGGAGATTCGTCGTTGTCATCATGCTCTTCGGAATCGCGCGCTTTTTCCCTGGCATGCTTGATCAATTGTCTGGGATAACTGATACGAACCAGTAACCACATCAAAAGAATCAATAGCGCGCCGCCCACATATTCGCCTACCACAAACTGCCAGCCTAGAAATACGGCGATGACAATACCCAGTTCAATGACCAGGTTGGTTGAAGCTAGCAGGAAGGCAAGCGAGGGTACCAGTCCAGCACCCTTGGCAAACAGAGAACGGGTGGTGGACAAGGCGGCGAATGAACAGGAGCTGGAAATAAAGCCGAACAAACTGCCCAGGCCAACACTGGCCGGCCCCGGGTCGCCCATGTATTTTCGCATGCGCTCGCGTGTCACGAAAACCTGGATCATGCTGCTTATGAGATATCCTAGCCCAAAGGCCCAAAACGCCATCCAGAACAGACCGGCGGTAGTTGTTGCTGCGGAATTCCACAGTTCGAGGAAATCTTGCATTTTCCATCACCTGAACAAATTGAATGATTAGTGTAATTTACGAATATTACGACCGTATTGGGCTCAGGATATTGCCTGGTATGCTGCTGACGGAATAGTTCCAGGATCGCCTCGATCAAGGATTGTGAAACCTATGGAGCCTCAGACTGATTACCACAACGCTCAGCAGTAATCAGTCGGGCGCTACTACCACGCGTCGTACGCAGGGAATGATTACTCCCCTGCCTTGCGCGACAACGACGCAGTTGCGCCCGACAGGCCCCGCCCGGAGGGGCCTTCAGACAAGCCCGCTGGCTTCGTTGCACTGCCTTTGCATGCCGACGCATGCCGGTGGCAATGAGCAATGCCAGCGGATTCGTCTGAAGTCCAGAGCATTATGGTAATCAGCCTGAGGCTCCCTAGCAGGTTGTTGATTTTTATCTAGCCTCGAACACACTGATCGTTTGAAGCTGGCCTTTTTCGCTTAAAGTGACGTTTTATCGCCGTTTCTTATCCCTATTAGCCGCCATGACTGGAACCCCCGGCCATCAGGGCGAACTAACACTGTAACGCCCTCATACGTGTCAGATTCCACCCGATCATTGTCAGCATAAAGACGCTATTCACCTTGGATAAACCACGCACTTTCATCTGCCTGATCAGCCCAACTGACTTGCCCCAGCCAAAAGGCTCTTCAACTCGCTTTCGGCTGCGCTGGCTAATCTTGTACCCAGTGTGCCGACTGGTCCGATCGTCGATAGCAGAGCCGCCAGGGCGATTATCATTACGGGCAACATGGGGCGTAATCTTCATAGCTCGACAACCCGACACAAAACCCGCCGTGTCGTAATTCTTGTCTGCGCCCACGGTGCGCTTCTTTATTCCCGGGAGTTCAGCTAGTAAGTTTATCGCCACTTCCCGTTCAGCTTTTCCCGTAGCATGGCTGGCGGCAGCCTTAACAATCAGACCGTTCCGGTTTTCCATCACAGTATGACCCATATAAGAGAGCCTGGCTTCTTTGCCAGGCCCTTTCTTAGCCAGTCGCGCATCACCGTCTGTTTTTGACTCGTGGGTCTCGTTGCTACGCCTTTCCCCGTGGAAATTAGTCTCGCTGTTGCGACCACGACCGGTTGGAGGATCGCTATCATCATCCTTGCGGCGGTAGCTCTTTTGCGAAGCCCATGCTTGAATCAGTGTGCTGTCTACACTGAAGTGCTCCTCGGATAGTAGTTGTTGCTTTCTGGCCAGACCAACCACTTCCTCGAACAACTCAGTAATCACATCGTTTTCCAGCAGGCGATCCCGATTGATACTGAACGTGGAATGATTCCAGACCGTATCATCAATCGTTAAGCCTACAAACCATCGATACAGAAGGTTATAGTTGATTTGCTCAACCAGCTACCGCTCACTGCGAATGCTATAAAGTACTTGCAGTAGCTGTGCCCTGATGAGACGCTCCGGTGGGATCGACTCCCGGCCAGTGTGACAATAGATGCTGCCAAAGAGCCAGTTCAGGTTCTTCATCGCTTTATCAATGAGTGTCTTAATAGGCCGCAGTGGGTGATCTGCTGGGACGAACGATTCCAGCTGTACCGTCGTAAAAAGGGATTCCTGGAAAACATCTTCGCCGCGCATTGGTTTAATAACCTCAATGAACTATAGTTTTCCGTATTATATCTAGCCCAGTATTATCGGGCGATAAAATCAACAGCCTGCTAGGGTTATGTAATTGTTTCATTGATTTCAGAGCTAGGTTCCCTAAAAATCGAGCAGTAATTGCCTTCCCTGGCTAAATACTCCCCAGGCTTTGAGGCGCTTTATGTTCCGGTCAGTGCCTCGAGCCGCCTATGGGGTTCAGTGGCGCTGTGCCCATTCCTCAACTTCCTTCTTTGCTTCTTCCTGGGACAGGCCATAGCGTTCCTGGATCAGGCCCGCCAGTTCTTCGCTGGAACCGTTAATTTTTTCAAGCTCATCGTCTGTAAGCTTTCCCCATTCCTGCTTCGCTTTTCCTTTTAACTGCTTCCATTTTCCTTCGATGATGTCACTGTTCAGCACTTTTGCACTCTCCTTTGGATTTTGCTTCAACAACGAAGCTGCTAAATTCATGCCAGGTTACAGTCGGCTCCGTTGCAGAGTCTATTTAGCGGATTCACTGCACGTTTTGAGTAAAGTTTCTAACTGAGATTGAACGGTTCGATATTCTAAGTCGGCAAAAATTACTGGTTAGTATGAAAAATATCAAATTCGGTCTATTGTCTTTTATAGAGAATTGAAGTGCTCGATCACCGAAAAACCTCGCTAATTCCGCATCAGCTTAAATTGCCCCCTTCCGAGCGCCTTGCCTCTCGCATAGACATGGATATCATGGTTTCGTTAATCAGAGATTATTTAGGTTTTTTCGGTTAGTCGAGACTGATAGCGTTGGCTTGTATGGCAACGATCTGCTTTGACGGGGAGGGTTGGGTGTAAAAATCTCCTTACTCGCCTGACCTGATTAGATCTTCATACGCTGAATATTCAATGCAATTTTCTAATCTACCAGGTCACCCTGGTCAATCCACATCTACAGTTCTAGCGGTTCCGGAATATTCTGGCAGTGCGGTAAGCCGGTCTTCATAAAAATAATTGCTCAGGGGTGGTAGTAAGCTTAGAGCTGCGATTGCCGGCAGCACGGGAACGGTCAGTATCGTGCGTGATTTTAATAACGAGGATTGGGGCTTTCAGCTACTTTAAGTCCGGGTAATTTTCTTAATCATGCCAATCAGTATGCCTATAGTTTCCTTGATTAGATTCAGTTTGCTAAATCGGTTAGGATTGCTACTAAGATGGTTTTATTCTCCCAAGGTGAAAATTGCTGGCGTGAAACGTACGCAGAAAAAGCGTCCTGCCTGGTTGATGGCGAGGCTTACTTTTCTGCCTTGCGTAAAGCTATGCTGGCTGCAAAAGAAACAATTTATATTCTTGGCTGGGATATAAACAGTCGTTTTAGATTAGTACGGGACAAGCCACAGGATAACCTGCCGGAGCAATTGCGAGAGTTTCTCAACGCACTGGTTGAACGCAATCCAAAACTTGAAATCTATATTATTGCCTGGGACTACTCACCGCTTCTGGCGCTTGACCGGGAGTGGCTGGCAGAATATAAACTCAAGCATAGTACCCATTCTCGAATACATTTCATAATGCAGACTACTGGTGTCTTTGGTGCCAGCCATCATCAGAAAGTCGCAGTAATCGACGACAGTCTGGCATTTTCAGGAGGGCTCGATCTGACATTCGGTCGCTGGGACACACCGGCTCACGCTGTTAACGACAAACGGCGATGTGATGAGGGAGAAGGTAATATACCCAGGCCCTATCACGACGTGCAGGTAATGGTTAATGGTGATTGCGCCAAAGCGCTTGGAGATCTGGTGCGCTCACGCTGGAACGAGGCCACCGGCCAGCAGCTGGCGCGACCGTCGCCATGGATGCTGTGGCTGGAATCTGTCGACGCGGATTTTATCAATTGCGAGATTGGGATAAGTCTTACTCAGCCTGAAAGCAAATTACAACCTGAAAGTCGTCATGTAGAACAGTTATTTCTGGATATGATTGATGCTGCGGAAGAGTACATTTATATAGAAAATCAGTATCTTACGGCTGATAAATTTGGCAATGCACTCAAGAGCTCGTTAATGAAGAGTTCGGGGCCAGTTATAGTGGTCGTTACCCCTTATAACACCAATGGATGGTTATCCCAGTACACCATGGATGTGCTTCGCAGCCGTATGATAGATACATTACGCGAAGCGGATAAGCATGACCGGCTGCGCATTTTTTACCCACGCATTCCCCACGCCGATGAGGATCACGCATTAAACGTACATTCAAAAGTCATGATTGTCGATGACAGGATGGTGCGCATTGGTTCGTCCAATCTTAACAATCGTTCTATGGGGCTTGATTCTGAGTGTGATTTGACGCCATTGACGAATCCGAAGGAGAACGGGGAGCGCGCCCGTGCGTTTCTCAACCGGCTCCTTGCAGAGCACCTGGCTGTGAGTTCCTGCGAGCTGGACGCACAGTGGCAAAAGCACGCTCAGTTGACAAAAGTAATCGAAGAGTTACAGGGAGGGGAAAGGACGTTGATCACTCTCAAGCCAAAGGTTTCAGAGCAGGTCAACAGAAATGTGCCCGACAAGGCCCTGGTCGATCCTGAAGCTCCAGTGGATGCGGGACAATTACGTGAGATTCTTGTCCCTGACGAGGCACGGAAATCAGCAGCAGGCAGATTAATGTTGGGCGGTCTTGTACTGCTGACCTTACTGGCTCTGTTCGTAATCTGGCGCTGGACACCATTATCAGAGTGGATCGAGGTAGGTAAACTGGTCAGTGAAATAGAATGGCTGAATTCGACACTTTACGGTCCAGCGGTTGCTGTAGCGACAGTCGCGATCGGTGGGTTAATCGCGATTCCCATTACGCTGCTTATCGTGGCAATCATGCTGGTGTTTGGCAGTATAGAGGGCGCGGTGTATGGCTTTCTAGGCTCCGTGTCCTGTGCAGTGCTTGGCTATGTCGCTGGTCAATCCCTTGGTCAGGAATTTACCCGTAAAATAGCCGGCAGAAAGCTGAATCAGGTCAGCAGGCAGCTTTCAAAACAGGGTGTTATGACTGTAGTGATCGTGCGACTGATTCCCATAGCACCTTTCGTGATTATCAATATGGTGGCTGGCGCCTCGCACATCAACCTGCGGGATTTTACCGTCGGCTCAATTATCGGCTTGATTCCCGGGACGGTCGCGCTGGCCATACTCACAGATGGTGTGATTCGAGCCGCGTCGGAACCCAGTGCCTATCACCTTATTCTTGTGGCACTTCTTCTTGCTGCATTGGGAATACTTACCGTTGCGATGCGTCACTGGTTGTTAAAGTTTAAAAATCGTCTCTAGCCTCTCTCGATATGCAATCCTCACTCAGGCTTTCCAGTTACAATGTGCATGGCTTTGTAACGCGGTACGGAAAACATGATCCTTTCGAAGCACTGAGTGTTGTGAAGGATATCAGCGCTGACGTTGTGGCTTTGCAGGAAGTGTCTTCAAGTGATCGGGACAGTAAGATACTTTTGGATGAATTTGCCGACTCCAATGGCTACCGATTGATTTTCGGGCCGACATTTAGGCGCAAAACCGGCGACCATTATGGAAATGCCATATTAATTCGCTGCTCAGTAGAAGAAGTGAAGCTGCATGATATTTCCCATCCTACAAGAGAACCTCGAGGAGCGATTGAGGCCATCATTGAATATAGGAGTCAGAAATGGCAGGTGCTGGCGACACATTTGGGGCTCAGTCCTAATGAAAGGCGTCAGCAGGTCAAACGCTTACTTCAATTAATAACTTTGAGCGGGTGTTCACACACTGTTCTGATGGGTGATCTGAATGAGTGGTTTACCTGGGGACGCCCACTGCGCTGGTTGAAGTCCTATTTTCAAATTGGACATTCAAAAGCGACGTTCCCTGCTGTGTGGCCGATTTTTGCTCTTGATCGCATCTGGGTACATCCCAGCGAGAGGATATCCAAAGCGGAGGTTTTTAAGACACCGAGTAGCCTGGTCGCCTCCGATCACTTACCTATTGTGATCGAAATTGCCTGAAAGTGTCAGCTGTATAAACCTGTCAAACTGTGACAAGGGTTAATGATGGCCCAAAGCTTCCCATAGTAATGAATGCGAAACAATGACTCGCAACCCTGATGGTGGCACTTCATGTCTGGGTGGTGATCGCCAAGACAGATGGAGTTGATTGAAGGGTTCAATTAAGCTGCGGAGCGCATTTGTTTACTTTTTTCTTTCACTCGTCAGTAAAGCCTGACGCTGGCTGACTGCAACACTCAAGGGCATCTCGTCACAGCTGAGCAGACCACGACCCATTGCACAGAACTCAGTTTTTCTGCCCGACTCCGGCACTCAGGATTACCCGAAGCGCATCACCCGGGCTGATATCCATGCGCGTAACGCGCTCCTCTGGCACCACGAGCATGTATCCGCCGGCCTGGTAGCTCATTGGGAGATAGACGGCCACTTCGTTTTTTTCATCATGCCTGACAATCCACTTTTGCTGTCTCCCGCCTTCTTGGTGGGAATGCCAAAGACCTTGCCCAGGCTACCAGGAATATCGATAGAAACCATCGCGCGATCTTTTAAGCTCTTGCCCTGCGCAATCTCCAGGAAATCCTGAATTGTGGAGTAGAGAAGACCCAATCATTGCATAACTTGTTGGCCCAGGACCGCTTCGCTGTTTCCATAGCAGCATTTTCGGCGCCGTACTCAATTTTTCTGGATATCACGTAGAGTGGCTACGCTCAATCCATAAAAATCTCCGTGCGACGCTGGAAATACTACTCTGAAAGCTCCTGACCTCAACAATTTATGCAATGATTGGGGTAATTGACCAGTGGAAGTCGCTCGAGCATCTTTCCGGGCGTCGACCAGAATCGGTTAACCAGGTTAAGCCGGGTCGAATAGCCGATCAACGCTGCCAGCAGGATAAAGCCTCCTGTCGCCAGGCCTGAAAAGTATAGAGATTCGGGCAAAATTAGCAACAGAGCAGCCTTCAGCTATTATTCGATTGTAACCCCAAGCCAGATCAGAAAATGAACGGAAAGCATTATAGGCAACAATACTGATAGACCGGGCAGTAGATTCCTGATGAATTCCTTCATTGTTTCACTCCTCTTATAAATAAAAAGCCCGTGCATCCGCAATGAGTCTGTCCCCGCTTCTAATTTGCCTTCAATCGTTTGAGGTTTCGAATTGCTTCCAGCGTATCCTGGCATCTTCCCGATCCGCTTCCTGTGCAATAGTTGACTGGGCAGTATCCATAACAATTTTGGCATGGTGCTGCAGGATTTTCTGATGGGCGCTGTCGCCGGTATTGTCCAGAACCGTTTTCAATACCTCCAGAATTCTTATTAACACGGCTGCGTTGCCGGCAGCATGTTGTCTGACCTGGTTCAGGCCAGCGGATACGGCTCTCTCAAACGAAAAGGCAGGCAGGGTGACGCGCAGATAGCCTTTGTCGTCAAGCAGCCTGTCAGCAGGACAGCGGCGTCTCGCAATTAGCGAGAAAGCACTGCCAAGATGGTCGATACAGGCCATAGCTGTATAGGGGTCATTAATGCCGGGGGACAGGGCGCGCACCGCAACTTCCACCAACTGGTGAATTGCATACTCAAGGTCCTGCTCTGGCGACCGCTGATTGCCAATGACAAATGCTCGGACAAGGCGTTGCAGAACCTTGTCGTCGAGTTTTTCCAGCGCATTTACTCGTCCAAGCACCTGTCCCTGGGATACATAGGCACCGGGCCTTTCAAGAACTTCGATGACAAGATTGAACTTACAGGCCACGCTCAGCAAGGTTCCTCGCTCCAGTGCCTGAATATAGCCCCAGTCCTTGGATACAAGTTCCAGAGTGTCGCTGGAATTCCAGTTCTTCTCTGTCCCTGAGGGAACGGAGTCACTGGTCTCTCTGTCTGCCATTTCAGGCATGGATGTCTCAATCTGGGCCAGTAACGTTGTCGTTACCTCACGAATTACATTGTCTGCCTGAATGGAAACAGCAACGTGGTGGATAAAGTAAATGAGTATTCCGACATTGACCAGGGCCAGGACAACAGCGATATCGACAGCCAGCCTGGGAACGAATTCCGGTTTGTTCTGTGGCTGGATTGTGGTGAGCACACACAATGCGAAAATAAAAGTCGCAATCAGGCTGCCCAGAACAAACTGATTGCCCCTGCTGCGTATAAAGTTTTTCAGGAGTCGTGGTCCGAACTGGTTGGATGCCAGTGTCAAGGTCAGTATCGTGATGGAAAATACCGTGCCGACAATAGTAATTGTGGAGCCGGCTATCGTGGATAGAATCACCCGGGCGCCGCTGCCGCCAACCGGTTCGAAAAAATTGAGTATGAATGGAGAGGGCAGCGTGAACTGCCGATCCATATAAGTAATGATCCCGAACAAGGTGATTGCCGCCAGGGACATCAGCGAGGGAATAAGCCAGAAACTGGTGCTGAGACGCTCCCAAAGATTCCTGCTTCTCACTTTAATGGAAGATAACACGCTGAATTCTTATCCTGTAGCAGCATTGAATTAGGTGATTCGGCTTTGCCTGCCGCAGGGACGGGAGGCCAGAATTATAGTGCCGGTATATCAGTTATTGCCGGACTGCCGCCGAATTGTAGAAAGGTTATCACGAAACAGCCGATAGGAAGAATTGGCGGTATCTCCGAAGTATGCCGTTGCCGAGCTAGATGATAGGCGACCGACTACCAGCAGAGCATCTATCGGGACTTCTGGAGAACCATAAGTTTTTCATCGACAACTAGCTCCTCAAGCCCGGCGACCCTGCTAAAAACGCAGACGGCACTATTATCCCGGTAAAAAATATATCTGCCAAGCTGCATATCGGGTCTTCTCGTTTTTAAAATATGTTGCCACTCGTGCAGGTTTCTTTTCCAGAATTCGCATATGCGAAGGGTCTGCTGCGCGTGTCCTTGGTCTTGTTTTGAAGTCCGACACCAAGTTTCCCTCTGTCAGTGCTCCCGCTTCGCCAGCCTGAACTTATAATGCCTTGAGGCTCGGGGTCAATAATGAGCCGGGTCCTGCAGCACCCATCGTTCTTCGCCCGTGTTGGTTTCACCCGACATACAAATACCCGTATTCCAAAGAGTTAGCGAGATACGCATCAAAATGATGGGTTTTGACGACAGGTTCGGGGGACCGGAATCTCCGCTTCTTTTTCAGGGTGTTCTGATGATGCGGCCTCCAGGCCGGTCTGTAAAGTGGCACGACGTTTGCTCCTGCTTCTACAAGGGTCAGATCCCACTATTTAAACGACCCGGAATTAATTTTCCAATTCGAAATATGGAGGAGTGACATGAAAACACTGATTAAATCAATCTTACCGCTGGCTTTAGCTGCTGCATTTCCAGTCTTGGCGCAACAGGAAGAAATAGCCAGTTTTAAGGATGCAGACAATAATGACAACGGTGTGCTGAACGCTGACGAGGCCGCTGAAGCACTGCCTGGTGCTAACATCAACGATGCTAACGACGATGGTGTTGTCAGCAGGGGCGAAGCAGAAAACTCTATTGCCGGCCTGAATCTCACCCCGGGAAACGACGGCGATGACGCATCGGCTGTCGACGAATCTGACTACCATATTATTGTGCAGCTGTTGCAACATAACGCACAGGCCGGCAACTGATTCTGCGCCTTTGTTGCTTTCGATGCCAGGGAGGGCGCGTCGGTCCCCAGGGCTGAAAAGCCCTTTAACCCTCGCTTCGCGGGGGTTTTTTGACTCAGCAAGTTGGATGCGGCGGTATTGTCCAGCCAGTACTGCGGCTTCCGTATCACCGACCGGGCCATGTCTATCGGTGCCCTGAGCTGTTCGAGCCTGTTTTGCATTTGCTGGTAGGAAAGCGTAATGGGAAGGGTTCTGGAACGACTAACAGATCTTCTCAGATAGGATCTCTATTTCTGGCACGCGGCTTGTCCTTAACTTGGTAGCCCGGGATAGAGCGGCTTGAGTCGTTCAAAGAAGAGACATAGGATATGTTCGGCAGACTATCGTTTATTGCTAAGTACCGTTAAGGAGTCGAGTAGACCAGGTGAAAAATAAGGGGCGATGTCAACCTGACAAAATCCCATTTCATTTTGTCAGAAATTGGGCTGGTGAGAGCCGCTTGACTCGAGTGTTGAAATTTCCATCAGGGTTCTTCTGTAAATCTCCACATACTGATCACTAAACTGGATTGCAATCAGAGCATGTTTTCTGGCTGCATCGAATTGTCCAGTCTTAACCAGACTGTGCGCGAGGTTGTTGTGTGCTGGACCGAACTTTGGATGCGCGACCAACAGAGTGCGATAGCTGCTGATAGCCAGCCGGTGCAGGCCATTCCGGAGCAATAAATTACCTTGCCCCATCAGTAATTCTCTATGTGTAGGCCATTTTTCCAAGGAATGCTGGTAAGCAAAATACAAAGTGTCAAAGTCGGAGTTACTGTGTTCCAGGTCAACCAGGCTCTGGAAATACTTATCAGGCTCGGCGGTCGCAGGTAGCGTGTCCGGTGATGTAGTCGTGACGGCCCAGCGATCAGCTCGAGTCCAGGTTCGCTCAAAAATTCGCAATCGGACACGGTAATTTTCCGTAACGCCCGAGTTCAGGATAACCTGATTACTGGCGCGATCATAGCCTTTCAGTACGGCGAAATGCCATTTCGGAAGGCTCTCGAGTCCGAGGTTTTGCAGAACCAGCACCGGATTCCCGGCGCTCACCTCACGGAAGAGTACCGACAGGTGCGGTTGTAGTTGATAAGCGATTCTGCCCCTAGTTCGCGCCGTCGCTGCCATTTCAGCCTGAAAACTACCACGGCGGCCGGGTACGTATACCTGACTCACAAGATCTTCCGGCAGGACTGCCAACCCACTTGCGTTTAGGACTGTAGCCAGTGCTGCTGGTCCACACTGGTATTGTTCCTGGGGGAAGAAAGGCAATTCGTCAATCGTGGAAGAATCTGCCAATAGCTCCGGCCAATCTCTATCGAGGCTGTCGGTTTGCGGCGTAGCATGGCAGGCACAGAGCAGCCCTGCGAATAACAGGGCCGTCAGGCGATTGCGTATTTTCCGTTGCATGACTTGCTGTGACGCTTATACGACTGTCAGACATCAGGAAAGACGTCTGTTGCTCCGGCCATATCCAGCAGTAGAAAAATCACGATCAAGCCAATCGCGACACCCAGGATGCTGCCCCCGGCCGGAAGCTCATCTATTCGTTGCTGCAGTTCTCTGACTTCCTGATCCGTTAGTACGTCGACACGCTGCTTCAGATCGGTCGGATTTACGCCAAGTTGGGATAGTTGCGCCATAACATCGGTTCGAGCCAGAAGGCTATTGACCCGGTCGCGCTGCTCGGAAATCTGTGTCTGCTCTGCCAGTTGAGTGGAAGTGACGATATCAGCGGCGGCCATGGGAACGCGCACACCCGTTATGATAATGCAGGCGACAAGCATGAAAGCCGATGCGGTCTTTAGTCGCTTCTGGTTAGTAAGTTTCATAGTTAAAATCTCCTCTTTTTGTGGTTTACCTTAGCTGCGCTGAGCTGATACGGAAATGGGATCAGCTGACTCTTTAAAGTCGGTACGGTCCCGGTTTTATGTCTATCAAGAGTCGTGAAACCTAATTAATCGGAGGTTCCCTAAAATGAGTAGCGCAGGCCAATTGCATAAGTGGTCAGATCGTCATAAAAATCCGCGCCGATGCTGATTCCAAAATTCCCACCTGTTTCAACCAGGGCGTTACCAAAGATAGCCAGATCATCGCCTGTATCCAGATCTGTATAGCGGGCACCACCGCCCAGTTCAAGCCAATCCGTGATCTGTGATCGTATCCCGACGTCGGCGAAGTATCCGTCACTGCTATCGTCGTTCAGGTCTCGAATAGCATCCTCCAGGTCGTCATCACTGTTGATGTCGCTGTTTTCAGTGGCGCCAAGATTGTAATCGCCAAAATCGACATCCATGTAGGCGCCCCGGACAACCAGGTCCGTGGAAGTCGACATCGGGACATGAAAGCCACCTCCAAGCCGTAAAGTGATGACATCCTGATCGTCGGGGATCAAGAGTCCATCATCAGCAATAAATGTGTATTCCGAATCAGTTCTGGCGTAATTGCCGAAAATAAAAAAATTGCTTCCCAGGCTGATGGAGCCCTTGAATCCGTATCCATCTCCGTCCTCAAAGTCTTCGACAAAGTTGTCGAAAACATTGCCTTCACCGTTTCCATCGATGTCCTGGGCGATGTAGTCAATTTCTAAAAAGCTGTAGCTGATTTCCTCGGCCGCCTGGGCGGCAGCGGGTATCAGACTCAGTGCCAGTAAGCTGCAAAGAGCAGTTCTTCGTAATGGCATAATGCCTTTCCTTGTTAACCTCCAGGTTAACCTGTCTGGTGCGGTTGGGTGGCTGCCAGGATGTCTGACGCAACTACTTCAGGGAGCTTCTGATTAATTACCACAATGCTCTGGCCTGCAGAGGAGTTCGCTGGCAAGGCGCATGGACGCCGGCATGCGTCGGCCTGTCAAGGCAGTGCAGCGAAACCAGCGGGCTTGTCTGAAAGCCCCTTCGGGCGGGGCCTGTCGGGCGCCACTGCATCGATGTCGCGCCAGGCAGGGGAATGACCCTTCCCTGCGCACGACGTGTGACTGTAGCGCCCGACAGACTCCCGCAGAGCGTTGTGGTAATAAATGAGAGGCTCCTTGGCTTTATTTGTTGCTCCGTCCTCTTCGGAAGGAGAGGGCGCAGACACCTGTCGGCCTCTTTAAAGCTATCGATTCATGTTCTTCAGAGCGAGTGGCTGTCGCAAAGTCTTGTCGCAAAGCCTTAGCTGTTAATGTCATTTCTGGCAGTTATTCTGAGCATGTTTAAAGGAGTGCTCCTTCTGGTGCCATGAAACAAAAGGAGTGCTCCTTCTGGTGCCGTGAAACAGTAGGAGACTAAGTGGTGCTACGCCCATTTCATCGCTGGAACCATCAACCCTGCCAACTCCCGCGTACGTGGGCTTGCCCCATTTCCGTTTCGCTTTCCATTTCAGCTGCCTCCATTTTCCTTCAATGATGTCGCAGTTAAGCATTACTGAATCCTCCTTCATTTCTGGTTCAATAAGGGAAATGCCAGATTCGTGCCAGGTTGTGGCCATTTCAGATAAAGAACCTGCTGACAGAGCGTTGCTGCATAATGCAGATAGTGCCCGGGTTTGAACCTGAGCGATTCGATTTCAGAATTCGGGAATTAATTTCCGATTAGTTTGAAAGAAATTCGATGCAAACTGATTTGAGTAATTGATATGACATGGCCCTTCACTTAGGAACCCGGCCAGATTATGGAATCGCCTTGGCTTTAAGGCGAAGTCCCTGACAAGGCGCCTTGGCGCCGGTATGCGTCGGCCTGTCAAGGCGAGGCAATGAAGGCAGTGGACTAGCCTGAAAGCCCCTTCGGGCGGTGCCTGTCCGGCCCCGCTGCGGCGTTGTCGCGCCTGGCAAGGGCTGGGCCATTCCCTGCACACGACGCCTTGCAGTGACGCCCGACAGATTCCCGCAAAGCGATTCCATAATTGCTCAGAGATTCCCTAAAGAAGCATTAAAAAGCGCGCGAAGTCTCCAGCAGTTAACGGTGCGACGGAGTTGGGGAAAAGTTGGCATGCTTTTGGCTGGATGACTTAATGAAACAGCGATCTGCAATTTGCGATCGATTTCATTCTGGTTTTTCAATCGTTAAGTTAAGAAGGAGTAATTATGTTGGGCTGGGCACTTATGTTTCTTATTATCGCTATTGTGGCGGCGTTGTTCGGATTTACAGGTATTGCGGGTGCTGCTTCGGGAATTGCGCAGATTCTTTTCCTGATTTTTTTCGTGTTGCTGATTATCGCGCTGGTCGCCAAAGCAGTCCGGGGAAAGCCGCCAATCTAGGATTACCGTCCCAGGTTTCTGCGCCAGCGAGTTACAATTTGAACGTCTCGCGGTCAGCAGTGGAGGCCTATTTCCACATTTTATTTACTAATCTTAGTGATATTTGTTCTTATTACGGATGGAGTATTCTCATGAAACATTTTATGGTGGTTTTACTTGCTTCGGCTCTTTTTGCCTGTAGCGATGACAGTGGCCCGGCGGAGCAGGTGGGTCAGGATATTGACCGGGCGGCTGACGAACTGGGTGATGCTACTGAGGCAGCCTTCGATGAAGCGGAAGAGGCTACTGACGAGTTGAGTGGTGGCGGGCCGTTAGAAGAGCTGGGTCAGGAAGTGGATCAGGCCGCTAATGAACTGATGGACGCTGCCGAGGATGCAGCCGATGAGGCCGAAGAGGCGGCCGAAGACCTGGGCCGCTGACGATGATCTGATCCATAAGCAGGTAACGCAGCCTTGGAGTTGGTGCTGATATCGTTGCATCACCATTCGATTGCGATCCTTGCCGAACACAGGCGCTCTGGAAACGACAGGGACGATGCAGCGTAATGGATGGCCGGACTCAGCCTGGTGATTCCTGGCTATACCTCTCCAGTTTGTTGTAGAGCGTCTTTACGCTTATACCCAGCGACTGGGCGCAAGATCGCTTGTTACCTTCATGTTGACGTAGTGATTGCAGTATTGCCGCTTTTTCCAGTGAGGCGAGGGGCATGCCGGATGGAATTTTCAGCGCCGGAATCCTGGTCTCCACCTCTTTCATGGCCAGATGCTTCGATTCGATTGTGTGGTCAGCAAGTATGTAAGCACGCTCAACTGCATGTTTCAGTTCTCGAACATTTCCTGGCCACGTGTAGCCTTTCAGCTTGTCAATAGCGGCATCTGAAATACCAATATTAGTCCGTTCTTCGGCATTCCGGCTGGCAAGGAATTGGCTTGCCAGCCCCTCGATGTCCTCACCGCGAAGACGCAAGGGTGGGACCTCAACGGGAAATTGGGCAAGTCTGTAGAACAAATCTTCCCTGAACCTGCCCGAGTTGATGGCTTCCGTCAGGTCACTGTTGGTAGCGGCGATAATCCGCACGTCGGCGTGCTGAGCCGTTTGGCTCCCCACTTTTTTAAAATCTCCGGATTCCAACACCCTTAGCAGATGAACTTGTTGGCTCGCTGGCATTTCACCGATTTCATCCAGGAACAGGGTACCACCGCGTGCCTGTTCAAAAATTCCGGCTGTGGTCTGCAAGGCCCCGGTAAAAGAACCCTTTTTGTGCCCAAAGAGTTCGCTTTCGATCAGTTCTGATGCTATTGCGCCGCAATTCAGGGTCATCAACGGTTGATCATGTCTGTCGCTCAGTCCGTGAATCGCCCTGGCCACAAGTTCTTTACCCGTGCCGGTTTCTCCAGTGATCAGGACGCTGGCATTCGTACGTGCCACTTTTCTGATGGTTTTGAACAGTTCCATCATGGGTGGAGAGGAGCCACACAGCGGTCCCAGTTGATTCAGTGCACCCAGGAGGGTTTTTTTTTCATTGTTCTGGGCATTGCGCTTCTCAACCTCCAGCCAGATCTCCCTCAGCATGCTGACAACATAATTGATGTCAAGTGGGAGCAGCATATGAAAAATCGTACCGCACGAATGCTCCCAGCTGACAGGTATTGATGTCGTTCCTTCACTGATCATAATGAGGAATGCGTCGGCGCCCAGATATTTATCCATGATCAGTTCAATTTCACTACTGGACAGGCCGTCAATCTGGATAATTGCGAGAACCACATTCAAATTTTCAGCCGTCAGGTTCTGTAGTTCCATGGTGTCGTGTTTTCTGATTTTGTAGCCAAGCTGCTCAGCTTGGGCGTGAATCAGACTGCTGGTCGCGTGGTCATCGATGGCAAGAAGCATGTCGATTGTATTCATGTAGTGGTCCCCGGGTAAGGGCCTCCTGTTAATTCCACAGCTGAATCGCTGGTTGTAAAATTGACAATTCGAACGTAGATATTTCATAGTCTAACGGTCAGGCCGCTAGTTAGTTCCCTGCTAATCCAGGGAGCCGCTGATAAACACAAGAGAATCTCGGCGCCAGAACCTGGCCTGACCTTTGCACCCAATATCAAGGAATAGTCTGGTAAAGGGTAAGAGTGAGTCGTGACCGGGCTTGTTATACGAACACTGGCAACGGGCGCCTGCTCACTGATCCTCACTCATTTTTCTTCTCTGGCCCAGCTTCGGTCCGGGTCAGCCACACCGGTGTAAAAATACTATGGGCAGCCAATACCGTTCATGCACAGGGAATCAGAGCAAAGGCAACAACAACTACGAGTTGGACTTCCTCTGGTCGAGTGTTGAGAGTCTCTGTCGACAGAGCACTGAGGCGATTTATCAGGTGATGATGGCAATCCCCAATCATCACGTGCAGCTGAGACGCTGTCTGGGCGACCTCGCGGTGGAACGGTCGCGTTTGATAGGTACCCGGCACCGGACAATTTCTACAGAGCTGTCGAAACCCACTATTCTCAATTCGTTTATTCAGGATATTGCCAGGAACTACCAGAAACTGGGTTGCGAGGCAGTTGAGTCGCGACAAGGCATCCCGGCGCTGTCTCATCTCGTCCTTGTCGACAGGGTGACCCTGTCTTATCTGAGAAATGCCGTCAGGCGCCTGCCCCTCAACGCCGAGACTATAGGAATTGCAAGTGTCATAGCCAGTTTGCAGATGAACAATGACCGGATGAGAGACTGCTGGCGAAAGCGTACTGAATAAGTGCATCAGCAGCACGCTCAACTCGCAATCACACAACTGAGCCAGCGAAACTGATCGATCGGGGATGACGGAGCTTTGTATTTTCAATTCCCAGACACTCTGTGTGTGATTTGTTGTGCCATAGTACAGAATAAAGTAGGCGGGCCGGGCAGCTAGCCGGGGAAGTTCTGGTATCACTGCCAGGCCGGGCTGCGGGTGCTGCTGCGTCGTAATCGTGCCAGGGAAGGGTATGAACTCTTCCCGTCGCACGATACCTCACAGTAGCGTCCGGCAGACGCCCGCAGCGCATTGTGGTAATTAACCGGACAGGACACTAGTTGCCCGCAACAATGAGTTCGTTCTGTACCGCCATCACGCCTTCAGTGTTCTTGGCTATGCTTTCGGCGAGCATGCGTTCCTCAGCTGAGTCAACAGCACCGCTCAAGGTCACGACTGTATCCATGGAGTCCACGTCTATAGCCAGCCCCTTAGTTTCTGAGTTGGCCAGTAAGCGGGACTTGACTGTTGCTGTCATGGTTGCATTGCTGACCCAGCGTGACAGTGTATCAGTGGCCTTGGATAGCGAGTTTTGTGCCTGCTCGACAGGTCCCGGTTCACCTGTGACGGACAGTTCATTATTTATTTCCCCAACGCCTTCAATGCCATGGACGAGTTCAGTAGCAAGAGCTTTCTCTACATCGCTGGAAACTTCTCCGGTGAGCGTTACATTGCCCTGTTCGACGTCCGTGTCAATGGTGAACGAGTTCAGCATTGTATTCAGAGTCAGTACCGTTTCGATCTTACCCGTCAGCCAGGCGTCATGGGCTCTGCCTTCAAAATTGTCAGTCGACTGCGCGCTTGCCGAGTTGAATATCAGCAGTAATGAAAAAATTACCACCACGCATGCAACTGTTACAGCGATTGAGTTCATCAATTTACCGGCCATGTCGTGATTCTCCTCTATCGAATTTGGTTCATTCGACGTTTCAGATTTAATCTGAAACGCTTCTTTTGATTCCCTGGGTAGTGGTTGCAAAAGACGTACCGTATTTACCTTAATAAGATGAATACATTGATACTGGCTTTATTCGTATTCGCAGACAGAACTGTCCCGCAACAAGTGTTCCCAGCTTTGTCATATACAGCAATAGAGGAACCATTGGCGCTAGCTTGGCATCAGGAAAGGCCTGTATCAGTGGCATACATGACAGGAGAATTGAGTATTGAAATTATTTTCCTTATTGAAAGCTGGCTTGGGATTGCTGATGGTTCTGGAAGTCAGCAGCTGCGGTGTTTCCTGCGCATCAGTTCAGAAATGTAGCGAGCCCGAATGCAGTTGCCGGCCAGTCACCTGGTGCTGGCGGATATCGAACTCACCTGGAGTCATGGTGTCTCTTGCAAGCTACTTCTGCCGCATTAACCAGCTGGCAATTCGGGTGGGCTGGTGATAGCCGACGGCGATCAATTGTAGTAATACGGATTCAACACAGCGGACACGTCACTCTGCGAGAAAAAAAAGCCCCCGTCTAAGGGGGCAGAAGGGGATGGCCGTGTATCGCTTGGGAGGGCAGCGGTGTTGCCTGTCATCGTTACCTGAACAGCCGCTCAGTTTCAGGTAGATGGATCGTGAACTCTGGCAGTCTTCAGAGGTTCCATCATCGTCTGACGAGCAGCCTCCCTGCGTTATTGAGATTTGCCGCCGTTACTGTCAGTGGAAAAGCCCAGACCAACATTGCAATTTTCTGTTTCGGTTCGACTGGAGATTCCATTTTAGTTTGTTTCTGCTGTTGTTATCCCTGGTAGTGTGTTTCTCGCCCCGCCAGTGCAAAGCAAGCCGTCTTTTTCAAATTGACATTTGCTAAGATTGTGCCAGTTGCAACGATTGTGCCAGCGTGCCGAAAAATCGTTGATGGGCTTTATTCTATTATGGAGTCTGCGCTGTTCGCCGGTGATAATGTCGGGTTGTGACGACGCTTCTGGTTGGCAGCCAGCTAACCCGCTGAATATACGGCGCTTTGGAGTGTCGGTTTATCCCAACGCTATAACAGGGCAGTCAGGCGTTATCTTGTCCGGCATTGCGAAACTGTGCCGGTTCCAGGTCGTGTCGTTTTAGCAGATTATAGAACTCACTGCGATTGCGATCGGCCAGGCGGGAGGCGAGGGCGATGTTCCCAGCGGTCAGGTTGAGAAGTTTGACCAGGTAGTCCCGTTCGAATTGCAATCGCGACTCAGTGAGGCTCAGAAGCCTCTCCGGCTTATAACGCAATGCGCGTTCAACCAGGGCCCTGGGGATAATAGGCGTTGTCGTCAGAACGACACACTGCTCAATCACATTATAGAGCTGTCGAACGTTGCCCGGCCATTCTGCGCTGATCAGTGCTTCCATTGCTTCCGGAGCGAAACGCATACTGTTGCGCTGCTCCCGTTCGGTAATCTGATCGCAAAAATAGTCTACCAGCATAGGAATGTCTTCAGACCGCTCTCGCAACGAGGGCAGGCGCAGCGGTATCACATCCAGTCGGTAGAAGAGGTCCTCACGAAATTCCTGTTGCTGTATCTTTTTCTGCAGGTTCTGATGAGTCGCTGCAACGATTCTTACATTGACGGGTACTGTTTTTGTTGCCCCGACAGGACGAACCTCTTTCTGCTCCAGTACGCGCAGAAGTTTTGACTGGGCGCTCAGTGGCATGTCGCCAATCTCGTCCAGAAATACGGTTCCCCCGTCAGCTGCCTTGAAAATGCCTGGGTGAGAGGTTCTGGCGCCGGTAAATGACCCGGCGGAGTGGCCAAACAGTTCCGACTCAATCAGGCTTTCCGGGATGGCCGCACAATTGAGTGCCAGGAAAGGCCTTGTCGAGCGGTTACTGGCCTTGTGTATGGCTTTCGCCAGCAATTCTTTTCCAGTACCGGTCTCACTTTGAATCAGCAGGTTGGCATCCGACAAGGCTGCCGCGTGAGTCTGTTGCAGCAACGTCTCCATTGCACTGCTGCAACTGATAATTTCTTTGCGCCACTCGTCCGGATGCCCGTTGGCAGGTGCGCTGCTGAACTGGGCCTGGCTCGAGGCCCGTTCCAGGTTGTGCAACAGGATTTCGGCATCGAACGGTTTGACAAGGTAACTGAAGACGCCTTTCTGCGTCGCTTCAACGGCATCGGGAATGGTGCCGTTGGCGGTGAGTACAATAACAGGCGTTCTGACATTCCGACGCTGTATCTCTTCAAACAGCGCCATGCCGTCCATACCCGGCATTTTCAGATCTGTCACCACTACGTGTGGATTAAAAGATGTTAACTGCGCCAGGGCATTGGAGGCACAGTTCGCCGACCGAACCTCGTAACTGTTGGCTTTCAGCCTGAGGTTGATCAGGTGTAACAGGTCCTGGTCGTCATCAACAACCAGCACCCTTGCAGTTGTTTTCCGGAGCGTGTTCATCTTGGCAGCTCGTAAAGTTCCCGTTGGATGATTTCCTGTTCCAGACTGGTCAGGGCGTCGATCTGTGCTTCGAGCCCTGCAATGCGTTGCTGCAGTCTCGAGAGCTCTGCTTGGAGGGTGGCCTGGTCATTTTGACCTTGGTTTTGTTCTGAGCGCGCAAGGTCCAGACTCTTCTGTGTTGTGGCCAACTGATTCAATACAGCGCCAAGCCTGACATAGTCTTCACAACTTCGTGTCTGACAATCCCGCTGCAACGAACCCAGGTCAGCGAAAATCGGCGTTAAAGCAGCATTTCCCAGAGCCATTCTGACGATATCCAGCTGAATACGGGAAACCGGATCTGAATATAGCTGAACCAGGGATTCCAGGCGACGCTGCTCCTCAATAAGCTGTTCACCGGTCGCCTGCTGTGACCAGTCATAATAGGGAAGTGGAGCGGTAACTTTATCCCCGCCGGGAATCAGGGAATCTGCCAGATCACCCAGTTTCAGTGGTGTCTGGCAACCTGCCAGGCTCAGCAGCACAAGACAGAGGAATCCGCTGGGTTTGCAGGTTGCTTTCATAAATCTGGAGAATAATCAACTAGGTTCATTTTTCCGGTCTTTGGTAGTGCGCCACTGACAGTAATCCCGGGCCCAATTGCCGGAAGCGTAATACGGAAACAGGCTCCCCTGGGATCGGAGTTAGAGGCTTTGATAGCACCATTGTGCGCCGCCGCATATTCCCTGGCTATGGCAAGCCCCAGGCCACTCCCCTTGAAAACCCCGGTAGTCTGCTGCCGGCTCTGGTAAAATGCCTCAAAAATCTTTTCCTGTTCAGAGTCCGGGATCCCCGGACCTTCATCCTTAACCAGTATGACGAACAGATTTTCTTCCTGGAACATTTCAATGGCCAGGCTGCCGCCTTCCGGTGAAAACCTGATAGCATTGGCAATGACATTGTCCAGAAGAACCCGCAGTTGTTCCCGATTACCACTGATACAGCATTCTTCTAGATTAAGACTGACATCGATCGCCGAAGTTCCAATCGCATAATCGTGATCAGCCAGCACGCGCCCGATCAGTTTATCTAACCGGATGTCCTGGCTGAATTCACTCACTACTGCGTACTGACGCTGGTGCTGCCGCAATAATTCATCGATCAGGTTATGCAGCTTCTGCAAGCTTTTTACCTGGATGTTGATCAGTTCTTTTTGCGGCGTGCTCAATTCTCCGACAACGCCGTCTTCCAGCAGTGCGGCGCTTTCCTGAATAGCTGCCAGAGGTGATTTTAATTCGTGGGAAACATGCCGTAAAAACAGCGTGCGCTGCTGATCTAGATGGGACAGGCGCTCTCTCAGCCAATCCAGCTGCTGGCCGATAGCCACCAGGTCTTTAGGGCCACCGATACTGATATCGGTTGAGTAACTGCCTGACCCCAATTGTTCAATAGCCGTTGCCACCTGCTTCAGTGGGCGAGTTATCAGTAACACAAAGACACTGGCAAGGCTTATCGCCGCGGCGATAAGAAAAAGGAGCTGCATCGCAATCAGGCGCTGTGATTCTGATGTTTCACGTGCAATAGTATCGATCTGCATGTTGGACCAGTTGGAAACAATAGTGGACAGGTTTGTTGCTGCTTCCAGGATTTGCTCAAAGGCAGTTTCAAGGCTGATTTTGTCTCCGGACTGAATAGCCGTATAGGCATCTGCTTCGAGATTCCGAATGATGGTGGCCTGGGAGAGAAGTGCCGGGCTGAGGGCAAGCCTTTCTAGAGAATCAGTGGCCGCCAGAAATGCTCTACGCCGCTCTTCATAAATGCCGAGGATCTCTTTTTCTCCCACGATAGCGTACTGTCTGGCGTTACGCTCCATCGCTCCGCTTTGCTGCAACAGTACACGACTTGCCGCCATGGCGGTCAGGCTGCGGCTGACAGCTGCCTGACTTTGTCGGCTGATCTGGTCGAGCTGATTAATCGCAATTGTCAACGCAATCAACAGAATCCCGCTGACCAGGGCAAAACCGGTAATGAGCAGTTGCAGGATAGTGCGGGGCTTGATGAAAGACAGTTCGGTCATCAGGAAATACCGGGACAGGCATTGCAGATAACGCAACCATGGCGTGATCTGCTCAATATCGGAATCATGGCTGACTATAGCAGAAAGTCGGTATTGCCTCTAAAGCGAACTGCTTAGAAACGGCCCCAGACTCGTAATTAGAGCACAATCAGGGGAAAGGCTCGACAGCATCTGCTCCTGAGTGCCTACTGCTGACGGGCGGCGATCCAGGCAACTGACTGACGGAAGGGCTGTAGTCGTCAGCAAGGTGTCGGTACGGCTGTGGATTGAAACATAGCAGTGTCGTCACTGCCCAACAGCCTGGGACGGAGCAGCCTGGTTGGCAGAGAATATTTCGTCACTCCGCAGGTCAGCAGCATTCCTAGCGGGGGTTGTGACCTCTGGAAAGATTCCGCCAGTATCGGATCTGGCTATGCCGGGCCAGATGTTTCCGGCCTTTAGCGCAATTGAACAGATTTATGCGGTTTTCGGCCTGCAGTGGTTCTGATTTATTAATGAACGAAAGAACAAATACTTGTGGGTGGCACGCCGCTTGCAGGCAAAATTGGCAAATTTATAGAGTCACACCCGCTGTCTGTTTGGAAAAATACTGGAGACAGGCAGATAAATTTGTAAATACCAGAACAGGATTTGGAGCATAATAATGAAAGATGTTGAAGGAATGACATTCGTGGACTTGCTGATAATTGCGACCTGCTTCAGCCTGTTGATGAGCGTGGTCATTCCATTTCTCCAGGCTAGTAAGGGATCTGAGCGTATAGAAGATCTGGCACTCTCGGCGGGCTCCAGAGTAAAGGCTATAGAGGCAGCAGTGGTCCAACATGATATTGAGAATTATGACAGCCTGGATGGCGGATCATTCGGAATACCAGCCGATCTCACGGCTACTTCTACTCTTCACGGTGCGAGTGTCACCAATGGCGAAATCCTGCTCACCTGGAAGAAAGACGCCACCTTTATGGAAGGCGTTACCTATACCCTCAGACCGCAGAAACTGTCCCATCCGCTGGAATGGGGGGCAGGGGGTAGCTGCGTGATGCGTGGCTTCTGCTGAGCCGTGTGACAGAAATTGCTGCGGAACAACCTGTTGGCCAGTCAGCCTGGTACAATTTTCTAAGGAGCCTCTGAGTGCGGGGCCGCGTGACAGGGCAGGTCTCGCTGGAAACAACTTCCGGGATTTGAATTTTCGCCAACCTGTTGCATAAACCGCCTCGCTAAAGCTGACTTCGACAAAGGATGGTAAGGATCACAATGGCAGTCTCCGCACGCAACAAGATCTCTCGTCGATAATAGTACAGATACAGATTGATTTTATTGAAGATTGAGGCTGATCGACCTGAAGGGACGGGCCGACAATCGACTATAAGACTATTGATTATAAGGACGGTCAATTCGCCAGTGAGTCAGTCCCGTATTACCTGATGCGAGGTGAAATTGGAAAAGCAGCACCGACCAGCCCGGGCGGACTGGCCGAATAGGTTTGCTATCTCAAGTATTGATGTGGTTCGGGGCTGTCGGCTATTGACCGTCGTATTTAATGCCCCGAGCCATGGCTCGGTCTTCAACATCCAGTTCGACGGTAACTATTTCGTCTTCCTCAATGTCGTCCAGCGTGTCCGGCAATACTTCCCATCGGTATTCATCACGGATTACCACGGAGGTGGGAATCTTGTAGGTCTGAATCGAGTTGACCGGTTCGTCCACACTCGCCCCCACTTCAATGAGATGAAGCGTCAAGGTTCTTTCCATTACGTCGACATCCAGCACGCGGCCGCGCAGCTCGTCGTCCTCCACTTCTGCCCATGCGGATGATACGGCAAAAATCAGCAATAGTACTGTCACCAGTTTAGTTCTGAGCCCTGATATTCTCATCTGAACCTCCTAAATTTTCAGCTTGGTTGGATTTGCGGGATTATCCACCCCGTCTGATCATGCCAACGACTCAACCGCAGTAAAGTTCCCTTCAGTCTCCCTGAGACCGCTCCGATTCGTGCAACCCCAGTGCTTTATCGCCAGCCGACGCAAGATTTCTTATAATTTCCCACTCGTTCTTGATGCGCCCCAGCAAAAATTCCCAGGCCTTTTCCTCGTCCTGGGCTTCTGGACGACATCGACGCTGAACACGGGCAAAACAGGTCAACGCCTTCTCAGCGCTGCGGACCATTGAGAACTCCCTGGCAGTTTTACGCGCTCCCTCAATGAGTTCATCCCGTTCACTCGCGTTCCGGTCGTACACCCAGGCCAGAGCGGAACTGAAATCCTTCTCACTGGCATCCTTAAGCAGACGGCCATTGATTCCGTCCCTGACCACCTCCCTGGCGCCGGCAGCATCCAGTGCCACCACAGGCAGGCCCGCGGCCATTGCCTCGGTCAAGACCATTCCCTGGGTCTCAGTTTTCGAAGTGAATGCGAACACATTCATGGCATTCATGGCGTTGGCAAGATTCTTACCCTCCAGTTTCCCGGTCAGAACGAGACGCTTTCCAAGCCCTGCACGTGCGAATTGATTCTCGATAAACTCTCCCTTATCTCCTTCACCAACCACCAGGAAATAGCTGTTTCTGTGGCGCTTCATGAACAGCTCTACGGCGCCGGTCAGGAAACGAATATTCTTTTCCAGCGCCAGTCTTCCCATATGGCCTATTACCCATGATTCATCAGGAATATCATGGGAAGCTCGACAGGTCTTGCCATCACCATTACTGAAATTCTGTACATTAACGCCGGTTGGTATGACTTCAATGGGAGTTTTAACTCCCCGCTCGATTATCAGATCACGGATACTCTCACTGGGTGCAATTACCTGATCAGCAAGATTGGCATACCCTGTAGCGAGTTCAACAACAAATTTTTTCAATAGTGCTGAATCGCCTGGGACATAGTGGGTGTATTGTTCATACAGGGTATGGTGGGTGAATACCAGCGAAAGCTTCATCATCCTTGCAATGCGAATCGCTGTCATGCCAAGTAAAAACGGGTGTTGGGAATGGATGATGTCCGGCCCGAATTCTTCAAGGGTCTGCGTCAATCCTTTGGGAACCGGCAGAACTACAGAGAAGTCACTGGCATTGAAATTCTGTATTGCCCTGACCCGCAGTACATTTTCTTCATGGGTCGGCATGCCTTCAAACTCGGGGGCTATAACTATGACTTTGTGGTGTAACGCGAGGTATTCCCTCCGGAAGGCCTCAACCGAGCGAGCCACGCCGCCCACGTGCGGAGTGTAGGTATTGGTGACAAGGACAATATTCATGACGTTATACCCGTTCCACTGGCGAGTGGCTCGAGTAGTGCGTGACGATCGGACCGCTCACGCACCTGGTAACCCGGAATCGCGATGTCTATTTCTGGCTGCTGCCTGTGCCACCGCGGCTCCCACTCTACCAGCAGACGGCCATGTTGCCTGGGATCGACTGTGACGGTTAAAGCACCAAACCGTGTGAATGTGGGGCCAAAGGAAAACCGTTTATTACAGTGCAACCAACGCTTGGGAATGCCTGCGCCAAGAATCAGGCGGTTGCCTTCCTCAAGAACAAAACAGCTGCGGATCATAAGCACCCATTCGGCCGTTGCCCAGACATGTTGACCATCCCCCATGCAGCCACCGCGGGTCTGGGGGTGTATGGCTTCCGGCCACTGTCCAGTCGGCGAAGCAAGGTCCGCGACGCTGTCCATCAATTCCAGGAAGCGGGGATCGTTTGCTCGCAATAGCACCTGTGCCGTTTGCAGAGTGAGATAGGCGTTCATACCGGAGTGAATCATATCCTGGAAGAACGCACCATCAACAAAGCAATCGTCCAACAGATACTCAACACAGTCCAGCAATCGCTCGTCCTGCGAGCTCACTAACTGCAGCGGGTAACCGGCGACAATAGAACCGATCGCTCCTGCATCCAGCCTGCGATAGGGCGATGCCGGTATGGCTGGCCTGCCCAACCGTTCGTAACAGCGGGACAGACTTCGATCAATTGATACCATGAGCCGATCCGCCGCATTTGAGAATTCCCTCCCCAGCTTTTCGTTATGTTCTTCCAACAACGCGCTACAGGAACGAAGTCCGGACGCCGCCCAGAAGTCGTCCCAGTAATAGTAATCGTTGGGTCCCAGGTGTTCAGCGCTGAATCCTGCCGGCAGTAACCCGGCGTGGAGTATTTCTTCGTCATCATTGGTAAGCTTCCGAATAATCCACCTGCCGCCTTTTTCAATAGGGCGGAGCCAGGAATTCGGAATGTCCAGTCCGGTAAGCTCCTTGTACCGATTGAGTATCCAAAGCACTTCACCGTTTGAATCCCATTCTCCTTCCTGGGACCGGAAATAGCCAAGGGGCGTCTGGCGGTGAAAAAATTCATCTATTGACCGACGGGCACGATCCTCCAGCCCCGAGCAGAGTAGTGCATGAACGATGAACGCCGCGTCCCTGAACCAGAACCGCTTGTAGGTATACGGACCTGGATAAACATCCCTTGGGGAGTGGAGTATCAACGATGCCAATGCGGCGTCATAGAGGTTCTGATAGCGGCTTTCGGGGCACACCAGTCGGCAGGCAGTCTGTCGTTCATCCAGCCAGCATGGTTTAACAACAGGTTCGGTATACTCCTCTTCCAAGGGTATGGACAGCTTGAGCTGTCTTTCTCGATCAAGTCGGAACATCGCCGCGGCACTGGCAAGTCCAGCCTGACAATTGACCTCTTTTTTTTCAGCGCGGTCATGAATGCCCAGGTAGACATCGCCATCCAAGTAGCTGGCAACCCGATGCTTCTCCACCGGGCAATCAAACCGTATCTGATCATCATCGTTGATTCTCCAGGTACTGGCTGAATCCAGTAACTCCAATCTGGAGATGAAACTGATTCCCTCAGGGTTATAAGGACGCGCGCTGACAACCAGCCAGGCATCGCCGCCTTCGCTGTCAGACGCATTGATATTCATTTCACAGCAAGCGTAGCCGTTTCGACGCACCACCTCACTGACTGTGCGCAGTTGCATGCCTTTTTCACCGGTAACTGTTACCACTGCCAGACCGGGGTCCATATTATAAAATTGTTCCGCGTCCTTCTGTCGCGACGGCAGCAGCCGCGATCCATCGCTTCTTAATATCCATACGTCCAGTGACCAGCCGTCCAGCTTTGGCGTTAACAATCCTCTGGGGTCTACAATCGGATATTGATCCAGGTCCGGAAGGCCGATAGCGGACCAGTTCCGATGGGTCTGATTGATGTGTGTAATGGCAAAGGCTCGTGGTGTAAACGATATGTCATGGGGGTTGTACTGCCGTTCTACCCAGTAGGGCCAAAGCCAGTCCAGGTTGTGTTGAATGACTTTACTGTTGATTAGTCCGCGCGCATGGAAAACCACTCCCGCCCGAAGCAACTCAACTGGTTCTCCAACTTCAGAAGGTTGAGCCAGGGCTCGAAGTCTGGCGAGCAATTCTATGGGGTCCAGAAACCCCTGACTTGTCGCGGCCTTTCGAATAATATAGCGGAACGGAAACCAACCTAGTAATTTCATTTGGGCTTATTACTCTCTGGTTACATCGGGTGAATACTTCGCTAACGTACGGCGGGCCAAGTGGTTCAGATAAAGAACAGCCGTCAATGTTGTGAGAAAGCCCAACAGATAAATTATCCACTCCAGAGGGGTTCGCCCCGTCTCTCGTACACCCAGGTTACTGAGATTAGCGGCGAAGGAGCCCAGATAAACATTGTGTAGAGAGAACGGAATGAGCCCGATGAAGGTGCCCAGAGAAAATCCTCGGAGGCTGAACGCAGTCATTCCGAAAAAATAGTTTGAAATCTTGCCCGGAAAGAACGGAATCAATCGAGTCAACATTACTACTCGTAATTCGTGATTCCGCATTTCGTCCGTAACAGAGTGCAGGAGGGAACGTTGAAGAATAAAACGACGGGCGGTGTCACCCAGCAGATACCGCGCAATTAGAAATGCGATAACAGCTCCCAGCGTAGTCCCGAGAACTACATAGATGGTGCCATTGACCAGCCCGAATACAAAACCGGCTCCGGTGGTAAACAATACGCCGGGCAGCAGAAAAACAGTAACCAGGGCCATTATCAGAATAAACCACAATCCAGACCATATTCCCTGCCGATTGATCCAGCGCAGTAATTCCAGAAGTTGTTCGTCTACATTGAAAAAAACCAGTAATCCGACCAGGGCGGCAACGAAAATCAGACTGGCCAGCATTGCGACAAGCGGTGATCTCATACTTTCAGATGCTATCAGAAACACGGTAGAGGTAATTGAGCTTCATCCCTGTTCCATAACGGCCCGCCTGCTTTAATGATCCAGTTTCTGAAAGGCGGGCCGGGTCAACAGATAACCACCTAGCAGTACTATAGCTATTCCGAACAACTCAGTGGTATGGAACTCTGCACTCAACCAGTACCATTCAATCAGTAGAGTGAGTATCGGTGACATGCTGAGCATTGCCGCAGCAAGCGCCGCACCTTTCATTTTCATTCCCAGATACAGCATGTTGATGCCGAGACCAATGGTAGCGGCTGAAAGCCCTATCCAGAGCCAGTCTAACCCCTTAGGCCAACTAAGTCCGATTTCTGCTGTGAGGAGGAAAGGCAGCAATACCAGGGTGCCGAAGAAAAAGCGACCGAACGACACCCACTGAGGCGAGAGTGTGCCAAGTGTCTTTTTAGCCCAGGCATCGCAGAGGCCCATCATCGGTAGAGTGAGCAGGAGTAGCCCATCACCTTCCACCATCTGAAATTGAATTCCGCCGGCACTCATTAGCAACACTCCCCCGGTCATGGCCGCGATAACAAGATAACCCGACAGTGGCAGGCGCTCATCGATAAGCCAATAGGCGAAGATCGCTGTCATGGCTGGGTACATAGCCTGAAAGACGCTACGGTGCGTCGCAGTGGTTGTCTCGAGCGCCCATATATTAAGATACACTACTACACCGGAAGCCAGGCCTCCCACGAGCAGCAGGCTTTTCCAACTGGCACGTATCTGCTCCGGCCTATGCCTCCAGGCCGGAATAGTTAGCAGGGCGACAGTAAGCAGATTAATCGTCAGGACGACTGTCGGTAGGCTTGCTTCCCCTGACACCGCGAGCTTTTCAAACAGTGGTGTCAGACCAAGGGCAATAATCGCTACCAGCATGATGGCAGTGAAGCGCATATTTTTCAGCATGTCTCAGCGACCCTGCCAACAGATTCTGTAAGAAGCCAATACTGAATTATCATCGACTGAAAGTTGGTCAAGGAGAGCCTCGTGTGGGATCTGCGGGAATCGCAAAAACCGCGATCAGCAGCATAGTGAGCGTAAGGAGAATAAACCCAATCATTGCAACTAGGGAGTCACGCCAATCATGCCTGGAGTTACATAGATGTAGCATTGCTGTCAGGCACTGCAACAGATAGTACAAGGCAAATGCCCGCCTTGCGCTGGTGATAACAGTGAATGCATCACTGCTCCATAAAAGCAGCAACGCCAGGGCCATGGCTACCGCGTGCACATAGCACCGTTTTATTCTGCCCTCGTTGCTCTCATCGAGAAATCGCCCGGCACCTGTAGTATCCGCAACGGTTGATGAAAACTGATTCTTTAGAGTATCCAGTATCAGCATCTTGGGAAGAACGCCGGTAACCCGCCTGGACAGGCACAGCACGCTGATCTCATTGAGTTCTTCAAGAGTGTCCAGGCAGGCAGTCGCCAATGTGATGAACACAATATAGACCGTTGCGCTTATCGCTTGTGCGAAAGCCATGGTCCTGGCATCGCAAGGATGCAGAGGGCTCAGCCTGCGGAAAACGGGAAGTTTCGAATCCCTGATCAATAAGGAACACCCGGAAATTCTATGCAGGGTCCGAATTTCCAATTCAGGATCATTGCCCGGTAGTTGCCGGTAACCTGCCACCAGATCTGCTGCTTGCAGGTATGAAAACCCCAACAGAAATGAGGCAATTAGCGCCAGCATTAGGTTGACTGCCAGTTTCTCAAAATTTTCCAGTGGGCGCAAACTGCGCACCAGACCGAACTTGGCGATCGAGACCATAATCATCGAAGCAAAAAGCGTCTGATATGTCGCGTTTCCAGCGCCCGTTGAACGAGGCAGGAAGGCACCAAGCGGTTCCAAATAAAAGGTTATGGCAATCACATAGGCGATCGCCAACACCAGGGCGGCGGTTCGATCAAGCCTAAACAGCAGCAGGGAGAGTCCAGTTCAAGTTTCGGTTGAACTGATCAATGGTTCAACGTTGATGATGTCGTACCGAATCGCGCTGCCTACCAATTAAGCAAGAAATACCACGAGGGTGATACCGGGAAAGGACCACAGCCCGGCGTCAGAGCCATGGCAGGGGCCACAACCAGAAAACCACTCCGAATTATTGAGGCAATCGGAATACCTGTCGCTCGCCAGGGTTGGGATGTTCCGGTGCAGCCAAACATGGACGGCGACAGCTATAACTAAAACTAAAACTACCAGTCCGCTGTTTAAAAAGAGTGTCATAACAGCAGGAATCGGTGTCCGCAGGCGGCTGGAGGAAACGACGTGTGCGCCTCGTCATGGGTGCTTGAACAGGCCCAAAGCTGACAGGTTACCTGGCAGGCCCACGGCTTAAAACCTGACTTGAGTATTCGAAAGACTACCTACTTTTTGCTCTCAGAGCCGACGGCTTCACTGTCGACTGCTTTCTCATAATTACGGTGCACGGCAGGGTCAAGTTCCCTGGCTTTGACTTTGCCTTTCTGCTCCGCTGCCGCAGCTTCCGAAGGACTCTGTTTACTGGCCTCCCTGGCTGCTTTTTCAACTTTACCTGACTTTACAAATTCGCGCGTATGGTCACGGTAGACTTTGTCTGCCTCCCGATTCCCTTCACCTGGTTTAGAATTCGATTGATTACTCACTATCCACCTCCTTTTATCTAAGGTTGCCTAATTCGAAATTCGAAACGCGACAGAACACCATTCAGTTCAGTTTCTGATTTCGGTTCCGACATATTTGCTGAGCGTTTCTCTGGCCCGGTAAACCCGGGAGCGAACCGTACCAATCGGAAGATCAAGTTCTCTGGCAATATCTTGATAGCGCATATCTTTGAAACAATAGCAGTCCAGCGCTCCCCGGAGCCGCTCGTCCAGTTTACTCCAGGCCTGTTGAAGTTCGGCGCAACAGGCGTAGTGGAACTCCCGGCCCGGCTCTGTCGCCGAGTCGATGACCGGCTGAGGATCGATTGTGCTGCCATAGCGCCGCTGACGCCTGTATTTTGAGACGAACAGGTTGAACATGATCTTGGAACACCAGCCTTTCAGGTTGCTGTTACTGATGAACTTGTTTTTATTCTCCAATGCCTTGGTCAACGTGGCCTGAAGCAGATCGTCTGCCTCGTCCGGGTCCCTGGTCAGGTGTCTGGCGAAGCGGTGTAACCCTTCAATTTCGTTTATTAGTTCGTGATTTCTAAACATTTGTCCTCTTGGTTGTCAGATTTAGCTTCTTGAAGATTCAATGTCTTATTTTCAATAATTCAAAGTATAGGACCCGGCTGTAAGCACCCCAATGCACTTTAGTAGACAGACTGTTAATTCTTTGTTTCAATTATGTAAAAGAACCTGACTCAACGGCCATGAATCACACGATTCTTGCTATCGACAAAGAAAAAGGAACCTGGGGGCGTATAGAAGCCCACCTCAGGTCCAAAGGCTACCGACTGCTATTTGCTTACAGTGAGCAGCACGGGTTGCAAATACTCCAAACTGAACCCATAGACTTGGTGCTGCTGAACGAAGGCATCGCAGATAACGACTATCTAGAAATCATAAGAACAATGAAAGAGCACTCGGTGGTTCCGGTAATCGTGCTGGCAAAGAAAAGCAGTGCCGTTGAACGAGTGACCGGCCTCGAACTGGGAGCTGATGACTTTATCACCTCACCGATTGACATCGAAGAACTGTCAGCCCGCATCAAGGCCAATCTGAGACTGGTTGATAGGGTCAGATTGGAATCTGAACCGGGTCAGCAGCAGAATAACATTTCGGCAATTGTTTTTAATGGCTGGCGGCTAGATTTACAGAGACGCCAACTCCTTGATGCTGAGGGTAATCTGGTAAGTCTGACTCCCGGGGAATTCCGATTGCTGGAAATTCTTGCCCGTTCATCTGGCGTTGCTCTGAGCCGGGAGCGCCTTTTTGCAGCAACCAGGGACAGAGATGCCATGGAATTTGATCGCTCGATCGATGTACAGATTTCCCGCCTTAGACAAAAGCTGGACGACGACCAGCAGTCAAATCCACTGATTCGAACCATTCGGGAGTTTGGTTATATGCTGGATGTAAAAACCGAAAAAATTCGTTGATCAGTCAGACTGCGGGAACCAGAGTCGGTTTTGATCGTTGGTATATGGCATCAGATCATATTCAACCTGTTACTATTATGATGACTGACAGACAAAGCCAGCCTATATGGGAACTCTTAAGGAATGGTGATAGACCCTTGTTGAGCTACTATGACAAGAATCGATTGCGGACGCTTTCCCTTGACTTGGTACAGGCCAGTTTTGACGGGACCCTTTGGTTCCCGGTGTTGTGGTATGAGTTGATTAACCGGAACTTACGGGTAAACGATCCTGTCTGCCTGTTATTCAAAAACAGCAAAAACGGTGTCCAGGTATGTCTTAGCGGCACTGTGAATTTCACTCGCGATAGCGGGTTGTTTAACAAGCTTTGGGGCCACTCCGACAGCAGGTCCAACAGCCTTCTATCACAATCAAAATCAGATTATGTGCTCCTCGAAATTTCCATCGATCAGGCAGAGTCCTGGTCTTTGTCTGACGGTTCTTACGAAGTTTTATTTCGGGACGACTGGCACATTTATTCGACAAACAGACTCAGCTAGACATACTGATTATTTTCGGAAGCCGACTCATACCTGACTACTCAAGTAACCTGTTCAAAAACGATCCTTTTCAATAACTTCCTTATGCCTGTAAACCCGAATTTTTCATGTGTCGACGGTTGAGACTTACGTTTCGCGATGAACAGGGGCAATGACGTCCTGTATTTCGGTGTTGTCAATTTTGAAATTTCAGGCGCTACTGGCTCAACTTCCATGTCTTAGGATGGCTTCAGGCGCGAGAAGGGTTGTTTGATCAACGGTAGTCGGTGGGAGTCACCATGCCCGGCGATTGCGTGTATATTCGTCGACTTATCAACCGGCCATCGTTTTATTGGCAAAACAAATCCGAAATCGCGGTTTATTTCTTTCTGCAGGGCTGTACAATCAATGAAGCCATGTCTCAGAAAAGTAATAAAACAGCGGCTTCTGCTGTCACTTTATACCATGTTGCAGGCAAGGTCGTCAGGCCATTACAGTACATAGTCCGCGACCAGAAAACTGCTAGTCTGCTCCTGCTTGGCTGCGCGATTGCAGCATTGGTTTTAGCCAATTCCGCTGCATACCCGTACTATGAACGGCTGGTGGAGAGTCAGGTTGGACTGGTTTTCGGTAACCATCGTTTCACCATGAGCCTGAGACACTGGCTCAACGATGCGTTCATGTCCCTGTTCTTTTTCGTCATCGGTTTGGAAATAAAGCGAGAACTGCTGGTTGGAGAGCTGCGCAAGGCCAATCGGGCCGTCCCTGTCATTGCTGCTGCATTTGGCGGTATGCTGGTTCCTGCAATGACATTCATGCTGCTTAACTACGGACAGACCAGTCTGCGCGGCTGGGCCATTCCCATGGCAACTGACACCGCCTTCGCTATGGGTGTACTGTCTCTTCTTGGCCGTCGCATACCATACGGGCTTACGGCTTTTCTGCTGGCACTTGCCATCATAGATGACATGGGTGCAGTATTGGTTATAGCACTCTTCTACACTACCAGCCTTGACCTGCAGTACCTCATCGTAGTGTCACTGCTTATCGTCTGTTTACTGGCTGCCAACCGTGCGGGGATCCGCCACCCGGCTGTATTCATCTGCGGCGGAGGGCTTGTGTGGGCAGCCATGCTGGGGTCTGGGGTCCATGCAACCCTGGCCGGCGTGCTGGTTGCTCTGACCGTTCCAGCGCGTCCAGCCAGAAGTCCACGAAGCTTCGTGAGGAAAAGCCGAAAACTGATAGACGAATTCGTTCGACGGGTAAAGAAGAGTAAGGAAGACAATCCCGTGCTTGCTGAACAGGACCATCATTTTCTGGTTGAGCGGGTAAAATTAGCGGCTGAAGAAGCCACCACTCCGCTGCAGCTGTGGGAACGTACACTTGAACATCCTGTCGCGCTGTTGGTGTTACCCCTGTTTGCGCTGGTTAACGCTGGCATCCCACTTCAGGGTTTCAATCTACTCGAGTTTCTCCACCAACCGTTGGCGTTGGGAATCATTCTGGGGCTTGTCGTGGGCAAGCCCATTGGCATTCTCCTGGCGACCTCGATCGTCGTGAAAATGGGCTGGGGCAAACTGCCGCGAGGTATGACACTGAAGCACACTGTCGGCCTTGGACTGCTGGCAGGAATGGGATTCACCATGTCAATCTTTATAGCCGGCCTGGGTTTCGATACAGCGGCAGAACCGCTGATCATTGCCAAAACCGGGATCATTGCAGCTTCCCTGCTGGCCGGAGTAGCTGGCTACCTGTGGCTTAGGTTTATCCCGGAACGGACAGGAAAAACTGAGAGTCTGCAAGCGTATCGGAAAGGATAGAGGAAATGTCAGACGGTCCTCTGGTTATTGCGCTGGGTGGAAACGCCCTGAAGGGCCAACCGGGCTCCCTGGCGTTGACCGGTCTGAAAAAGGCCTGTGCGACGCTTTCCGGGTATGCCGGTTCAGGCCTGGTGATCACTCATGGAAGCGGACCTCAGATCGGCCTTCTTTCTCTGAGTCACTCCGGTGATAGAAAGGTAACGTTGGATGTTCTTGATGCCGAAGTGGAAGGCTGGCTAGGTTATCTCATCGAGCAGGAACTGGATAATTGCCTCGATGAACAATCCTCACCGGTGACATTGCTGACCAGAATCGAGGTGGATAGCGCCGATCCAGCGTTCAAGAACCCCTCTAAACCTGTTGGTCCATGGATGCCTGCGGCTGATGCGAAAAAACTGGCAGATCGGCTAGGCTGGAATTTCCTCGAGGGAAACTGCGATTTCAAGCGTATCGTTCCTTCACCCCTGCCTCGCAGGATTCTTCAGGCGAGTGTGGTGAGTGAACTCGTGAAGAGGGGCCACGCAGTAATCTGCGCGGGTGGAGGTGGCATACCCGTAATTCGCGACCGGCTGGGCAGATTCCAGGGAGTAGAAGCCGTCATTGACAAGGACCTGGCCAGTGCCCTCCTGGCGATTCAACTCGACGCCAGGTTATTGGTGATGGCAACCGATGTACCTGGCATCTATAAGGACTGGGATGCCACCGACAGAGAATTGATAAACAGGATATCTGCGGATCGTCTTGCAGAACTGGAGCTGGCGCCTGGGTCCATGGGGCCGAAAGCTACTGCAGCTCGTAACTATGTTAATGCCACCGGAAATATCGCAGTTGTCGGCGCTCTCAATGATTTATCCTCTTTAATCGAACTAAAGGCAGGTACGCGGGTTTTCCCCTCACGGAGTCTTTAACTGGCTATGAGCAAGAACGATCAGTACGAGCCCTATCAAATAACGGAATCATTGGCACGGTACCAATCCCGGCTTGAGAGGCCGAGCCAACAGGCGCTTCTTTGTATTGACCTGCAGGTACTCGGATGCCGTGAAGGTTACGGGATTTTCGAAAGTCATAGAGACGCGGGGGTGGCAGAACATTCAATCCAGTATTACCTCCATCGACTCGATTCATTGGTTATTCCCAATGTCAAAAAACTACAGAAGACATTCCGCGAGGCCGGTGGCGAAGTAATACATTGTCGAATTCAATCATTGACGCAGGACGGTCGTGACCGAAGTCTGGAACACAAACGCCTGGGGTTGCACGCTCCCCCAGGCTCAGAGCTGGCTGAGTTTCTCCCCGAAGTCGCCCCCAAAGACAATGAGATTGTCGTGAACAAGACCGCCAGCGGCGTTTTCATATCCACCAACCTTGAATACTTACTACGCAACCTCGGCGTTCAGAAACTGTTCATCAGTGGCGTTTATACCAATGAGTGCATCAGTAGCGCTGTGAGAAGCGCCAGCGATCTAGGGTTCGACGTACGCCTGATCAGCGACGCCACCGCCGCGATAACCCAGGAGTTGCATGACGCGACACTAATGACCACAAACGATCGCTATGCTCGCGTAGTAACCACAAACGAGGCTATGGTAGAAGTGCTCAAAAATGGATAGATACAGTGAGATTCGCTGGCGGAGAGCGCTGACAAGAACCCTCGCGGTTCGAAAGCTGCGCAACAGCGCAGACGTCCGATGATTGCACTATAGGAATGAGATTTCTGGCTGAGCCAGATATCGAATCAATCCTTCTCCCGTCCGGGGTGCTTTCACTCTTAAAAATGCCCTGGAGTACGGTCATTTTTCGTCGCTCAGTGCTGGTCCCTGATTGCAGCAGCAGCGCGGCAGGCCTGCTTGACCAGCCCTTACGCTTCAGCAAAAAGTGCAGTCAGGTGTCTTCGAAAGCAGTCGTAGCGATTGGTCAGGCGGTAATGGGATATGAGCATTTAGCAGTCTGTTAAAGAGGCCTGGTTGATTGCGGAGACAAATGCAGCAGGAAAGGGGAGACCCTTTTGGCTGCAATCACCATTTTAAGACTTTACGTGTTGAAGCCATCCGGGAGGGCGCGCTCAGGTTTTCAGGAAACCTAGATTAACCCGATCATTGCATAAATTCTTGGCCCAGGACCGCTTCGCTGCTTCCATAGCAGCATTTCCAGCGCAGGACTCGATTTTTCTGGATTTCACGTAGAGTGACTTCGCTCAATCCATAAAAATCTCCGTGCGACGCTGTGGACAGGTGAAGCTTAGGTGTGACGTAGAGCCCGGCCATCGCTTGCCATTGTCAGTTATGCCAATTCCTTACTTGAGCCTGATGACCAGGAATCGATTAACTGGGAAATAATTCGAGCGATCAGGTAGATTATCGTGGCTATCGCGTTAGCTGCGACTATTGGCTATCTGGCAGTTCAGAGAATTCAAAATGCGGCCTGGCGTCTAAGCCCGTGCAACTTTAAGAGGACCCTGCAGATGGAGATCCTGGTAACAGGCCTTGCCCGCTCCGGAACGACGTGGCTGGCGAAAATTCTGGATAGCCATCCAGGCACCCGTTACCTTCATGAACCGGATTCGATTCCGCATTTCCGCGGAATCCCGCCCGTGAATGTTGAACCGGCCACTGCCCACTACGCTGCGGTGATCGATTCGACGCTGAGAGCACTGGAGGTTGAGAGCCGGGTCAATTCCTCCGGTTCCTGGCCGGTATTTCAAAAAAGCGGCGAGACAGGACTTGCTTTTCGGCAGCGTCAGCTGGCCGTGTTAACTTTGCGATTAGCGGCAAAAAAATTTGGTAACTTTCGCATGCCAGGTATCGCGGTGCACAGAAACCCGGAAGCCACTCTGGTCTGGAAATCGGTACTGGCAGTGGGCCATATCCGGGCGCTGGCGTCCCGGCGTTCAGGAATGCGAACAGTTCTGATTCTTCGCCATCCCTGCGGGGTTATAGAATCCCGCGAACGCGGCGCCAGCCTCGGTGAGATGGCTCGCCTTGCTCCTGACCATTTTCAAAGCCTGCTCAGCCTGGATACGCCGCTGGTTGAGTCTTTGCGTGCGCGTTGCGATCTCAATTCGAGATTGGATCTGGAGTCATTGCGCTGGGCTGTTCTCAACTCACTCGCCATCGATTACCTCGCTTCGACGCCAGCCGGTTTGATAGTGCGCTATGAGGATCTCGCCAGGGCGCCGATTGACGAAACACGCAAAATACTGGATTTCATGGGGTTGCCCTGGGATGCCGAGGTGGAGCGTTTTATAACCGCGAGTACAGGGGCGACTTCCCGAAGATTTTATGGGATCTCACGTACCCATCAGGATGTTGACCCATGGAGAGTAAACTATCGCGAAGAAATTCGCCGTGTGAACGAAATTGTAAGCGGTACATCCGCAGCAGCGTTCTACGATGAGATCAGAGCAGGGAACCTCCGATAAACGAGAGGTTCCCTGATTGCAACCAACAGGTCAGTAATCGACCTGAGCGAATAAATGTCCATCAGGACGATGGGATATCAGTCCTCTATGGATGGATGGACATAGCCGGTCGGCAACACCTGATCCGGGTCTACGCGGATGCTCAGGTAAGTGATCTGATCCTGTATATTACGAAACCCATGGGGCACGCCAGCCGGAATTACAACGACATCACCCGTCGAAATGGTCCTGGTCTGGCCATTGGTGACAACGCGGCTACCGCTGGGGCCGATCAGCTCAAGAACTGAAATGTTGTCGGCAGGAAACTCACGTCCATCGCTCTCATCGCCTCCTGTTACAAGGGTTCCAGAGCCTGACAGTACGTAGTAAACCTCGGTTACCCGATGATGCACAATCGCATTCACTGCTTCACCTTCGGTACGGGTTCCAATGCGTTGTAATATGCCAACACCGACATTCACTTCATCTCCAATATCGACCACCCTGATCTGCTGATCGATTGTTTCCCCCATGTGTTCAAACACGGTCATGATCTCGGCGCGAGGAACGTGAGTGGCTGTCGTGGGTCTCTGGGCATATAAACTGGATGACATTGCGCAGAGTAATGCAGTACTGAGCAATACTTTGCTGGTTCTTTTATTCTTCATTCTTGTTCCTCGCGTCTCTGGTTACAGGGTTGGATGGGTGGATGCAATCTGTGGTCAGCGCCAATTAATGTCCTTAATAGCGTCTCCAGTGATTTATTGCAAGCAACTGCATTTTCCGAACTATCAAGGCCAATCCTGATAATGGAAGAAAGTGATTGATGCCACTGGTGTCGCCATAGGCGCTGTGCTTGCTGTCTTGACAACAGTCTAGCTTCAGTTCATGTTCTCAAATGCCGCCCTTAAGCGGACAAGATTTCAAGAATATCCATAAGAAGTCAGGAGAAGTCAGAATGATGAATAACAGTAAATCCGGGACCGGGTTGATGGTTAAAGCCGGATTGGTAGGGTTGGCGCTAACCGTCGCCGCTACCAGCGCGCTGGCGCAGCGCGGATCCATGGCAGAAACCGGCAAGCCAGCAGCTCATGCGGGCCAGCAGCCGGTTAACAACCTGCCGAATCCTTACGAGACCCAGCGAAATTTCGGCTCCTTGCCCGATGGCCGTACCTGGGGTTCGGTGAGCGCTGTCGATATCGATGTGGACGGTGTGCACGTCTGGGCCGGGGACCGCTGCGGCACCAACTCCTGCGCCACCACTCCCGATATTAACCCTATTGTAAAACTGGACCCCAACGGCCGCGTTGTGCAGCAGTTTGGAGCCGGTCAGATCGTCTGGCCACACGGGATGGACGTGGATCACGAAGGCAATGTCTGGGTTGCGGATGCAAGGGTGGCCAACGAGCGTGAAATTGGCCAGAACCCGGCGGCCGCAAACATAGGCAATGTGGTACTTAAGTTCAGCCCCGACGGTGAGCTGTTGATGACCATCGGTACCCCGGGTGAAATGGGTGATCCGCCCAATCGTCTCACCGAGCCTAATGACGTACTGGTGGCGCCCAATGGACGCATCTACATCGCCGAGACCCATACCGCACAATTCCAGAGTGAACCGGGCCCCGACGCCAAGAGCCGTGTGACCATGTGGGAGCCGGATGGCACCTATATCGGTTCTTTCGGTGAGTTCGGTTGGGAAGACGGACAGTTCCGCTCCCCCCATTCTCTGGCAATGGACTCCCAGGGCAGGCTGTTTGTCGCTGACCGCGGTAACAACCGTATTCAGATTTTCACTCAGGACGGCGAATGGCTGGATACCTGGTACCAGTTCAGCCGTATCAGTGGTCTGCACATCGATCCAAGCAACGATATGCTGTATGCCATTGACTCCGAATCAGACCCCAACTACAACCCGGGCGGCTGGCGCAAAGGCCTGCGGGTAGGGAACGCCCGTAACGGAGAAGTCCTGTACTTCATTCCTGAGCACGTGTCTGCGGAGCGCGCTTCCGGGATGGGTGGGGTCGGCTCCATGGGTGAAGGTGTTACGGCAGATCGCGACGGCAATGTGTATGCCGGTGAGGTTGGACCAATCCAGGGCATGACCAAGTTCGTGCCCAGACTGATCCCCTGATTAACCGCGCTAGACGACAACGGGCAGGTCCAACAGGACCTGCCCGTTTTTCATTATTCCCCGGTCAGTCAAACAGCACCGTCGAAATCCCGATTCGATTCTGGCAAGTCACATTTCAGCCTCCCTGACTGCTTGAAAGGTACTTCCTGGCACGCCAGGCCTGGTAGCCCGCTAATCGGGTATTCAGCCACGAGCCGAAGATAAACCTTGGAATTATTCAATAAATAAATCACTCGATAGTCAGCAGAAGCTCAGGATTGTTGCTGCCCGTCAGCGCAGGCTCGGTGACCACTGTTGGTGTTCGGGGATAGTCTGTCTGATTCAGGCAACTATGTTGCGCAGGTCAAGGATCTGGAAGTCCAACCTTATGAATCGAATCCCACCGGAACTGCCTGCGTTCCCAGTGCGCCCTATGCAGTAGGAGGACGGCGGTTTACCAATGGAAAGACCTGGATAGAGCAACTGGCAATGCGGGTTTTCGGTGGTGGAGGAGGCCTGCATAGCCCCTGATGCAAACGGAAAATCCCTAATTACACACCCGGATTGCTACCTGTTCTGGGACGGGCAACATCCCAGCCAGGCAGCCCATTCTATATCTGGCAGAGCAGGCATTCGAGTTGCTTAGCCAGTGATCCCGCAGCGGGGGACGACGGGTGTTGTCTCCTGCAATTCTCTACGCTACTTTCTGCGCTACCTTCTTCACTAGTTGTCTTGCAACCTTACTTATGACCTTCCTTGCCACTGCCTGTCTTGTTATCTGTTTGTACTTGCCTATCCGACGCTTTCAATAAGATATAGCCACTTCTGACGGGGCCGTAGTATCCTCACGTCGTTCTCAGTGGGCGCTCAATTGAGGAAAGCGTATTCTGACAGCGGTTCAGGATTCTGCGGTTTTTTGCTGCGCTGTTAAAGTGATTCATTAGATATAAGTAAAATAAATATAAATAACAAAAGGATATAAGTTTTTTCTAAGCTAATATCCTTTTTTTGTTTGGTCGTTTGTGAGCTGTAGAAATAATGCTGGATGCAAAAAAGCCGTTCAAGCTTGGAGACTGGCGGGTAGAACCGGATCGGCTATGTATAGAGTGTGGTGGGGAGGAGAGGCACCTAGAACCCAAGGCAATGGATATGCTGGTTTACCTGGCGCAACATGCCGGCGAAACCATCAGTCGCGAAACACTCGGCAGGGAAGTCTGGGCCGGCACGTACGGCGGCGATGAGGCCATCTCCCGTGTCGTTTCTCTGCTGCGCAGTCAACTCGGGGATAATTCCAGGAAGCCCCGCTATATCGAGACCATTCCCAAGCAGGGCTACCGGTTGGCGATCTACCCCCAGCCCGCCCGTAAGCGTAGGCGCATTGCGCCGAAATTTTCTCAGCGGGCAGTCGGCCTGATTGCGGCTCTACTGATAATAAGCCTGTCATTGTCGGGCTATCTTCTGCTCAGACCGGCGCCTGCTGAAAAAATAGTGGACAGGATTTACACGGTCGCGGTATTGCCGTTCAGAGATATCAGCAGCGAGGAAACTGATCGGTTTATCAGTGTTGGGCTTACTGATGAACTGATCAGCCATCTCAATCAGTCGCCGCAACTGCGGATCGTCGCGCGGAACTCATTGGGAGATCGGCAGGGAGCGGGCGGCAGCATCGATTTTTTTCTGGAGGGCAGTATCGCGGTTATTGCCGATCGGTTGCGCGTCCATGCGGAGATAATTGATGGCGAGGAAGAGCTGATTGTCTGGTCTGACAATTATGAAACGGCAAGGACAAATTACCTGGCCGTGCAACGGGACCTGTCGGCGCTCATTGCTGAGGCCATCAGCAGGGAGTTGGGCATTGACGCGATACTGCCGCGTTCCCCGGCGGTGAACCTGGATGCCTACACAGCTTATCTTAACGGTATATTTCTCTCCAGGCTGCGAGGAGAAGAGCCTCTGCGCGCCAGCATCGAAGCTTTTGCCTCGGCGCTGACCATGGCGCCAGATTTCGAAAACGCGCGAGTGGCCCTGGCTCGTGCTCAAGCGTTGTTGCCATTTTACTCCCAGGAAGAGCAAATGCCTGCCTTCGCCGAGGTTGTCAGACTGCTGGATGCACTGACACAGGACTCCCACGCTGAAGCCATATCGATTCGTGGATTTATCGCTTATCGCCAATGGCGCTGGCAGGAAGCCGAAGCTTATTTTCTGGACTCACTGGCGCTGGATCCCAACCTCGCCAATACACATGTCTGGTACTCGCAATTTCTTGCCGTTGTCGGACGACTGGAAGAATCCTTGCAGCATGCCAGAATGGCCTATGAGTTGGATTCTGTCTCGCCCGTGGTAAATGACAGGCTCGCCACCGCGCATCTGTGGAACAATCAGAATGACGAGGCCGAACGCCTTTTTTCAGCCGGCGCCAACCTGGGGTTCAGCAGCTGGCAGAATCCCAGCTATCTGGTTCTGCTGCTGCGACGTCAGGACTACGACGCACTCCGGCTTGGGCTGCGGGCATTGCATCCCGATACCGATCTCGGCCCTCTGCCGGATAATCTAGAATACCTGTTTGTGCCAGAGGCCAGGCCGCAACTGGTAGCCATGCTGGATACGTTGATTGAGCAGCAACAGCTTAGCCCGCGGCTGGAGTTCGGCGTCTGGATCATATTGCAGCAATGGGATCGGGCACTGGCTACGATAGAGAAGTACCGGGATACCGATAAAAAGTACCTGGACTTCGAATTTCTTTTTGCTCAGGAGTCTGAGTCACTTCGCAATGACCCTCTGTTTGAACAGATAACCGTCACCATCGGTATGCAAGGCTACTGGCAACAGTCGGAAGGGCAACCTGATTTCAGATAAAACCCGGCAGCGGGCCCTATTTGAACGGGGCGGTAAAAAAGCGATAGGCAACGGATAGTGCCCCGTAACTCACCGCCATGACAGGAGCTTTCAGTGGTCTTATCAGGCCGGCCGATTGAAATCCCTGTTTTCAGTCTGCGATTCAGGCTAAGCCTTGGTTATCTGTGGTGCTTGGGTTGTCACAGGTAGTGAGCCATTAAGATTGTAAAAAAGTCGATGAGAGAGCCTCGTCACATTTTTTATCCGGGGTTAATCGAAAGTGCCGAGTGCGTAACACAGGCCACCAGCGACCGAAAATCGGAAAAACGCAATCTATTCGGTCAAACATTTCGTAACCCTTTCTGAATACGGTAAAAGATGCTTATGAATATTCTGATAACGGGGGCGAGTGGCCTGATAGGCAGCGCCCTGAATAGCTACTTCGAAGGCGCGGGGCATCGAGTGATTCCTCTGGTCCGCGACAGCTCGGGCGCAGCGTTTACCTGGCAGCCCGAAAAGGACGTCATCAACCTGGATGAGTCAGTTGACATCGATGTGGTCATCAATCTCGCCGGCCCCGGAGTAGCTGACAAAAGGTGGTCCGAGACGCGGAAAAAGGAACTCCTGGAGGCGCGAGTCCACTGCACGGAATTATTGAGTAAGACTCTGGCGCAACGGGATCAGAAGCCCAGCGTCTTTATTTCGGCGTCAGCCATCGGGTTCTATGGGCCCCGTGATGACCAACCGGTCGATGAATTCGCCGATAGCGGCTCCGGTTTTCTGGCGGAGATCTCCCGCCAATGGGAGGCCGCTACGGCTGCCGCGGAAGCGGCGGGAATCAGGTCTGTACACACGCGCTTCGGAATCGTTCTGGCTGCGGATGGAGGCGCTCTGAAGCGGATGCTGTTGCCTTTCAGGCTGGGCCTTGGCGGGCCTATCGGAAGCGGGCGTCAGTATATGAGCTGGATAACGCTTGACGATGTGGTGCGCGCTGTGGAATTTGTCATTCAGGATGATAACCTGAGAGGCCCTGTCAACCTGGTTGCCCCAGGGGCAGTGGACAACCGGGAATTTACCCGAACTCTCGGCCGGGTGCTTAAACGCCCGGCCTTTATCCCCATGCCGGGGTTTCAGGCTCGGTTGCTGTTCGGTGAAATGGCAGAGGAAATCCTGCTTACCGGTGTGAGGGTAAAGCCAGCGCGTTTACAGCAGGCCGGTTTTCATTTCAGAAGCGAGAGTCTTGAGGAAGCGCTGCGAAGCATGCTGGGCTAACAGATAATTGCAAAATAGATTAAAGGAACCGCTGATTAATCAGGGAATCGCTCTGGCTTTCAGGCGAGGTCACTGACGAGGCGCCTTGCCGCCGCCTGCGTCGGCCTGTCAAGGTGGGGCAATGAAGGCGGTGAGTTCGCCTGAAAGCCCCTTCGTGGGGGGTGTCGGGAGCCACTGCGTTGTCGCGCTTGACAAGGGCTGGGCCATTCCCTGCGCACGAGGCCTTGCAGTGACGTTCGACAGACTCCCGCAGCGCGTTTCCCTGATTACTCAGAGGTTCCTGAAGGTTGGTAACAGAAGGGCAATGGATAGGTATCCGGAAGATATTAGAAAGAAAGGTATAAAACAGGAAATCCCGATGACACGATACACTGAAGAACGCGACTGTGATGATCTTGAACAGCAACCCTGCGCGGGGGTAGAGCTGGTCATCAAACCCCGAGAGAAAGACCTGGGCGAGTTTTCGGTACGCCGCTTGCTTCCTGTTGCGGGGCGCCACATGGTCGGCCCTTGGATATTTTTTGATCACATGGGCCCGGCTGAGTTTCCTGCTGGTAAGGGTATCGACGTGAGGCCTCATCCCCATATCAATCTGGCTACCGTCACCTATCTGTTTGAAGGTGAAATACTGCATCGTGATTCGTTGGGCAGTCTGCAACCCATCAGGCCGGGCGACATTAATCTGATGGTAGCAGGGCGGGGAATTGTTCACTCCGAGCGTGAGCGGCCGGAGGTGCGAAACGTTGATCATGTGTTGCACGGGTTGCAGTTATGGCTGGCACTGCCGGAGAAGGATGAGGAAACCGAGCCTGCGTTTTACCACTACCCGCAGCGAGATATCCCCACCGTGGAAGTGGCCGGTGTGACAGTCAGAGTCATGATGGGGGAGGCGTTCGGAGTGGCGTCACCGGTCAGGACATTCGCTCGCACACTTTATGCAGAGGCAACGCTGGAACTCGGGCAGTCCCTCAAATTACCTGAGGAAGAGGAGAGGGCTGTTTATCTGGCCAGTGGCAGGTTGCGCCTTAATGCCACCGAGATCAATGCCAGCGAGATGGCTGTTCTTCAGGCCGGAGAGGCAGTGGAGTTGGAGGCACTGGAAACCAGCAGGTTCGCTCTCATCGGAGGCGAAAAGCTGGGAGAACGGTTTATCGAATGGAATTTTGTCTCCAGCCGCAAATCCCGTATCGAGCAGGCAAAGAGTGACTGGCGAGCAGGTAGTTACCCGAAGGTGCCTGGCGATGAGGAAGAGTTTATACCGTTGCCCGAGTAGAGCGCCCCGCGGGCCGGGTTACCGATCCATTCCTATCTTCATTCGCGCCAGCAGACGGCGGGCTTCCCGCAGGTCGGCGGTGGAAATGTCATCTTCGATATTCTCCAGTAGATCCCGGGCCGGGTCGTGGTCGTTTTCCACGGCCCTGCTGGCCCAGGCGTGGGCTCTGACCAGATCTTTTTCGATGCCGTCGCCGAGGAAATACATTTCTGCAACGTTATATTGCGCCGGGGTGTATTCGGCGTTACCTGCCTTGATATACCAGTCCAGTGCCGATTGCCGGTCCCGCTTTGTTCCCTGTCCTTCGTAGTAAAGAGCACCCAGGTTGAACTGTGCCTGGGTATGGCCCTGCTCAGCGGCGGCAGCTGTCCAGCGGAAGGCCTGCTCCATGTCCGGCTCTACACCCCGGCCGGAAAAATAGAGGATGGCGAGATTATACTGTGCCATCATCACTCCTTCTTCCGCGGCGACGGTGAATTCCCGCAGGGCGGTCTGGTAGTCACCGTTCTGAGCCGCCGTTAACCCGGCCTCGTAATCCGCCATGGCCAGGTTTGCCGCCAGGATGAGCCAGGCGCTCAGGAACCATTTGAAAATCTTCATCTTTGTCACTCTCTCGATTAATGTTGTTCAAGCCAATCCCTGGCCATTGCATCACTGCGAACGATTTCTTCCGGACTCAGTTCGGCACTAAGCTGCTGAATCAGCCGTGATGCCAGTTGATTGCTTCCCGCCGCCGCAATTTTATACCACTTGAGTGCTTCCACTTTATCCAAGGTTACGCCGTATCCATTGAGATAGAAGTTACCCAGCAGGGTCTGCGAGGAGGAGTCGCCGTTTTCGGCGGCCCGCACAAACCACCCGTGGGCCAGGGCATAATCCTGCTCCACACCCTGGCCAGCCGCGTACATCATACCCACGCTGGTCTGGGCCTGAGCTAGTCCCAGATCGGCGGCGCTGGTAAACCACTTGAGCGCTTCGCTGTAGTCCTGCTGAACTCCTTCGCCACTGAGATACATGGAGCCCAGGTTGAATTGTGCCTCGGTATTGTTCTGGCTGGCAGCGGCATAAAACCAGTCATAAGCCGCGCTTATATTTCTGTCTGCGCCCAGGCCCTCGGCATACATGATGCCGAGGTTGAATTGAGCGGCAGCATGACCGTTCTGAGCGGCGAACTCATACCATTCCCGTGCCCTGGCGTAATCCTGATCACGACCATCGCCGCGGAAATACAGGTTCCCCAGAGCATATTGAGCCGGCGCATAGTTCTGCTCGGCGGATTCACGATACCAGTAGAGAGCTTCTTCCCGATTAGCCTCGGTGCCTATGCCTCTTTCATACAGGCCGCCCAGGTAGAACGCGGACTCGGGAACCCCCAGCTGGGCAGACTGCCTGTACAGTAACAGTGCCCGCTGCGGATCCGGCTCGGTCCCCAGCCCGCGCAGGTACATCAGCGCAAGGTTGAACTGGGCAATATAGTCGCCCTGATCAGCCAGTTCGGTGAAGCGCTCCAGGGCCAGGGGGTAATCCCCGGCATCGTAAGCGTCCAGCGCCGCATCCAGATCCGCCTGCGCCAGGGCAGGAAACGCGATTAACCCTATCAGTATCCAATTACGCATACCTGCCATGTTAAACCACCGGAAAGCCAACTTCGATTGACTTAAGCCAATCAGACAGATTTGGTCTATGAAAATCATCCAATTTCGCTATAATACGCCACCTCGCAAAGAGCATTGCACCCGTAGCTCAGCTGGATAGAGTACCTGGCTACGAACTAGGGGGTCGGAGGTTCGAATCCTCCCGGGTGCGCCATTTTGTTTTCACCCCCTGTCATGCCACCTAACGCTTTGAAAGGTAAGGTGGTTTCGGGGGTTCGAAAACCCTCTCCACGGACATACGCCAACCTATCAGAAAAAGTAAGCTTCATTACTGCATGTCGGTTCTCTATATGCCCGGAAGCCCACAATTCATGCGGGTTTGAGAGGAACTCCATAGCGGTTCGAAAACTTTCATCAAAGTCTTTTAACGGACGCCCGCAGCTGGCGATTTTTTCCTGCATAATTTGCTTTTCAAGCTGAAGTTCGCCTATGCGTTTCTCATAGGCGCTAATGACTGACGTTGACTCAGCGTCTACAATCCGATCCAGCAATTGCTCAATTTTCTTCTCAGCTTTATTTATCTCCAACTGAAGGGACTTGCTATGTGTTCGTTGGAACTCCAAGCGGTATTCCCAAAGTTCTTTGAACATTGTTAATGCAAGGTTGAACAGCTCCCTTGTTGGTTTTAGAGATAGCAAGAACTGCTCAAACTCCCCTTCGATAACTTCCCGCTTGATTGACTTTCGATAGCTAGAACAGCCTTTCTTGAAGCACATGTAGTAGGGGTGTTTGACCGTACGCCCTTTCGACCAGCAGGCAGTGAGGCTATGACCACAGTCACCACAGGACACGAAGCCACGAAGAGGGAAGTCGTGGTTAATATCTTTGCGAGCAGGGGCATTAGCATTTCCCTTAAGACGCTCTTGAATTTTCTGGTAGGTCTCAAGGCTTATTAGCCCTTCATGCCGCCCAGGTCGAAGACTTACTTCCCAATCAGCAGATTCCACATATCCCGCATATAAAACCCTGGTCAACAGTTCAGTTACGCGTTGATTGCGGACTTCGCCTTTACTATCTCTTGGATAGTTGGGAAAAGACTCCAGGAAACGCTTAACCTCAACTTGCAGCTGGAAGCGTCCGCAGGCATAGCCTTCCAGGGCTTCCTGAATGATCCTGGCTATAGGCTCATCCCGTACCAGTATCTTTCCCTGACCTGAGGTCTTTTGGTATCGGTAGCCCACAGGTGCTTGAAAAACCCAATAGCCGTTCTTAAGGCGGGATTTCATCCGATTAAGAGTTTGCTCCGAATTTTTCTGGCGTTGGTGCTGTGAAACGCTGGCTAGCAGATTTTCCACGAGCACGGAGTCAGAGTCATCACCAAACTCAATAGAGGGGGATTCCAGCGTAGCACCTGCTTTGGCAATAGCGCCTCTAAGCTGGAGATGGGCGTCAAGACCACGAGCGAGCCTTGAGATATCGTCAATAATTGCCACGCGTGGGTTCTTGCGATGCTTGCTCAAATGGGCAAGCAAGGCCTGCATACCGGGGCGCTTAATCAGACTGCCCGACACGTCATCGGTAAAGACCTTTTCTACTTCATAGCCCTTGTATTTCGCATACTCTCGACAACGAGTTTCTTGCGAACCAAGACCATCACCGCGTGTTGTCTGGGTTTTATTGGAAACGCGGCAATAAATGACTGCCTTTTGGGCGCTACTTGTCATGAATTCCTCCATTCAGTGCTAATCGTTGATCCTGCTCTTTTGTGCAAGAGGGAGAGTTCAAACCCTGTCCTTTTTCAGATGCAGATAGGAATTGTATTGAATCTACCCCAAATCCCAAATCAACGAAAGCTGCCATTATCAGCCATAGATTTTTGAGAAGCTCCGCTTCTTCTTCAGGAGATAAATCAAAGCTCTGAACGTGTTCACGATATTTTTCGATATCGCATTTCGGAGGAGAGATTCCGGTAACAGGCTGAGGTGTAGAATTATCCTCGTTTGAGTCAATTTTTCTGTAATCAGTCAATGGACTTCCTCCTTTCTTTCGTGAAGCAGAACCAAAAGTCAGATAGCACACTGAGCCGAGTTAAATATAAATTTCGGAAGTATAGTTCCAATGTAATCTTGAAAAGATTAACTCCCGAAAAAGTCATCGCAAATAAAAAGTACGCGATATTTATCGTAGTTAATTTCATGATACCGTCTCAGCCGTTAATAATTTCTTAAATTCTTTCGTATAGAGCTTATTTTTATTTTCCCAAAAGTGGCTCTGAGAGCGACTTTCGGAGCGCAGTGTGTTCTCGCGCAACCTTGAATTCCCGAAGTTTTGCTTCTCGATGTTCTTTTAACCATTCTTGGTCAAATGAGAGTTTTTTTACTCGATTGGAGTATTTTGGCTTCAATTCGGGAAATGGTTTGTCTCTTGAAACCGTCATTGAGCCACGGAGCTGCTCAGGTTTCTTAGTATGAGTTTCCAACGTAAACTGACCCCGTAGTGGCCCCGCCAACTTTAAGCTTGACGGGGCCTGTTTACGTAGAGTTGGTTCACTCCAGGAGTAAATTGAAGAAGGTTGGTTATTATCGAGTGCGGCCACGACCTTCTTTCCTCTCGGAGCTGCGCTCTGAGTTCTCAGCCTGGCGATCATCTTCGTAGGAATTCATGCGCTCTTCGCGCAGCTCTCGAAGTGTCACTCGACCATCGACTGGCGTCGCATCAAGTTGCAGGTCAATCCCTTGGCCGTCACGATGCCCCCAAGCTGCGCCGACCTTATTCCAGTCACTTTTACCGTCGCGTGTATCACGCACGGAATACGCAATGTAATCCGGCTTTTTACCTACGCTGTTTCTTTCATGCTCACTCATCATCACTCTCCAACTAGCCTTCAAGAATATTTAAAGTCATCGCCAGCCGAAGGCATTGGCCGACAAATTCCACTCCGATATCTGCTTAGTATTTCCGCCTATCTATAATGGTGAACACAGGGCAATCGCCACCTTGGCGATAGCTGACTAATCCTCGTGAACCGATATATTCGCAATCGAGCATATAGCGGTAGGCACCGTGCTGCTGGTAGGTGTATTGCCAGCGCAAATGAGGACCGATAGGTGATATTAAGAACGCTACAAGTAATAGCAGTGGCCAGCGACTGATTATTCCTGCAATACTGCGAACGAATGAAGCAAAAACTTTCCCCCATCGAATACGTTTGGGTTTGTAATGGCTCATTTGTAGTCACCTCTACGAAGTTGTATTTTGGTCTTCTTAAGAAATGGTTTGCCATGAAATGGATTGATGCCTGCTTGTTTCCGCCAGGGATCAATCTCCGCAACTGAAACAGGTTCGATCAAAGCTGAAGGCGCTTGCCGAATAAAAAGTAGACTGTGCTTGCAGCGACGGATTTCTTCCGCCGTCATCAAAGCGCGGCCTGTCTCGCTGGTGTTTTCCTGGAGACCGTTTTCGCTAGGTGAAAGCCCAGCACTCATTACGCTTTGTTCGCCAAGTAGCTGGCTGATTAAAGCCAAGGTCCTTGGCGAGCGTTGTCCAGGAAGAAATTGCTTAATTTCCGTTTCGGAAAGCAGCGTTTCAACGGCAGTTTTGCCGTAAGTGTTTTCAAATGCTGAAATGTCCTGGAAGATTAAATGGAGTCTTAACCCATAGGAGCGCCCCCAGGTTAGAAGGCTGACAAGGCTGTGAATCTTATAGTTCGTAGCCTCATCCATTATGAAATAAACAGGGATACCTTTGTTTTCATGCCGCTTGATAGCGGTCATCGCGCACCACTGGATTAGGCCGATATAGCTCTTATAGGCTTCCATTCGGCTGGCATCTGCGACAACAAATAGGCTAGTGGGAACCTCGTCATTCTTCAGCTCATTCATGCTGAAGGTAGATCGACGCATTGCTGGAGCCAGCCTTCCAAAAGCAAAAGGCGCGAGCGCTTGTTGTGCACCGCTGATAAAGGAATCGAAGGTGCGGCTTTCTCCATTACCCATAAGGGAAAGTAAACTACGAGCTTGTGCTCGCACCCATTGAATGAATTCGGCCAAGTCTGCCGCATCATGTACTTGCGCCCACCTACAGCTTTCTATGGGCATTGGACCTTCCGGTAGGGGTTTGCCGTCAAGATCAATACCAATTACCCAGCGGAGGTTGTGTTCAAGTGCTTCTCGGTCCTCAATGAGCAAAGCTACAGACGCCAGGGTTGCATCTCTACCCTCGATCATACATTCGAGGATAGCGGCCACACTCATGCACTTACGAGAGCCTTCTCTCCAGTAGGTGTTTTCACCATCACTTTGTGCAGGCTCTGGTAATATTTGCGAACTTTGCTCACGTAAATCATCTGGTACGTCGCGTAACCCACCAAGGCGTTCAAGGTCATCGACAATAATATCGTTCGGGTTATAGCAATCACCCTCGCCAATGTGCTCACTCCACAAGCCGCCTGGGTTCAGGACACGGACTCTCTCCCCACGATTTTCGAGCGCGTTCTTCAGAATGCATACCAGCTCGCCTTTAAAGTCGCTGAAGACTTTTGATGCACGGATAGCTAATCCATTGGTAATTACGCTATAGATACCTTTGCCTGATCCGGCAGGTGCAACGGTGACCGCATTGGATGCGTAGTCGCTAAATACCGCTACCTTTTTCCCGGTCGTCATTCTTCCCCAGAAGGGGGCGATTTGGTTTTTACTGAATTCCTTTTTTAAATCTTTGAAACTTGCCCATTTGGCAGTGCCATCTTTACCTGTTGGTTGATGGGCGCTCAGCCATTCAAGGGACTCCGCCAAATAGTTCAAGAGCTGAATAATGACCCGCAAAGCGAACAGTGCCGTAAACATATACAATGTGGCAGGCAACCATTTTAGTTCGCCTCCAATATATGGCTCTCCGGCCTGATAACTACCCCAGGCCAAAAGGCCGGAGATAATTAATAGGCTTGATAAATGTTCGGCTTGTCGTCCGCTGTGGCGCATGGCGTTAGTCTCCGATTATGCCGTGACGAACACGCACGAAGCTTGGGTCAGACGCGCCATTGGCAATGAGATAATCCCGCCAGAAGCTACGCAGCTCTTCTTCGCTATAGCAGTGCGAAAGATCGTTTATGCCGTATCCAATTCTCTGGATCATTAACACCTCTACCTCGATGCCTTCCAGCGATTCCGGCTTTAACCTCCCGTAAATGGATTTTTCCCTAAAAATTGAAAAGGGTGGCATGTCGTTTTTAGTACGGCAAAACTGCACCGAGTCACTGTTTTGGATTAGGTCGCTTGTGATTATTAAGCGATCACCAGGCCGCAGAGGATGAAAACGGCGTATGCCTTGCACAACTTCCAAAATAGGTGACTGGTAGCGTTGCCTGCTATCAGTATTCGGTGAGAGTATTTCTGACATTGCAGGCGCAAATTTCTGCTCGAAAAGTCGTTCTTTCTGCCTCGCCAAAAACCCAGTGGTTGCAGCATCAGCATTGATGTTGTCAAGCTGAGCAGGATTGCTTGCCTGTCCACATACATGGAAGCGCGGTTTGGGAACAGAACCTATCTGGTCTTCCGCAGTTGTTACTACGCTCAGTCGCTCATTGAATTCAAGCTTACTGTAAAGCTGATTAAAATATCGGAACAAGGAGCGAGTCTGTTCCTCATTGAATTTTGGCTCACTGACATCGACTAATACCACGGTTTGTCGTTGAGGCGCTTCCGAAAAGCATCCAAATTCATCGGCAGTGGCTTTACCGATTGACTGCCAGGCGATGTAGCCAATGGCACTGATACCAACAGCCAATACTGAGGACAGGCCTAACGTTCTTAAAGCATCATTGTTTCGTGGACGTCTTCTCATGATTTACCTCCAACAGATGAAGTTGCTTTTTCAAAAATGCTTGTGAGGCGATTTACCGCTCTATTTTTTTCAAGCAGCAATTCAGACTTATGTGCGCTCACTTCAGGTGGTGAGCGAAATGCAGGGATATCAACATCCAAATACTTTTCAAATGACACCATCTGTCTTAGTGCTTCGATTGGCACTTCTTGATCTTCACCAGCGATGCTGCGATACGTCGTGATCAGTTCGGCAAGTTCTCCACGGCAAAGGGTCTCGGCATCGCTTACCGATAGTTCTAGCTGGCGACGTGCTTCCTGACAGGAAGAGACAGCTTTGTTGAATTGTTCAACCGCTTTTTTCTCGCTCTTCAAAGGAGACTCGATTTCCTTCTCAGCATCTTCGAAATAGGCGTTAATTTCGTCTTGGTAGTAATCCAGTGAGTCCCGGATATCGTCTCTGGCCGATGCTTCAGCTCGTTGCGAACGACCGATATCGGGATAAGGACAATCAAAACTGTGAATGCCCTTGTGAAAGGAAATTACACTCATGCAAGCCCCCATAATGATTAAGAAAATTGCTTCAGGGGTTTTCAGCATTTGCCAATAGGCTAGAGGCGAATGACTGATGGCTTCGATGGTTTCTTGTGTACGCACAAGTCCGACGGTGACATGAAAAAACACAATCAAAGCGATGAAGCCATAAAACTGGCACTTCGCATTTGTTCGGGTTCTTCTGAAATGCGCGTCGCTACTGCCCAGGGCGTTTGAGCCATAGTTCAAGTAGCGACCGATAAAATAGCCCGCACAGGCAGATGCCGTGACATTCGTCATGGATATCAGAAAGCTGGTAAGCAACGCGGCGGCTGGCCCAGACACCATATGTGCATTTGAGAAAAAAGCAGCGTTTAGCAACGCCTCCCCGAACATCATGATCAGGAGGATTAGTACGCTATTAGTAACCGACTTATCACTCGCTGATCCAACGTAGCCATGTTGAAGCTGCGCCGCTTGCAGGGATTTCTTGGTAAATCGGTGGACTTGAATTTTGTCGCTTAAGTCTTGTTCTGCGCAGGTATAAAGATATTCCAGGTCGCTGCTTTGGCGGGATGGAACAGACTTTCGCTCCGCCAAGTCTGGGCTAAGCTTTTCAGCTTCGGCGCATTTGCGCTTCAGTTCGAATAGCTTCTGCTGGATGGGCCTTTCGTACTCAGAGAGGAGTTTCTGAAATTGGCCGTCTAACTTTTGACCAATTATCGCTTGTAGGGCTGTTCTTTCGTAGCTGCTCACAATGATCTCCTGTTTAAAAGGCACAATGGGCCTTAAATGAAGAGATCAAATTGTCAGTGTTTTGTAGTGTATCCGGCCGTCAAGAGAGTTTCGACCCTCTTGTTTGAGGCTTGCCAAGTTTGGTAACCTTGTGAACTTTAGGGCATTTTAATCTCTGTCTATGCCTAAGCAACCGAAAAACCAGTATTGTGCTAATTCTCATTTGTCCGAGTGGGTATTTCTTGCAATCTTGAATCAATGGTGCAAAGCCAGGTCCGCGAGCAAGGCTACAAATACAATCAATCGGTGGTGTGAGAAAAATGGGCATAAGAAAGTTTCTCGGGAGACCGTGAACAAGTACTTCAACCAAATTGGCGCTTATGCTTGGATACGTTTTGTCGTTGGAAATATGGCTAAGTCAGTCTCGTTTAGAAAATACCCACCAGACAGCCATGAATCGTTAGCGGGGATTTTTTCCGCTTTATATGAGATTTATAAGTTATTAACTACAACCACCCAGTGGAGATTGACTAGGGAATTCAGGCACGGGCTTGGAATTACTGCAAGTGTCGATACAGAGTTGGGCATGGCGCTTCTTATTCGCCACTTTCAAGAATTGAATGGCTTTAGCTTCAAGTGGTTTCATGCCTACTATGCTCGCGCCGTTTTGCTGGAGGGGGTGATTGAGGAGGAGCAATCTTACAGAGGGGGATTAAAGTTATTTATTACGGGAATGCAATCGGCTTTTCTTGATCATCCTCTAGGAAAGCCTCTTCCCGTTGAAGAATATCCCTGGAGTGATGTCTGGATACATCCTCTGGAAGAGGCGTAATTACAGCAAGCTGCAGATTACTAAGAGCAACATCTAGCGTCGTTGCTCCCTGGGCGGCCTTATAAAGCTTCGAAAGTGAATCTCGATCAATTTCCCTGTGAGAATTCTTAAACAATGTTTGCTTGCCTTTCTTTCCATAAAGGCATAGCAGCATTTGTTTGCAGTTAGCAAGAAAAATCGACAATTTTTACCTATCATAATTCATTGGTTCATATATCCAAAAACTTCCATAGCAACCATGAGATATATGGCGATTACCAGTCGCCCTGATGTTAGTTTTGTGCTGTGCACAATATGTGGAAGCGAAGAAATAATGTATTCCGGCAAATAGTAATTAGGGGCGACGGCAAATAGTAATTAGGGGCGACGGCAAGATGTGTATGTACTACGTTCATACCATCTTGGCAGGGAGATCACTGCCGTTCTCCCGTGCACCCTCTGGGCCGCTCTAAGCTTCGAATTACATTCTCAGACAAGAGCTGATGTGGTGCTTTCACGGCGTCGAGCCATTCCAGCACCAGTGAACGGATGGCCGTTCAATCACCAGTCAAGGAGCGTTCCTGCTCCCCGACACCCCGTGACCAAAGGGCATTTCATGGCCCCTTGGAACCCTCGATGATTTCATCAAGACCAACCTTGCGCGGATTGGATGCCGTGAGCGTTTCGGCGCTCAATCCCGACCACTGTCTCGCCAGTGGATGGCGACCAAGGAACGTCCTTGGATGCGGCGCAACAAAATGGGGCGTGGATCAACTCATAAAATTGGCACGGAGCCATTCTTCAAGCCGTCGCGTGGCGGTCACGTCATCGCGGTTGTAGCCGAGAATATCGCCCTTGAGACGTGCCTTTATTTCGGGATCAGGTTCCGCCAAGAAGCGATTGAATTGCACCACTGACCACTGCGAGCCGGATTCTTCGTCTTGCCACTGGAAATTGACCAGATCGCGGTGTTTGCAGATATCCTTCAGGCCATATCCCTGCAATGGCAAGACCAGACTTTCCAGCACAGGTTTTTGCAAATCAAATAGCGGACTTTCATCGCCTAGCAGATACACCACGGTGGGGTGATCTTCCATTCCGTAGCGTTTGGCGTAAGCAAGGATTGTGCTGCGCTCATGGCTGGAATAATGTGCCAAAATCAGATCTGGATATTGCCCTTTATAGCCCTCTATCTGTTCGAGAAACTGAAGCCAGCCCTGTTCGTCCTCATCATCACGATCTGTCCATACGTATTCGAAGCCCTCGTGACCGCTATCGTCGAAAAAGTCCGGCACGAGGAAGCCCCATAAGTAGACGTGCTTTTCACCGTTTCCAGTCAAGGGGTTGTCTTCAATATCGAAATGTATCCAGTGGCCTTCCGGTAATTCGACAGGCTTGAGCCGGAAAACCTCATTCGAGAGGTAGGATTTGGCTTGAAGCACCGCTCTGTTTTTCTTGTCATCGCCCTTGAGGTAAGGGATGTCGGGAATCGCGCTCGCGTCGGTATCGGCCAGCTTGCTTATCGTGTCGATACCTGCACTTTCTAATCCAATTGCTGCACGCCCCTGTATGCCATAGAGCAACGACAATTCTTCCTTTTGCTCGAATGGAGGCTTGCAATGCGCGTAGTAGGGACAGGCGCGGCATTTGCTGTGGCTGTATCGAACCAGAGGTTCGTCTTCTGATGAAAGAAGCTCTCGCATTTCCGTAGCGAACTGATTTGCGACTGCGTTGGCTTCATCACCGATCAACGCTTGCTCGCCGTCGCCGAGGAATACGATGGCAGGCAGACCAGTGCCTAGCAATCGACGATAGATGCCCAATTGCACCTGAATTTCTTTCTTTTCTTCGCTCAGCGAAAGTTTGGCGTCAGCCGCTTGATACTCGCCGCTCTCGTCCAGAAGGAGGAAGTCTGGCAAGCCAATAATGCCCTCAGCCTCATTTAAGAGCTGTGCTTGGTAGATCGCAGGCACTCGGTCGGCCATGAGACGGGCGGTATCCTCTGGTGAACTGGCCGTGTGAACATCCAAGTCGGCGGAAAGCCGCTCAAGGACGGCTTGCTCGTGCGCCAGACCCAGCTCGATCACCAGTTGTTCGAATGGATCATCTACGGTCTGGAGGTCGAAATAACCCTTGTTGTCCAGCCAGACCCGCCGCGCACAGAGTGACCATGACTTGGCGTCACTCGGCTTTATCAATGGCAGGTCTGGTGCATTTGGCATCGGCTACGAACTCTCTTTCCTCGGTTTACTTATCAATCTATCGCATAACTGCCTGATGGCAATAACAGTTTCGCGGTTGTCGGTTCCCCAATTTTCCCTTATTCTCTCACGTATCGTAACGGTGGAAAAAGTGATGAACGACGAAATCATGACCCTGAAAGAGGTCGCGGAATACCTGAAGCTGGCTGAAAAGACGGCCTACCGCCTTGCAGCGGAAGGCAAATTGCCCGGCTTCAAGGCTGGCGGAAGCTGGCGCTTCAAACAGTCCGACATCGAAAAATGGATTGAAGAGAACAAGAAAGGCCAAAAGGAATAAGGGGCAGATTACGTGTTACTGGATAACAGAAATAACGGCTATGTCGGGAATGAGCTGAAGAAGCGCTCGTTCGAAGGCTCAAAGCTGGCCGTTCTTTCGAGCTTGTTCACCATCTATGGCTATGCAGCCCTAAAAAAAGAGCTGGGCAAGCTTTCCGATAGCCGTTTGCTTCTCACGGACTGGCAACACCAAACCCTTCAATCGCTCGTCGGCACCGAGGCCGAAGTGCGCCTTACCAATCAACTCAACCAACGCCGGATTGCCAGAGAGTGTGCCAAGTGGATCAGGGGGAAAGTCGAGGTCAAGGCCAGTCGCGAGCCGCATCAATCCAGTCAAAACCTCATTCATCTGATGGCCAACGGGAGTGGCGATCATTTTGCCGTTCATGGCAGCGCCACATTGACCCCCACGGGGCTGGGTGAAGTTCGGTCGAATGGCTTGCAAATGAACACGGGTACTTCCGATGCCGAAACCACCCAGCAACTATTGGCTTGGTTTGATGGCATCTGGTCGGACGATTCCAGCGCAACGGATATTCGCAACGACGTGCTGGAAAGGCTCGATTTTATTGCCGCCGATCAGCCTGCCAGCTTTGTCTACTTCCTGACGCTCTACAACATCTTCAAAGACTTCCTCGAAGACATCGACGAGGAAAACATTATTCGCAGCAAGACGGGCTTCAAGGACACACTGGTCTGGAACAAGCTCTACAAGTTTCAGAAAGATGGCGTGCTGGGAGCTATCGACAAGCTCGAAAAACACAACGGCTGCATCATCGCCGATAGCGTCGGTCTGGGTAAGACTTTCGAAGCGCTGGCGATCATCAAATATTACGAGCTACGCAATGATCGTGTGCTGGTTTTATGCCCGAAAAAGCTACGTGATAACTGGACGATGTACACCATCAACGACAAGCGGAACCTGCTTGCCAGTGATCGGTTCAACTTCGACGTTCTGAATCACACCGACCTTAGCCGACTAAAAGGCTTCTCCGGCGAAATCAATCTCGAAACGCTTAACTGGAGTAACTACGACCTGATCGTTATCGACGAGTCACACAATTTCCGCAACAACCCGAACAGGGCAGACGGAAAGACCCGATACGAACGTCTTCTAAACGACATTATTCGTTCCGGCGTCAGGACAAAGGTTTTGATGCTATCGGCTACGCCCGTGAACAACCGGATGAATGACCTGAAGAATCAGGTCGTATTCATCACTGAAGGGCGCGACGATGCTTTTGGTGATGTCGGTATTCGGAGTATCGACAGCACACTCCGACTGGCTCAAAAGCAGTTTAACCAGTGGGTCAAGCAACCCGTCGAAAGCCGGACAACGGCGAGCCTTCTGGATAGCATGAGCTTCGACTACTTCAAGTTACTTGATGTTGTCACCATCGCTCGGTCGCGGAAGCACATCGAAAAATACTACGGTACCGCCGATATCGGTGAGTTTCCTACGAGGCTGCCACCGAAGAATATCTATGCGGATATAGACCTGTCCGACGAGTTCCCACCACTACGGGAGGTCAACAAAACCATTCGCAGACTCTCGCTGGCGGGCTATTCGCCACTCAAGTTCGTGCGCAATGACAAGAAGGATGAATATGCACGGCGCTACGACAAGGCCGTTGGCGCGGGTGCCAGCGTCTTCAAGCAGATAGACCGTGAAGAAAGTCTGGTTCACCTCATGCGGGTGAACTTGCTCAAGCGTATGGAAAGCTCTATCCGCTCATTCAGGCTTACCGTGGACAAGCTCAATAACCAGATCGAAGTGCTACTTTCAAAGATCGAAGAGCATGAGGCAGGCGATATTGATGCTCTCAGCATCGAAGATATTCATGACTTCGAGCTGGATTCGCCTGAATTGGAGCCGTACATGATCGGCAACAAGACCAAGGTACTCTTGCAGGACATGGACTTGATTCACTTCAAGCAAGAACTTGAAGCGGATCGTGTGTTGCTGACCAGCATCGCGGAGGCAGCCAAAGAGGTATCAGCGGAGCGTGATGCCAAACTGGATCAACTCAAGGCCACCATTGCAGAAAAGGTCAACAACCCTCTCAACGCCGACAACAGGAAAGTCATCGTTTTCACGGCCTTTGCCGACACCGCGCAGTACCTCTATAGCCACTTGGCGCAATGGGCAAAGCAGGACATGAACATCGACAGCGCTTTGGTCACGGGCGGCGGCACAAACAAAACGACGGTCACTGGAATCGGCTCCGAGTTGAACAGCATTCTCACCGCTTTCTCACCAGTTTCGAAGGAGCGGGACAAGATTGACCCGAACGCGACCGCAGAGATTGATCTGCTCATCGCTACTGACTGTATCAGCGAAGGTCAGAACCTTCAGGATTGTGACACGCTGATTAACTACGACATTCACTGGAATCCGGTCAGGATTATCCAGCGCTTTGGTCGTGTGGATCGGCTTGGTTCCAAGAATGAGCAAATCCAGCTCATTAACTTCTGGCCGAACATGGAGCTGGATGAATACATCAATCTGGAGGCGCGTGTATCAGGCCGTATGGTGTTACTGGATATTTCGGCGACTGGCGAAGAAAACGTCATCGACGAGAACGCCAAGGAAATGAATGACCTTGAGTATCGCCGTAAGCAGCTCCAGCAATTGAAGGAAGCCGTTGTCGATCTGGAGGACATGGCGGGCGGCGTCTCCATTACCGATCTTACGCTCAATGACTTTCGGATGGATTTGTCGGACTACATGAATCGCAATCTTCCAGAGGAAAGCACTAAGAGCCAGAATCTCCACGCGCTGGAGCAAGCGCCCATTGGTCTATATGCCGCCGTGACTTTGGATGAATCGCTCTCTGAAGAGGGGCTGAAGTCCGGCGTGATTTTCTGTCTGAAGAATATTCGAACAGGTACACAGGCTGTTCAGGTGGACGATAACTATCCGCTGGCTCCCTATTTTCTCGTCTATGTATCCGATGATGCTGTGATTGAGCTGAACTTCACCCAAAGCAAAAAGGTACTCGATCTTCTCAAGCGTCAAGCCTTCAGTCATTCGGACATAGACGAGGGTGCGGCGAACTATGTGAATGATGAGACCAAGCAAGGCCGCAACATGGAGCACTATCAGCACTTGCTCGCCGTTGCAGTGGATAGCATCGCGGGTAAGAGTGAAGAGAAAGGCGTCGAAAGCCTGTTCACCAAAGGTGGCACGGTGCTCACTGCGACAAGCAGTCAGGGAATTGAAGACTTTGCCGTGATTTCCTACCTGATACTCGTTGACCAAGACGACGCGGTGCCCTCTCTACCAAACGATAGCAAGGAGGCGACCGGATGATTCAATCCTTCGATGACTTCCTTGAGCATCTGGATATCCCAAGTTCTTGCAGGCTCGATAAGCCTGTCTTTAAGAAACTGTTTCTGGACAATGGCGTACTCGATGCCACGGATAAGAAATGCCTGAAAGACGATATCTCGCGGGTGCGATGGCTCTACACGCTTAAACCCAGCACGATCAATATCGCGGCTTACGGTGACGACATACGCGAATACCCAGAGGTGGCCGTTCTGCATGTCGAGTTAAGCAACGCCAGCCGCGCTGCGCGGATTGCGCACTTTATCAACCGCTCGATTCCATATCCCCTTGTCCTGCTCTTCACGGCAGAGATAGATGGTCACACCAGTATGTCTATTAGTTTGGCGGATAAGCGGATCAATCAGGCGGACAAAGAAAAATGGGTGCTGGAAGATTCCGTGCATTCCGGCTGGCTCACCTTTACCGATCAGTCCACGTCGGAAAGCGAGTTTATGAATAGCCTAAAAGTTACGGCTTTGCCGTTCACAGACTTCTGGCGTTTCTATCAAGCGCTCATGGAGCGCGTAATCGCGATCAACTGTGCGATCCATAGTGGTGACTTCAAGCTGGATGCGCTCTCTATAAATGGGGGCACTTCAAATCAGGCTGTTGGCCGCTTAGAGAAGTTACGTGAACTTGAAAAGCTGGATACGCAGAAGGCCGAGATTGCCAACAAGCTAAAGAAAGAAAAGCAAATGGGCAGGCAGGTCGATCTGAATACCAAGGTAAAAAATATTAACGACAGGATTGCTGAAATCAAAGGCAGCCTTTAAACCCTATATATGAAAGAAAGTGTGAACGCTAAATCATGGGAAGCAGAATGAAGAAAGTACAACCAGAAGAAGGCGAGAGCGCCGACATCGTTTCAGCGAACATTGAGCGATTGAAAGAACTGTTCCCCGATGTGTTCAGTGAAGGCGGAGTTGACTTCGAGGCGCTTCGTCAATTGCTTGGTGATGCCAAAGTATTAGACGAAGGCGAGGAAAAGTATGGCCTCAATTGGCATGGCAAGAAAAAGGCTCGCCAGATAGCGCTGACACCATCCACAGGAACACTCTTGCCTTGCCCTGAAGCGAGTGTCGATTGGGATACGACCAAAAACCTGTTTATCGAGGGAGACAATCTCGAAGTTCTCAAGCTGCTTCAGAAGAGTTACGCCAATAAGGTCAAGATGATCTATATCGACCCGCCATATAACACAGGCAAGGAGTTCATTTATCCCGACAAGTTTCAGGAAAATCTGGATACCTATCTTAAGTACACAGGTCAGGTAGATGATGAGGGAATCAAGTTTTCATCCAATACGGAAACCACAGGAAGAAAACACACAAACTGGCTTTCCATGATGATGCCAAGGTTGAAACTAGCTAGAGATTTATTGTCGAAAGACGGAGTAATTTTTATCTCTATTGACGATAACGAACAGGCGCATTTGAAGAAATTGTGCGACGAGGTTTTCGGTGAAGCCAATTTCTTAACGCAGGTTATCGTTCAATCCAACAAGCGTGGGCAAACATACAAAGAAATTGCAAAGTGCCACGAGTATCTACTCGTCTATTACAAGTCAGAGGAATCAAGTCTTGGAGAGTTGGAGAAAACAACAGGAGCACTCCCATTTGAGGATGAGCATGGTGGATACGACCTGTGGGAGTTGAGGAATCGTAATCCGAAGTTCGGAAGGCATAATCGCCCGAATTTGTTCTATCCGATATACGTCAATTCAAAGAGTGTAAATGAAGAAGGATTGGCTCTCATTTCGCTGGAAAGAACAGAAGAGTTTGATTGTGAGGTTTTGCCGAGGAATTCGGAAGGCGCAGATAGTTGTTGGCGTTGGGGAAAGGATAAGTTGGTCAATGAAGGCATAAACGCTTCCCCAAAGACGGTATGGGCAAAGCAAAAGCGGGATGGTGGATGGAATATCTACGAGAAGTCTAGGAAAAGTACAACAAAAGCCAAGTCGATTTGGACGGATACAAAGTTCATTAGCGAACAAGGAACTGTAGAGGCGGGTCGCATAGATATGGGAGGCGTATTGGAGTTTCCGAAGCCTCTTGAATTGATAAAACAGTGTGTCTTTCTTGGGTCGTCAGATGATGACATCGTAATGGATTTTTTTGCCGGCTCAGGAACAACGGCTCATGCCGTGATGGCACAAAATGCCGAAGATGGTGCCAATAGACGGTACATTTGTGTCCAGTTGCCGGAACCTACATTTGAGCTTGAGGATGGCAAAAAAGTACCGAAGAAGCATAGCAAAACAGCATTTGAGCAGGGGTTCGAAACGATTGCGGAGATTTCGCGAGAAAGAATAAAACGGTCAGCGAATTCTATAGAGGGGTCGAATCAAGATATAGATAAGGGGTTTAGGACTTTTAAGCTGAGTAATTCCAATATCCAAGTCTGGAATCCTGATCGATCCGATCTCGAAGAAAGCCTGCTTTCTCATCAAGATCATTTGGTGGAAGGTAGAACCGAGCAGGATGTTCTTTACGAGCTTCTTCTAAAGCGTGGAGTCGATCTTTCCGTTCCTATTGAGAGTCGCGAAGTAATTGACAGGACAATTTTCAGTATTGGCTATGGAGTTCTGTTTGCTTGCCTCAGTGAGTCAATCAACAAGGATCAGGTCGAGGAAATTGGCCAAGGTATCGTCGAATGGCACCGCGAGCTTGCGCCAAGCTCTGATACTCATGTCTTCTTCCGTGATAGCGCGTTCAGCGATGATGTTTCAAAAACCAACATGGCTGCCATTCTTGAGCAGAACGGCATAAACCATGTGCGCAGCTTGTAGGGAGATTGCTGGATGAAGCTGCATTTTGAAGACGATCTGGATTACCAAAAAGCCGCCGTAGACTCGGTTGTTAGTCTGTTTAAGGGGCAGGAAATATCCCGCTCTGAATTCACCGTGACCTTCCAGCCGGAATCCAGCCCCAATTTGTCATTGGGTATGGAAGAAAGCCAGCTCGGTATCGGTAACAGGCTGGTGCTGGTGGATGAGGAAATTGAAGAGAACTTGCGCAAGGTGCAGCTCCAGAATGGCTTGCGCCCCACTGAGAAACTGGCCAGTGGCGACTTCACCGTTGAAATGGAGACCGGAACGGGCAAGACCTACGTGTATTTGCGTACGATCTTCGAGTTGAACAAGAACTACGGCTTCACCAAATTTGTGGTTGTCGTGCCGTCCGTTGCGATTAAGGAAGGTACATACAAAACGCTACAAATCACGCAGGAGCACTTCGAAGGCTTGTATCCAAAGGCCAAGGGCTACGAATACTTTCTCTACGATTCTTCAAAGCTCGGTCAGGTACGTAACTTTGCGACCAGTAGCAATATCCAGATCATGGTCACGACAGTCGGAGCGATCAACAAGAAGGATGTAAATAATCTTTATAAGGAGAACGAGAACACAGGTGGTGAAAAGCCGATTGACCTCGTTCGCGCCACCAACCCCATCATCATCGTCGATGAGCCGCAAAGTGTTGACGGTGGCCTGACGGGTAAAGGGAAAGAAGCGCTCACGGCGATGAACCCGCTGTGTACCCTGCGTTATTCCGCTACCCATGTTGACAAACATCACATGACTTTCCGATTGGATGCTGTGGACGCCTATGAGCGCGGGCTGGTTAAGCAGATTGAGGTGGCTTCGCTCCAGATCGACAGTGGCCACAACAAACCCTATATCCGGTTGGACTCTACCCATAATCGGAAAGGATCAATCACTGCAAAGGTCGAAGTGGATGTGCAGCGTGGCAAGAATGTACGGCGAGAATTCTTGACCGTAGAGGACGGTGACGATCTGGAGCAAATCACTGGTCGATCCATCTACGAGAATATGCAGATCGGAACCATTACCTGCGGAAAGGACAACGAGTCTATCGAAGTTAAAGGTGATGGGTTCGATCAACTATTGAGGCCGGGCGATGCCATTGGTGGTGTTGATCCAGACCAGATCAAGCGTCTGATGATCCGGCGCACAATCAAAGAGCACTTCGATAAGGAACTAATGTTCGCTGCGAACAAAAAGCCGATCAAGGTGCTGAGCCTGTTCTTTATTGATAGCGTCGAGCACTACCGCCAGTACGACGAAGACGGTAACGCAGTGAAGGGGAAATACGCTCGGATGTTCGAGGAAGAATACCGCAAGCTGGCAAAGTCAGCGGAGTATCAAAGTCTCTTCAAGGAGATTGATCTGGATGCCGATGCGGACGAAGTTCACAACGGCTATTTCTCCATCGACAAGAAAGGTCGATCCGTAGAAACCGCCGAGAATAATCAGGCAAACCGCGACAATGCCGAGCGGGCGTACAACCTGATTATGAAGGAGAAGGAGAAGCTGCTGAGCTTTGATACCAAGCTGAAGTTCATCTTCTCTCACTCCGCCCTGAAGGAAGGTTGGGACAATCCGAACGTCTTCCAGATTTGCACGCTTCGTGACATGGGCAGTGAGCGAGAACGCCGCCAGACGCTTGGCCGTGGTCTGCGTCTCTGTGTCAACCAAAACGGTGAAAGGCTTCGCGGTAATGACGTAAATACGCTGACCGTGATTGCGACGGAGAACTACGAGAAGTTTGCCGAGAACCTGCAAAAAGAGATCGAGCAGGACACGGGTATTCGCTTTGGCATTGTTGAGCCGCACCAGTTCGCAACCATTCAAACCCTCAACGATCACGGTGAGGTTGCGCCCTTGGGTGTAGAGCAGTCGGAGAAGATTTGGCAGTTCCTCAAGGATCAGCATTTTGTGGATGCCAAAGGCAAGGTGCAGGACAGTCTCCGCGCAGTATTGAAAGACGGAAACTTTGAGCTGCCGGAAAACATCAAGCAGGAGCTTATCAAGGATCATGGAGAGGAACAGGCAGGCATTATAGCTTCGGACATTCAGGGTGTTCTTCGCAAGTTGGCGGGCAAGCTGGATATTAAGAACGCCGATGACCGGAAGATTATTCGAACGCGGGAAGCAGTTCTTGAATCCGATGACTTCCGCCTGCTTTGGGAGCGGATCAAGTACAAGACGACTTACCGCGTAGAGTTCGACAATCTCAAACTTCTGAACGATTGTGCTGATGCAATCAGGAACTGTCCGCCAATTACGAGAACTCGTGCTCAATTCCGAAAGGCAGATATCGCAATCGGTAAAGGCGGCGTAGGGGTTCAGGAAACCAGCGCATCCGGCTATACCACAATCCACGAGAATGATATCGAATTGCCCGACATCATTACTGACTTGCAGGACAAGACCCAACTCACCAGAAAGAGCATTGTTCAAGTTCTCAGGGAGAGCCGCAGGCTACAAGACTTCCTTCGTAACCCCCAGCAGTTCATCGACTATTGCTCAGAGGCGATCAACCGCACGAAGCGGTTAGCGCTGGTGGATGGAATCAAGTACACGAAAATCGGTGACGACCATTTCTACGCTCAGGAGCTTTTCGAGCAGGAAGAGCTGAAAGGCTATTTGAAGAATACGCTGGAAGTTCAAAAGTCCGTCTACACCCATGTTGTGTACGACTCAGGAGGCGTGGAGAAGTCATTCGCCGAGGACTTGGAAAAGAATGAGAAAGTGAAGGTCTACGCCAAGTTGCCCGCGTGGTTCAAAGTGCCAACGCCACTTGGTTCGTACAACCCCGATTGGGCGGTTGTCGTGGAGAACGATGGCGAGGAAAAACTGTACTTCGTCGTCGAAACAAAAGGCAGCACATGGTGGGACGATTTGCGCCACCTTGAAGGCGCGAAAATCAAGTGCGGAGAGCGCCATTTTGAAGAAATCGCAACAGACACAGAAAACCCAGCCCGCTACATCAAGTCTACGGACGTTGACGGGATGATGGGATACGTGGACTGACAGGATAAGGGTTTATGCCGGATAACAATGTAGATAATGGCACTCCGAAATTGCACGAAATTGTGCCAAGGGAAAATGCTGGCCGCGATACGATAGCCCGCTACCAAGCTCAATTTCGTGCGGCGGCATATGAGTGTCTTTCTCTGCTAGAAGACGATGCGCTTGATAGAGTCTATTGTGATTATCAGGATGATTACGTTGCTCGTCTAAATCTGGACGGAAAACACGTCTATAACTTTTATCAAGTTAAGACGAAAGAAAAGCGAAATTACCAATGGACAATAAATGACATCTTTGGGCTATACAAAAAACGAAAGTCAGCCTCACCTGAAAAGATTGCAAACAGTTTTGCAGGAAAGCTGCTACTCCATACGATCAAATTTAATAACTCATGTGGAAAAGTAGTCTTCCTTACGAACGTGCATTTGGATGATGATGTTGAGGCGTGCTTACAGGCCGCGACTAACGGAGCTAAGGGGAATAATCATTACGGCCTGTTACTTGAGCATTTCAATGATGCTTTCCCGCAGGACACTCCGCTCGAAGATGCGGAAATTTTTGAATTGCTTAAGAAACTCAATTTGGAGCCAAATGTTTCGTATCTTGCCCCAGATGATGAAAGCTTCTCGGCAATAGCAAGAGATACGATATTTAAGTATAGCGAGATTGACCTCCGACATGGTGAGTGTGAGGAAATTATTAGCAATCTTGTCGCGCTGGTCGAATTGAAGTCGTTTTCAAAACTTATGCCAGATATCAGTGAGCATGAGCTTGATGAAATAGCCGGAGTCGGTATAGCCGAAATGCTCGACATCTTGTCGATATCTAAGGGGGCATATAGGCACTTAAAGGAAGGTGGTGATACACAAGCAATCAAAACTGCATCAATTATTCATAGGCTTATGAAGCAGGCCGGAGCAAGCGAGAGAATGATTGAGTTTGCTTCAGAGTGCAAAGTCAAGTGGGATATTTGGTTTAGAAACAAGCGCCACAGTATGGCGGAATTTGACCTGAATTTTCTACAGGAAAAGATCGATCAGATCGCGTTTGATTGGTCAAGCAAAGACAGCTCCTTCGAGTTTTTAAAAAATAATGTTGGAACACTATTTGACGAGGTAACGGAACAGGGTATTTCAAGTACCTTAACAAGGGAGCTTCTGCTCGGTGGGGTCTTCGCAGCCATGGTAAGGAATGAATCGCAATGAATTACGACGAGTTTTTTGAAGAAGCTGAAGAAAAAAATATCACGGTGCGATTCGATAATTCCGACTCATCAGTTAGTCACAGACTGAGTAATGAAGCTCTTTTCCATCTTCCGTTACTGGCCATGACAATATTGTTACTTTCCAAATCCAGAAGAAAACCTAAGAGCGAGGAACTAGGGCAGGTTGTGGGAGAGTGCTTTGAAAGAACATTTTCAGGGTTCAAAGGTTCTTCTCAACATCTTGGGTGGTCGGCAAATTTGAGGATGCGGACGGTAAAAGCTTTAACCTTCTTGGAGGCTGCTGACCTTGTTCTTGTAGACAAAAGCCATTCGCGTATTCGTGCCACGGAATTAGGCAAGAAAGTAGTAGCTGCCGCTATTGATGGTGATACCGATCTCGCATATACGCTTCGGCTCATAGAGAGGAAGTATAGGGACATAGAAATAGAGAAGCAGATATCGATGGAGCTTACATGAATCTTTTGGAGCTAAGAATAGAGCCTTCTGGGCCAAGAGGTTGGGGTTCCAGAAAATTGGAATTTTGAAAAGATATTACTCAACTTTATGGGCCAAATGGTTGTGGAAAGACTCCAGTTATCCATTCAATTGCCTATGCTCTTGGTTATCCTGTCCGATATCGAGATGATATTTTGAGTAACTGTGCTTCCGTGGTTTTGAAAGCTGTACACAGGGATGTTCATATTGAATTCCGGCGCGAGATAGGATCAGATTTTCATATAGATTGCACTCAGTCAGACACGCAGCAGACTCGAACTTTCTACAACGAGAAAGATATGTCTGCATACTTGTTTGGGTTTTTGGGATTGCCAGAGCAAACGTTGACTTCGAATAGAAATGAGCCAACGCCAGCCTATGTTTCAACTTTCCTGCCCTTGTTTTATGTGGATCAGGATTCTGGATACGCTAGTGCTTACAAGTCTCCTGCTTCATTCATTAAAGATCAGTATGCCGAAATGGTTCGCTATTCATTGGGCGTTCCTGCAAAAAATTCCTTTGAGAGAAAGCGGCTACTAATTGAAAAGAAAGATGAGCTAAAGAGAACAGATACAGCGATCGTTACAAGTGAACGTTTTATTGAGCGCCTAGTAAATGAAAGGGAGGGTTCTGGACGCACAAGTCACCAACTAGAAAATGAGCTGTTGCGACTTCGTGGAGAATTAGACGATCTGAGAGCAAGTCAAGACGCTACGGAAGGTGCAGATTCGGCCATTAACTACTTGCTCCAAGAAAAAGTGGCTCAAAAGCAAGAGATAGATAAGCGTGTCCGAGATTTGCAAGAGCGAATTTCAGGTTTGGGGAAAATAAAGAACGAAATTGAAATTGAGATAAATACTCTTTCACTAAATGAAGAGGCAAGGCGACTATTCACATCCTTTAATGACATATGTGCTAATTCTCGGTGTCAGCTTTTTCTTAATAGCTCGGAGTCATACGGAAAAAATTTGCTCTATCTTCGTGACCAGATAAAGGACTTGGAACGAAATGCGTCTTATCAGGAAGTTCGACTTGAGGATTTGTTGGATCAATCCAAAAAAATTGAGAGTGAAATTGCTTCCATGCGGACAAGTTTGTCGTCGGAAAGGGTAGGGAATTCCACCGATGGTCTCGTTAATGCAATCAGTCAGCTTACTAGAGCGATTATTGATCTCCAGAGCGAAAAGGAGATTGTTGAGCGTATTGAATCTGAAAAAAAAGGCTATGTCGAATTACTTAATGCGCGTGAAAGATTACACAATGATATTGCCGCGATGGATTCTGGCGGGGCTTCGGCTGATCTCAGAATTTTAGAGTTCAGGTCAGAATACAGAGAGAAATTGAAAGAATGGCTTGATGTTTTAAGTACACGAAATGTATCAAGAGATATTTCAGTAGACTCGGATTTTGGGGTTTTATTCGGCAACGAAAAGGTTAATCAGTTCAGTGGCAGTACCTTGCTGCGAGTTGTTCTAGCGATGAAGGCAGCTTTCTTCGATATCTATATAAATAGAGGAGCCGAGCACATTGGGTTTATCATATTCGATACACCCCGCCAGCATGACATCGAAGCTGAACACTTTGCAGCATTCATTCAACGGCTGAAAGAGACAGTTAAGTCCAGTTCGTGCCAAGTGGTCTTTTCGACCACTGAATATCATTATGATTCACAGGAAAATGATATTGAGTGGGTGCCAGAATTTCCAGGTCTGGAACAGAATATGTTTCTTGGAATCATCAATGAAGACAGTGCGAATACATGACTTCTTCACGGCTCAAGGGCATGGTGCCCTTGAAGCCAGTTCATTTTGAATATTCTCGATGGATGCCAGTGCGTTTCTGCGCTGATGAGTATCAGGCTCACTTCTGGCAAGTTCGTTAAACGCCTCTCTTAAATATGCGTGCAGCTCGTTTTCGTTCTTGGCTGCCAGTTCAAATCGCGTAACCAGTTTCATTGTTACCTCCTGTTCTTGGAGGCCGCGCCTATCGCAGCCTTTCGTGTGGCCGCTTGTGCGCAGGAGGTCATAATTTGCACCTATGGTCGAAATATATGGAGAAGCGTGCCCGTACAGGATCGGCACGCTTGCTGGTCTATGGCTTGCTGATGCAACGAATAGGTCACTCGAAAAGGCCGCAGGTTGCGGCTGGAAAAGATGGAGCGTTACGAGTAATCGGTACGCATTGAAGGGCAGTCATCGAAGATGAGCGGCTATCTATGGAAGAGAAGGACGTGTTCACCTTGCAGGTGAGCGTGATCTACAAGAAAGCAGTTGAGGGGCATTGCATCCCCTCAGAATCAAGAAAAATGACGGTTTCCAGCGGAGCCAGACCCTCCGCAATTTTTCTGGATTCTTTCACCCCCGCCTAGTCGGCCTAGTCGCCAGAGGTTCATGAGCAGCGCACCACAAGCGGTGCTTGTAAGAACCTCAACAGCGAATTCAGGAGCAAAGACGATGAGTGAAGAAATCAGAATTTACGTGGCAGACCTCGCAGCCTATAACAACGGCAAGTTACACGGCGTATGGATAGATGCGACCCAAGACATTAATGACATTCAAGACCAGATTAACGCCATGCTGGCCGAAAGCCCCGAAGGCTTCGCGGAAGAATTCGCCATTCACGACTATGAAGGATTTGGTGGTTATTCTGTGAGCGAATACGAAGGTATTCAATCATTGCATGAAATTGCCTGTTTCATTGAAGAGTATCCCGACCTTGCAGGGGAATTACTGAGCCACTTTGGCGGGCATCTTGAGGATGCCAGAAAGGCTATGGAAGAGAATTATTCCGGTTGCTACAAGTCCCTAGCGGACTATGCAGAACAATTAACCGAAGACACCAGCCAGATTCCTGAAAATCTTGCTTACTACATCGACTATGAGCGCATGGGGCGTGATATGGATTTAAGCGGGGATATTTACACCATCGAAACGGCCTATGAAGAAGTACACGTTTTCTGGAATCATTGACCGCTGAGAGTGAGGCCGCCGGATCATCCGGCGGCAAATTTTCGCCTGAGAACCTTTTGTGGGGCTGCGAAAATTTGCGCCGCCAAGCCTTGCTCCGGCTTGGCGGTTTAACGCGGCACTTGCCGCTAAAAAAGGCAAGTGACGAGCATCAATCTTCAAATGCAAAAGGATTGAGGAACTGCCTTTCCCAAAATAGATTGCGGTCAACTGTGCTTAGCTTTGCTTCATCGCAAACCTTATCCCAATTTGCCTCAATCGCTTCGCGCTGCTTTTCGAAAATCGCTTTCGCTTTCTCTTCGGAAAGCTGAAAGTGGGGCGCGGCATCAAGGCAGGATTTAAGCTTGCTCAGCCTGTTGTCGCCAGAAATCAGCATGGCTTGCGTTGCCTCATTGCCTGCACGGCCTTGAGGGCAAATGTCGTAAGCCGGGGTTAGGCGCAGTGTTTTGCCGTTCCAGAATGCCGCATGATTTCTTGCATGGTCATCGGTATTGCCGCACAGAATATTAAAGACTATACGAGAAAACAGCTCTTCAAGAGTTTCCTTCGGATCACCGAAACGGTGGCGGATAATTTCGGCGAAGGTTTCATAGCTCGCATACCGTGCCATCATGTCATCCAGCCCAAAGAGTGTTAGCGCAGAGACCATAGATTCGCGCGTCCAGCCCTTGGCGGTTTTCTCACGATCAAATCGTTCGATTAGCAGAATGTCCTTTTGTGCAGCTTGAACAAGCCTTACAGGCGCGGCATTTATTCCGGCCAGTGCCGCCAGGCGCATGGCGATATATTCAGCTTTTACCACGCTGTAGAGGTCGGTGCTTGAAGAAAACTTCGCAACGTATTTCGTGCCCTGATCTTCGATCAGGGCTTTGGGGCGCGCACCGCCGATAGAGCTGCCATGGAAAAGCGCCTGATCCAGCTCAGGGGTGAGCGGTACGCCTTGCTCAACCCGCTCAGCGGATTGAAGCAATTCTTCCAGGGGGACGTTGTTTGCCGAGCGCGGCACGTATTCGCTGGGAGAGCGCTGAAAATCCAATGCGCCGATACGATCAGAGCCGGATTCCAGCAAATAGGTTAGCTCGCCTAGCGCATCGGTATCCGTATCTTTGCCTTTGCGCCCAAGCTTTTTATTGATGATAACGCGCCGTCCCCAGGCATCCGGTGCAGAATCTCGTATGCATCCAGGCATGGTTAGCCCATCAAGTAAGGGCAATACGCCTGTTTTAAGCGGTAATTCCGGCTCGTAAATGGAAATGGCCGGAGGGCTAGAGCTAATACGCTCCAGATAGCTGTTACCGTAGTTGAATAGCACGTTGCCCTGATCGTCAGCTTCCAGCTTTCCGGCAACAACGGGTTCAGTGGCTTCGGGTAGCCATATCCAGACGAAAGCCTCGTTATCGGAGGTATTAGAAGTCATCATCAGCGACCTTTACTTTTTTGCGCACAGACTTGGGTAGCAGTGCGAGTTTGTCTTCTGTTTGGCGAATATGCTTGGTGAGTGTGGTCGCTTCTGCGTCAAAGAGCTTCACGCCCACGATGGTGGCAACTTCAAAGGTTGCTCCCAGTTCGCACTTGGGATCGCCTTTTTCTATACGCTGCAACAGACCGCGAGAAATTCCAGCGCGGTCGGCGACCTCTTGTGCGGTCATCTTGCGCTCTTTTCTCGCCGCACGGATCAGCTTGCCAAGCAGGCTGATGGCCTCCAGGCTATAGCGGGAATATGTGCGTGCCGATACTTTGGGCATAACTCACCTTTGACTTTTCCTTTGGCCTCTCTATGAATCATATAGTCTTTATATGATCTATACATGAATCAGCGTATCAGTGTTTGCCTGATTCAGCAAGTAAAAAATGGCTTATATATAGACCGTAATGTGTTTATACGGTCTATATATGGATCATATATTTCAATTTTAAAGGGTGCTAGATTTCCGGCTCATGCCCGCGATCTCGGTTTTTGTCCCGTTTTGGCTGGGGTTTTCGTTCGTTCTCCTGCTGCGCTGACCGTTTGCGGTATTCACTCCTTAGAGTGCTGGATTTTCCGGTTTTTAAATCCCGGTAATCTTCAATATCTTGACGTAACAGCTTGATTTCCAGCTCATGAGTATGGATTTCACTGCGCTGGCGCAGGCTGAGCTGCTGGCGTTGTTGGATATGCTTGAATATCAGTTCGTCTTTCTCATGACGATCACGCTGGAAGGCGACAAGCGCATCCAGTTCATTCTGGCGTTTTGTCTTTTCGTACTTACCTGTGAGCCGATGCCAGATACCCATAAGCCCTTTAGATAGGCGCTGTGAACGCTCTTGTGTTTCTGCATCCCAGCGTTTGCGCTGTGACTGTTCCAGAAGTTGCCTTTCTTTACGCTGCTCTTCCACCAGACGTTGGCGTTTGAACTCAAACGCAGCGGAGCGTTTCTGTTTGATTGCTTCAGCATGAGATAGGTGCTGCTCAAGTTTTTTGGACATATCCGCTGCGATTTTGTCTTTGGTTTGCTCAATAGATGGCAGCGTTTGCGGATCACCCAGCCGCTGGCGAACATCCTTGGCCTTTACGCCTGTATATCTGGCGATTGCGTAGGCTTCGCCCTGATAATCGACGGCAACAAATCCGCGCCGATCCCCGCGAGCCAATACAAAGCCCTTGCTGAGCAGGGCTTGTGAGAAAGCATTGCGGTTATCGGAGATAGCCCAACATTCCTGAAATGTGCGCTTAATATCCTTGGGGTTCAGGCCAGCGCGGCGAGCTTGCTGCCATTCCTCACGGCTGAAGTTGAGTGGGTTCCGATCCTTGCGATCAATGATGCCTGGTGGAATTTTCCAGCCGTGCTCCAAATACAGCTCCCTGGATACGTCTTTCAGCTTCATTTTGTAGAATGGCAGGTTGATAGCCTTCATCTCGTCTGTGTCGATCCTCGACCAAACGACATGGGCATGACGGCGACCTTCTTTCTCGTGAAATACGATGGCGCGAGGCTGCTCTTCCAGACCGAGCTTTTGCTCTATCTGCTCGATAGCTGTTTCAAAGACCTCAATACGCACACGCTCGTTAGGCGGTGGGCTGAGACTCAGGGAGAAAAAAGGCTGCTTGGCGCGAGTACCCTTGCTGATTGCATGGACTTCATTGAAGGCGGAAGGCAGGTCTTCAGACATAAACCCTCGCAGCTCGTGGATTTCGACATGCTCGTTGTCTTCAGTTTTGAGCAAATGCGCGGCGAGCTGCCTGCCGCCTAAGCGCTGGCTACCCTTCAAAATCATGGCTACACCTCCGAGGAGTAATAGCCCAGCGCCTGCATAAGCAACATGCGCATGGCTCGCACGTCGTCACAGGCATTTTGGAGTGCCTTTTCGGTATCTGGCGTGACAGGTAAAGAGCCAGAATTGGCCGCTTTGGCGAGCTGGTTGACGTTGCTGGCAAGACGGGACTCGCCAAGCTTGCCCAACAGCTCACCCAGAGCTTTTTCATCCTTGAGAGGTTTTCTGGTACGGCTGCGCCGTCTTCTGGGCTTCCGTTTGCTGCCTAACAGCTTTTTGCGGATATAAGCACCTAGCGGCTCATCTCCGGCTTCCTGCTCTAAAGCTGCTCGCTCTTCGAAAGTGAGCCTGAGCGAGAATGGAGTGGGTATCTTGTTGTTTTTGCTTGATTTTGTAGGAGGTGTTCTCATTACGCCACCTCCTTGAAGAATGGCGCATATTTCTTGAGAAACTCATTCCATTCCTCTAATGTCTGAAAAAGGCGGTTCGAAGTTTCTCCTTCGATGTGCGCCATATTAAAAAAGGGTCCCATTGGGGCCCTTTTTTAATATGGCACTCCCAGGAGTGCAGCAGAACCTCCCTAGGTTCGAAAGCCGCGCAGCGGCGCAGACAGCCGCAGGCTGCCCGAAGGGTGAGGAATTAGGCTCAGCCTAATTCCGAATCAATCCTCCCGGTGTACGAACTCTCAGGTCCCATTGGGGCCCTTTTTTAATATGGCACTCCCAGGAGAGCAGCAGAACCTCCCCAGGTTCGAAAGCCGCGCAGCGGCGCAGACAGCCGCAGGCTGCCCGAAGGGTGAGGAATTAGGCTCAGCCTAATTCCGAATCAATGTAAGCGGCCGGGGAACCCATCTTGCCTGGTCAGCCTGATCTACCGATAGTGTCCACCTATTTTTTAGTGGACACTATCATGAACGAACTAAGCGTATTCGCCACACCTGTTAAGCGTCGAAGGTTTGCCCCGGATTTCAAACACAGGATCGTAGCCGCTTGCCAAGAACCCGGTGCATCTGTTGCCAGGGTCGCCAGAGAACATGACCTCAATGCCAACCTGGTCCATAAGTGGATCCGTCAGGCCAAAACGAATTCATTGCCGGTAACCACTCCAGGTTTTGTAGCACTACCGATCAATTCGACGCAAGTGCCACGGCCTGCTTCGGCTAGCGGAGCGGACGAGTGTGTCCGTCTGGAGATTCCCTTCCGTCAACAATCGATCAAGGTGAGCTGGCCAGTCTCTCAGTCGGATCGTTGTCTGGCACTGTTACGTGACCTGCTGCAGTGATCCGTATTGAGGCGATCTGGCTGGCCACCGAGCCACTGGATATGCGTGCCGGGCCGGATAAGGCGCTGGCCCGAGTAGTCCAGGTGTTCGGCAGTGCCAGACCACACTGTGCTTATGCTTTTACCAACAAGCGTGCCAACCGGATAAAGATTCTGGTGCATGATGGATTGGGGCTGTGGCTGTGTGCCAGACGCCTGAACCGTGGCAAGTTCCACTGGGCGGAACCCTGGCGCGGCAAGCACCTTCTCGTGGATGAAGAACAGCTTCAGGCGCTGGTTCAGGGGCTGCCGTGGCAGCGCCTCGGTGAGGCGGGCGTCATTCGTGCTTTGTAGTGAATGCCGGGCCTCTTTGAGTCGCACTGACCGACCATCGGTGGCATACTTGGTCCATGTCACATCCCGACGTGAGCCAGCTTAATGCCGAGCAACTACGAGCCCTGACTGCCTCGTTGTTCTCGCGCCTCGCCGAGCAGGAGAAGACACTTCAGCAGCGGACTGAACGCAACGACAGCCTTACGCACCGCGTCAGTTACCTCGAAACACTCAACAAGAAACTGACCCACGAGATGGCGTTACTCAAACGTCACCGCTTCGGTAAACACAGTGAACAACTGAACGTTCTGCAACGCACTCTCCTGGAAGACATCGTCGACGCCGACGTGGGCGGCATCGAAGCGGAGCTGGAGGCGGCGCAGGCTGACCCCCTCTCACAGTCCAGGCCGAAACAACAACCCAAGCGTGTACCCCTGCCACCGGAGCTGCCACGCCGGCTGATCGAGCACGAGCCGGACAACACCCACTGCCAGTGTGGCTGTCAGCTCCAACGGATTGGCGAGGACATCAGCGAAAAGCTGGACTATACCCCCGGTGAGTTCACCGTTGAGCGGCATGTTCGTGGTAAGTGGGTGTGTAAAGACTGCGAAACGCTGGTGCAGGCACCGGTACCGGCGCACGTAATCGATAAAGGTCTGCCGACCACTGGCCTGCTGGCACAGGTGCTGGTGGCCAAGTACGCCGACCACCTGCCGCTGTACCGTCAGGAAAGGATCTTCGAACGTGCCGGGCTGGGTATTCCCCGCTCCACGCTGGCCGAATGGGTGGGTCGCTGCGGTGTGGTGTTGCAGCCACTGGCGGATGCCTTGCGCGAGACCATCCTGAGCCACCCGGTGGTTCATGCCGACGAGACGCCGGTGCCAATGCTGTCGCCGGGCAAGAAGAAAACCCACCGCGCCTACATCTGGGCTTACTGCACAACGCCCTATGCCCAGACCCGGGCAGTGGTCTATGACTTTGCGCCCAGCCGTGCCGGGGAGCATGCCCGCACCTTCCTGGGCGACTGGCAGGGCAAACTGGTGTGCGACGATTACAGTGGTTACAAGGCTGGGTTCGGCCGGGGTGTCACCGAGATCGGCTGTATGGCCCACGCCAGGCGCAAGTTCTTTGAGCTGCACGCTACCAACAAGAGCACCCTGGCGGCCAGTGCGCTGAATAGCATCGGTCAGTTGTACGAGATCGAGCGTCAGGCCAGGGATCTGAATGACGAGCAACGTTGCCTACTGCGACAACAACGGGCCGGCCCACTGCTGGAGAACTTCCATGCCTGGCTGCTGGCGCAGCGGCAAAAGGTACCGGACGGATCGGCTACGGCCAGAGCCATTGATTACAGTCTGAAACGCTGGCGTGCCTTGACCCACTATCTCGATGATGGCGCGGTGCCTATCGACAACAACTGGGTCGAGAATCAGATCCGCCCGTGGGCCTTGGGGCGTTCCAACTGGCTGTTCGCCGGATCGCTGCGCAGTGGTCAGCGCGCGGCTGCTGTGATGAGCCTGATAAAGTCAGCCCGAATGAACAGGCTTGATCCTTACACATACCTAAAAGATGTCATGGCCAGGCTACCGACTCAGAAGGCTAGCCGCATTCATGACCTGTTGCCACATAACTGGCAGCCGGAATAGCAAGGTGTGATGGCCGGACGGTTACGAATCAATCCTCCCGGGGTACGAACTCTCAATCGAAGCCGCGATTGCACTGGGAAAACTATTTCTGTCCCCGTTATCCCAGTTTAAGGGGTTAGGTTGGGAAGGGTACGGAAAGGAAAGGGATGCCAATTGCTGTGGTGGGGCTTCAATGACCTCGTTTGAAAGCAAAGAGGGTAGTTCTAAGCAGGCCCTTACTTCCGAATTCGGCCAACAGCAGACGTCACCATACCTACATGGATTCGTTGTTGCGCAAATTCAAGTCGTCATAGTCGGCGGTTGCGCTTGCTAGTTGCGATACGTCTCACTGCCGAAGTCCGGACAGGCCTCAACTAGCTCCGGCGCCTGCAGGTCCTTGCGACTATCCGCAAGCCAGCACTCTTCGAATATCGAGCAGTAGCAAAATGTGAGTGAGGCTCGCGGATTGCCGACGGCACCAATGAGCTTTCGCGCTAGATCAGCGTCCTCGGTATTGAAAATGAAAACTTTTTCATCGGGTCGCAGGACGCGATCACTGATAAAGTCTCGGTTGATTGTGGCTCCGATATCCCCGTCTACGCTGGCAACTAGCTCTGACCAGTTTCTTGTGACGTTCCCATCGATGCTAAGGCGGACATCCTGCATCTTTGCGGGACCAACGCCGACATTTGTAAACCCCAAGGAAAATCCTGCAGCGTCGCCCGTATCGTAATTTTCAATATTCAGCTGCACAAACGGCCAAACAGCTGCCGCGGTCTGCTGGCGAACCGCGGCAGACTCAGTAAGCGCCGCGTAGAGGGCGAGAACAGCAATTACCACACCAACAACCGAGAGGATGGTTTGCCAGAAGGTCAGCCGGATAATGTGATTTTCGGCGCGCAACAGAGAGTGAGACGCAGTTGAGTCAGCATTGATCGTGTTTGTCTTACTTTCCGTCATGCATCGACTCCTTTTTACCTTTCAGTCATCCTTTAAGGAAAGGTTTTGTCATTTTAACTGAGCCGATACCGCGGCACAGTGGCCAAAGTGTAAACTTTACCGCTGGCAGCTTTCGGCCAGAAGAGGACTTCATCCCCGTCTTTAAAGTATTAGATTCGCTTTGACATGAGACGATAAGGCATATACTCGAATTCTGCTTTTTCATACGCGCGAATTGCGGCCTTATTATTAGTATGAACATAAAGCCTTAGCTCAAGACAGTTCTGCTGGCGGCCCGACTTAGCGACTGTATCAATCAAAAGGCTCATAAATCCTTTGCCGCGATATTCCGGCGAGATATACATACTTTGAATCCACCAATAATAACCGGCATTCCAGTCGCTCCATTCTTTGATCACCGATACACAACCGGCCGCTTGTTCTCGATCATCAACTAAAAGCCAATAATCGGATATAGCGCTATCCCTTAGGCCAGCTCCGACTCCCTGTTCGAGAGTTTCGCGATCTTGAATACGCCCCTCTGCATCCATTGCTTCTAGAGAAATGAAATCAACAATGACATTCAGGTCTTCCGGGACAGCTTTCCTAACGCGCATACATCAACCATAGTGCCATATCATTAGACGCCAAGTGCTTTACCTGTCCATACCCAAGTCTTTCGCCTTTGCTTCTTAACGGCAGCTACCGGCCAAAAGAGTAAGTAAAACCGCTGACTGAAATTTTCAATTGATCGTTATATCGAGACTACCTTCTATGAACGCATTAACTCTTGGAACCCAGTTGAGATCAACCTCACCCGTAGTTGTATTTACAAGCTCGTGATCTGCATCATTTACAATAATCGCCTCGAAGGGTTTTCCTCTGAGTCTCCAATATTCGATACTTTCTTTATCAAGGACCATAGGGTTTGAGGCATCATTAGTGGCCAGTATAAAAACTCCCGGCACGCTTATGCGTTCAAGATCAAGAGTGGGATCGTAACTACGAATCAGTGCTGTCGCGCGTGTTTCGGTAATAGCCTGGTCAATAGTCATCCCATCATCTGTAAGGCGGTCGAAAGTATCAGACATTGCTACTGACTGAGCTCCTCCATTCATTGTGACAAAAAAGTCCAGCCGATCTCCGCCCGCCGCAGACACAGCCAACCACCCTCCGAAGCTTGACCCTAATACCCCGACGCGAGAAAAACCATCGGTCCGTAGATAATCTGCAACTGCTTCGAGATCCATGGCTAATCGAGGCACCAGCCATCGACTATTGCGTGTTCCAGGCCGTGTAAATGTTCCAGTCGAAGTGCCACAGCCACGGCGGTCTACCAAAACTATTGCTGTCTTTCCCCGTAAGAACAGGGGTACCGCAGAACTGGTATCAGAACGTGAGCAGACTCCTGAGCCACCGGCTATGATAAGGGCAGTTGCGGGCTCTGAACCTTTTATTCGGTGGACCTCGCCGGCGATTGTGTCGGCACCTAAAGATACGGAGAACTGCTCAATCTCGTGAGAAGTTTCAGCACTCCAGACTACGTTACGGGACAGTAACGCGGCACAGGTTAGAAATACTAAAAAATTACGAGACCAACCAGAAAACACTATTTTTAAATTTAGATTGCTAGCATTCTTCACTTTTTACCTTTCAGGTCTCGGCCAAGAGCAGTCGTAGTAAATCGTGGTCTATCCCCGGCTCTAATTCACCATCCTTGTCTTCAGCTCCTCAAAGAAATTCAGAATAACATGAGCCTCGGCAACTCTTAATTGCCATCGGTTTGGACTTATAGACACCGGACGTTCGGCATCAGTCGATGCTTCCTGCGCATCGAGTATGTTGTTGGCGACAAACGAACCGTCTGCGTAAACATCGTAGGCTCTTACCCGGCCACCACTGTTATAGCTGAAGCGTTCAATTAGAGTTACAGCTCGGCTTGCCTGAAAGCTTGCACCGGGCGCAACATCGACCGCCATCATCTGTCCCGCGCTACGGTAGTAGAGACGTGCACCGTCCTTTGACCATGCTGGTGCCGACCCGCCACCAGAGGAGATTAAGGTCGCCGGTTCCGGACCGGGATAGGGCCTGACATAGACTTCTCTGCGGCCGGTCTGATCTGATGTATAAGCCAGCCAGCGCCCATCCGGCGAAAAAGAGGCATATTCTTCGTTGGCCTCGGATACAAAAAACGCAGACGGCTCGCCCTCTGGCGGCAGTACCCAGATGTCACTTGGCGCATTGCCCTGCAAATAGGCGATCACGCCGGTGGACGACCAGGACGACATAAACTGAGGTGTATCCGAGGCGGCGAGACGTTCGATTTTGCCGCTAGCGTCCGCCGCCATGCGATAAACGTTCGCGACGCCGTTTTCAGTATCATCACGATCGGAACTGAATGCAATAGAGCCCCCGTCGGGGCTCCAGATCGGCCAATGGTTTGAATAGCCTCCCGTTTCAAGCCGTTGGGTTACGCCACGCTTAAAGTCGTGAATGTAAACACTCTTTGCCGCCCCAATTCCAGCAGTGAAAGCAAGCTTGTCTTCCCCGGGTGATAAACGGAGAGTCAGCGTTTCAAGGCGGTCAAGATTAAGCGACTCTGCTTGACCGTCCAGCCCAATCTTTAACACGTCGCGGGGCCGCGCTGGATAGTTGCCACCCTGAGCGTAAACCAGATCCCCAGTCTCAGCGAATGCGAATTGAGCGGCGCCGGTATACCAACCTGGATTTGGCATCGTCACCGCATGCATGACATCCTCTAAAACAGGGATGGGCTGACCCTGGACCTCCAAGGTGTCAGGATCAAAACCAGCCGCCATTAAACTACCCTGACGCATGAAGAGCAGATGACCCGTTTTGATAAATCGAGGATTCATTCCATTGGTCAGAACCGTGGTCAATTCGCCGGTGTTGAGGTTCACCGCCATAATCACAGCCCGTTCCGGATCTGCAGAACGTGCGCGGTGAAACAGCACGGTAGCACTGCCTGGCATCATGTCGGGTTGTGCGTAACGGCGAAATTGACCTGTTTCATTGCCGATGTCCGCCACCAGCTCTGAATTACCTCCGTTTGCCGCCACAGCGTATAACCCGCCATTGCCAGCAAAGATGATGGTGTCATTATCACCCCAGGAGGCACCCCGTGGTCTCCCCTCAGGGATGTCAGTATCAGGGTCGATCATCTGCAGATCGCTTCCTGTTACAGTGACCCGCCGCAATGATCGCCCGGTAAAGAATCCGATCCAGGCTCCGTCAGGGGAAAAAAACGGATTCATGGCACCTTCGGTACCCGGGATGGGGTCGGCCCGTTCCTGGTCCAGGCGCCGGGTATAGAGGCTGGACTCCAAATTGCCAGTGGCTCCAGGTTTCCACGCTGCATAAACCAGCATTGCTCCGTCAGGGGAGAGAGCCAGCGATGTGTTGCTCGGACGCCCCCACACGCCGTCCTGGATACCCCCCAGATAAACTTGAGCTTCTTCGCCGAGCGGGACTTTGAAGCGCACGACCGAGGCCGACCTTGAAGCGGTCTCCGGCAGGAAAGCGCGGGGCACTTCGGCACCCGCTAAGCTGGCTTGTGTATCGAAGTCAAAGCGATCGGCAAACTGAAAACCAGCGACCAGTAAAACCAGGATAAGAATAGCGTAGATAAGCTTTCGGTCAGTACTTTGGTCAATGCGCTGTTGTGGCTGAACGCCTGAGTCGGCTCTGATTCCGTCAGGTGTTACCTCATAGGCCCAGGCTAGAAACAAGGCGACAGGAAAAAGAATAATCAACAGAAACAGCACTAACCGCGGCGCTGAATCGGGTAAGTTCATCAGCGGGGCAATGGTGTCTGCTACCTGAATCAACACCCAAGCCACCACAGCATACACCGCAGCCACGCGGAAGACCCTGCGGCGCTTTAACTCTTCGTACAGCTTGCCCATGAAGGGTCCCTGATTCTTATAAACTATTATGCTGGGAGTCTAGCATAGAAGGAATATCCGCCTAAACGTCTGCTTTGGAGAGCCGAATTTTAAGGGTTTCTGGAAAATTGCTAATGTCTGCAACGGGTCGGCTCCAGTCCCGCAGCTATTGCTGAAATTCAACCCTGCGAAAGACAGCAATCGGCCAACAGCAGACATTTTTCAATCCGAATGCGCTGTGTAGTGAGGCCGACCGATTGAAAACTTTGTATGGTCTCATTCTAATTCCCCAACAAATGGTTATTAAACCAATCTAAAGTTGGCGAAAAAATCTCATCCCGTAACCATAGCAGATGTCCTGCGCCTTCAATTACTAAGAGTTGAACATCAGTACCCACGTCTTGTAATGCATTGTGCATCAATTGGCTTTGTGACATCGGAACCAAATTGTCTTCAGTGCCATGGATTAACAGTGTAGGCGGGTCACCAGCTGAAGCAAAAGACGATGGCGAAAAATCTGGGTATCTTTCCTTAATAAAATCCATGCCTGGGGGTCCCGGTGAGCCTTCTCTTGAAGACCCCATGAGACTGGCTAGGTCCGTGAGTGGTGCCATAGCGACCACTGCTGAAACAAGGTGTGACTCATTACCTCCGGACTCAGCGGCCAATGCTAGCTCTGGATTAAGAGCGACTAAGAGAGCCAGATGACCCCCAGCACTCTGCCCCCACACTCCTATTTTTTCCGGATTTACTTCGTACTGCTCTGCGTTCTGGCGAATAAAAACTACGCCTTGCTGAATGTCAACGACAATTTCGGGTATCGAATAACGTGGAATACTCCCATGACGTAGATCAAAGACGACATAGCCTTCTTCTAACAAGGGTTGATGTGGACTCATTGAAGGCAGGTCGCTTTGTGCATAAGCACCCCCCAAATCAAACCTTGGTGACCTATGCCCGCCACTATTGATAATGATTACAGCTGCTCCATTTCCATCAATAGGAAGGTGAGCATCAAAAGTCAAAGCTAAGCCATCTTTGTGCCCGTAAACTTCATCTTCAACTATAGATTGGTTTTCGGCCGAAAACGCTGGCAAGCAAATTAGGAGAAGTGATAACAACAATTGAACTCTACTGAAGATTGTCAAGTTGTGCTCCTGTCTAGAAGTGGAAAGACTTTTGTATACATGTCAGGGTATCCGAGACACACAACACTTGTATATTGGGACCCTCTCGCTGTATCAGACATACGAGCCGGTTCATTTTTTCCTTTATTCCAGCACTCTAGCGGCCGCACTCGGCCAACACCAGACATTTTTTAACCCTAGATGCACCCGCTCAAGCGTTCAGAAAACGTATAAGCTCATCGTAGGTCTGTTCAGGGTGCTCATCTTGGAATGTATGCCCACCTGGCATTGCCTTCCCTTCGGCGCGAGTGGCTTCCTTCTGCCAAATGCCTAGCACGTCATATAGCCTCCCCATGGGAGCAGAATCTCCCCAAAGCACATTCAGTGGACAATTGATAGTTTTTCCTGCCGCCAAATCGGCCTTGTCAATCTCCATATCCATGTTTGCTGACGCTCGATAATCCTCGCACATTGCATGAATTGCTGCAGGATCCTGATAAATCCGACGATACTCTTCTCCCACTTCACCACTGCCCCCGCCAACGAACATTTCTGTAGCAGAAATAATATTCTCAGCAAAAGGCGCAGGTCGTATGAACATGAACCAGTGGATATAAGCAACAGCAAATTCTCTGGTGGTGTTAGTGTAAAGATAGTGTGCCGGAACAATATCCAAAACGGCTAGTTTTTCCACCTTCTCCGGGTGGTCAATTGTCAGGCGACGTCCAACTCTGCCTCCGCGATCATGGCCAAATAAGATGAATCGATCGTAGCCAAGGCTTTCCATAACTTCGACTTGGTCCAGAGCCATGGTGCGCTTCGAGTAATTTATATGATTTTCTCCTCCATCTGGTTTGCTGCTATATCCGTAACCACGCAGGTCAGTAAGTACAACCGTATAGTCACGTGCTAATTCGACTGCCACTTTAGCCCAGGAGAAGTGTGACTGAGGGGCACCATGTAGAAGTAGTATGGGCGGGCCATTACCGCCGACAAGTGTATGGATCGTAGCACCAGAGGTATTTATCTTGCTGACTCTAAATCCTGGGAACAACCGCTCATCTAGATTGCTTTCCGATTCTTGGGCTAGTAGAGCGGGGGTTGTTGGCAAGAATCCAGTCATACCAAATCCAATTGCCGCTTTAAGCAATTCCCTTTTTGATGTCGCGATCTTGGTCATTCCCATCTCTCTTTAGGTTGAAGGTTCGCCCCGCTAGTTTTAGTTTACAGTTTCTAAATGGAAATCCTCGAGCATAGTCAATTCACGGCCAGGAGCGGACCTTTCGCCATACACATTTGTCGTGTGGTGAGGCCGACCCGTTGCACAGCTTGTTATGTTAAGCTTTCTGAGAATCAATTTGTGTTCTCCTCGCAAAAAAAATCATCTGTAAGAAAGCTGTTCATGATTTCTTGAAAACCCTCTGAATATGTAGATCTGGTGTTGCACCAAACCCCTTGACGAAATCTATTTCGCATGTTGTTTCTCCAGCGGTTCTCTCGTCCCAAAAACTCAGATTCTGAGAAGAGGCCTTTCTGATACTGATAGAACTCATTCTCCCATATCCTAAAACTTGATGTGGTTAATAGAAAGTAAGCAGCACCTTCTCCTGGTTCTGTGAATTCTATTTCACTATTTCCTTTCTCCCATAACGCCGCTATCGAGGTATCTGATGCTATAGCCAAGCTCCAATCCAGCTGTTTATCGGTTATTGAATCCCTTGTTTGGGCTTCCATCATGTCAGTATTCTGTTGGAGTTCAATCGCAAGAAAAACAATTCCTGCAAGAACGCCTAAATTAGCGAGCAGGGATAATAGTTGGTTAAATTTTTCGATATTCATCTAGCTTTCCGCATCGCAGGAATCGCCCGGCGAACATAACATTTTGTTACCTAGAATAACTCCACATTTTGGAAAGCGAAGCTACCTACTAATACCGCTCACGGCCAACTGCAGACGATTCCTCTGAACGTTTTTCCTTCACTTCTTAGGCATTCTTTACTTCTGCTGCCAGCCAAAAGCTAACAGCAGTTGTCATTTAGGAACTCTAGTGCCGAGCTAGGCTATCCGGCATCTTCTAAAACACATCATTGGGCAAAAGGCGTTCAATTTCAGCAATCCAGTTTTGGGCAATTATAATCTCATCATAGTAGCGGCTACTTTGTCGAAAGATTATCAAAAACTGGCTGCCATCTTCTGAAACATCATAAGTTGCGCCCCATGGGCTATAAGTTCCCGATACCTCTAAAGACGCAGCTTCTATTGTTGGAAAAAGGGACCGTGGTGGGCCGAAGCTCAATGGATCTTCAGATTCTACTTCGACAACTTGCATAACCTGATCACCACTATCGATTGTTGCATTAAAAAACAACGCCTTTCCGTCAGCACGCCATAACGGACGCATGCTGGGATCAATCGAGACTCGCCTCGGCTCAGTGCCTGATGGAAATCTTGCCACGAATATTGAGTTATTGAGAATGTAGGTTATCCACTGGCCATTAGGAGAAACGTCAGGTGCTATTGCATTCTCGACTATCAACTCAGCTTCTGTCTGGCCTGGTTGCAGCAAGTAAATACCGTTGTTCTCTGAATTGGTAACTGCAAACAAAAGGGTTTCGCCATCAGCTAAAATAGTGGGAGTATTTGATATATCTTCTGTTGAATAAAGGACTTGCTCCGAGTCATCTTCAATATTTCGTTTAATGATTTCATCCCGTCCGAGTGTGTAATTGGGCTTAGCGAAGATGATGTGTTTACCATCTGGGTGCCAACTCGGGTGGTAGCCTTCCTCTATTTCCAGGCCAAATGGGACCTGTAAAGCCATGTCCCATAGAAAGAGAGTATTGGGGCTGGAGTCTGTCGCAATGGCAGCAAGCCTTCCATCTGGCGAGAGTTTCGAAAGCGCTGATGAGGCTGGCAATTCGCCGATTGGTGTTCGATTACCTTCAACATCAACCCAATTCAATGTTGCCGGAATTGGCGATTCTGATTCAGCAACATAGGCTAAAGTACCATTAGAGGAGTTAACAATCTGAGGTCTACGATCGCTTACGCTCCAGGTAAATTGTTCAAGAACTGGAACCGCAACTCCCACTCTCCGTTCAACTGGGTCGAATCGTGCAACCATCAAATTACGGTCTCGTGAAAAAACAAGATAGGAATCGTTCATGAAGGCAATTAGCCTAGCATTGCCAAGAATTTGCTCAGCATCCCCAGTCTCTTTATTGACTAATAAGATCGATTCAGTTTGAGCGTCAATTGAGGTTATACCAAGAAGAATTTCCCCGGTAGTTGGCACATACGCCATTTCTTCAAATCTCGATGTTGCCGCGAGTGTGTCGTCAATAGGCACTTCAATTGGAGGGCTTTGGGATTCCGCGGCAGCTGATACTTTGAGTAATTTGGATGAATTATCAATGGTAGTAAAATAAATCTCGGAATCCACCCATAGGCCACTGCTACCACTGCGTGTTTGTGTAATATTGACAGGAGAGCGTCCATCAAGCGTCACCCGTTTAAGAATTCCGCGGTCGAATACAGCTACTGACTCACCATCAGGAGAAAAAAACGGGATTCTGGGATTATCAATTCCAGGAATTGGAATCAGCGTACGTTGATCGAGTGATCTGACAACCAATGTTGACTCATTATCAAGTAAGGCTCGAAACACAATTTTCGAACCGTCGGGAGATAAGGCGATCTCTTTACCATTACCGCTTGCTAATTGGTACAAAACCTCAGAAGGGAATACCACACTCAAACGAGAAGTCTGTCCAGCTCCCGATGTCGATGCAGCATTTGAAGTTGTAGGTTGAAAGTCAGAAAAAAGAAAACGATCGGCAACCTGAAAACCAGCGACAAGTATGACAATAGCAAGGATAAGGTAGTTAATCGGTTGGACAGCAGATTGGGATACCGTCGAGGTTGGCTGCATCGTAACATCAACCTTGACGCCTTCTGGGGCCGCCTCGTATGCCCATGCTAGAACAACCGCGATAGGAAAGCCGAGTATAAAAAGAACAGTGACAAAGGAGACTGTCCAATCCGGCATTTGCAGCGCAGGTAGAACAGTATCTGCCACCTGGATAAGCACCCAAGCCACCACGGCATATACTGCAGCAACTCGAAAGACCTTGCGTCTCTTCAACTCTTGAAACAGGTTGCCCATGGAAGCACCTTGATGCGGGCTAGGGACTGCTCCCGCAGGCTTGTTGTTATGTGGAAAACCATACCATATCGGACTGGAAATTGAATGGATTTCGCGGGTAGCCGGGCGAAAATTTCTAAATTCCGCTTGGGGTCGGCATCTAAAGTCTTTGTGCCAAGGGTTGAAACTTCTCAAAACGGCCAATACCGGACCTTATATTCCATGGCCAGGAACCTAGTCAAGAGACAGCACGGTCTGGTATTTCGAGTTCTTGGATACCTTGAATGCCCAAATATTCCAGTATCGATTGTTTCAATTCAGCGTTTCTCTCAAGCAGGCTTTCGAGTCGGGGTAACAGATTATGGGTTACCCTACCTAAATTACTCAGGGTTCCCAGAAAGTCTGGATGGCGTGGAAAGTCCTCGACAGGCTCCACGACATATCTTCTACTCGTAATTTCATCCGATCCAGGTGCGATTTCCGTGATTCCAAATATATCTCTTCGGGAAACTTCTATTAGCTGTTGTCTCGTAGCGGCTTCAGTCATTAGCAACGAGTTCACGAACGCAGCATATTCGTAGTAGTCGAACAATTCCGCACGCAACTTAAAATTCTCGAACAGGTGCAATTGTCCCGATTCCCTCAGCCCGAGGTAAGTTGGTGCGCTGGGCTGCCATATCCTGCCACTAACTGCGCGCCCGTAAGTCTGTCCCAGCCATGTACTATCGAGCATTCTGTCATTGATAAGAGCGGTGGATAGGTTCGCAATTCCCTCAATATTCTCCTCGAGTGAATTGATTTTCAGGGCTACTTCACTAAATTCATCCTCCAACTCGAATAGCATGGCTTCGAGATTAGCTATTGTCAGCACCCGAGCCGCACGTTCTTCCCGCCACTGTTCAATCTGAAACGCAATCAGTATGCCAAGGACTACTACAAATAGTTCAGCAAACAGCCAACGCAGTCGCTGATTTCCTAGTGAAATTATGGGCATCTTCAAATTCTCATCCGGACGACGACGGGTTGCGGCCAACAGCAGACATATTCAAATTGCTGCTACTTCTCTAAAAAGACGCCGCACGTTAAACAGTTCTAAAGACGTAGTCCTGAATATCAGAATCCGCAGGAACCACGCCTGCCTCGATAGCCTGTTGCCAAGCCAATGAATAGAGTTCTTCTAAGTCAGGGTCGTGGTCAAGACCTGAACTTTGGACAGTCGTTGAATAAATTGGCTCTGCATCAGGATCTTCGCGAATCTCTATTATCATGTTTTCACCCATGTTGGTCATGGCGACCGAACTACTTATTTGGCTTTTTCTTTATGTCTCTAGTGCACAACGATTTCGGGTTGCGGCCAGAGGAGGACATTCATCTAAAATTTCCGAATAGAAATGCAGCTTTTATGAAAAAGCAGTCATTCGCTGTATGTATCCCGAGCTCACTCTAGTCCTAGCTCTGATTCCAACTCTATGAGAAGTTTCTTAAACTCTGGGTGAAGCCCCCTCATTTCATGGTAAGTCGCTCTACTGAGCGGGCTTCTAAGATTTCTCCGGATAATTTCCTCGAGATTTGTCCACGCATCCTCGTCAAGTAGCCCATTCCGAAATTGGAAATAGTTATTATCGTAGGAATAGATCGACATGGCGTCTCTGTAAAATCTCTGAACCATATATTCCATGGAAACCCCTGAAACTCGCATCAGTTCTTCAATATCCTCGTTCCAGAAAACTGGTCTTTCTTTTTCCCAGCGCTCGGCTGAATTTAGAACAAATTCGTTGTTCTCAAAATTACTTCGTTGAAACTCTATAGCGATTTCTGACCTATTTTGATACTGAGTGCTAACTGCCAACTTACGGTCAAACGACAATTGAAGCCCAACGAATAATAGTGAAGCAATGATTCCAAGTACTCCTACTATTTCAGCAAATTCAGCAAAGAATTTTAATTGGTTCTTCATCTTAAACTTATTAGGACGTTAAACTTAATCCTAGTCGTCATTACCGATCCCTCTTGCGATAGAAAATTCCACATTTGCAAAAAGCCTATCACCATTGTCAGTTAGTTACCGCTTGCGGCCAAAACCAGCCGTTAGGCAAATTTAAGGCGGTTAACAAACACCAACCTCTTTAAAACATGAATCCAGCAATTCGCGCGAACCAGGGGCACGATACTTTAACTTGGAAATACTATGTTTTTTATTCCCAGTGTTTGATTGTGAGAAACTTCGCTTACAGCTTTAAGAAGCTCAAATTTTAGATGCGAACTCCACGTAGTTAATCCGAGAGGACCTATTCATAATCTATCAAGGGAACCTGATTCACCTTTGCCTACTTTGTCATTAACTTCTGCCGTGAAATTGCTAATCACATTCGCAATAACGGGCTTTTGTCCATCTCCCCAACTCTGCCGCTCGTCCTGGTCGATAAATTTCGAGAACAGTAGTCGATCGTTAATCTCGTCCACGGCATAGGAGGGTCTGCTGCCAATAAAATAATACCTCAGTGCTTCCTGGCGACGATCCCGGACACGAAGATCGGTATCATATTCTATGTCCAGAGTGACCAGTTCCAGGGGTCGACTGGTGGTCAGGTAATAGAGTCGGTTATTACTTCCCCAGTGAGGTTCGTCCCCACCGTTGGTGCTTACCCGCCAACGGTTTGACTCTGTATCCGGGTATGGCCGCACGAATACCTCTCTCACGCCGGTCTCGAAACTCACATAGGCCACGAGCCTGCCATCGGGTGATATACTTGGCAACGTTTCGCCATATTCTGAAACAATCAAAGGGCTGAGCGTGACATTACCCGAAGCCGGGGTGCTGCGCATAATATCGCTGTCGCCTTGCAAACCACGCTGAATAATTAAATTTCCATCCGGGTCAAGACTACGTGGTATCAGCAACGAGTCCCCGGGGATTACTCTGATTGTTTCCCCGGCGCCAGAAGCACTGACTTGCCAGACACCGTTTGTATCTGGATCTTGAGTAGAGCGATTAAAGAAGAGACTGTCGCCATCTAGTGACCACACTGGATTTTCTGCATCACCCGAGCCGGTAACTCTATTGAGGACACCTTGCAGGTTAAAATCGTAAGTCCAGATATCCTCGACCCCATCCACGGACACAGAAAGTGCGATGCGCTGACCGGAAGGAGACAAGGCCATCTCCGTATACGGCCCTGGAGACAGATCTATAACCTCTTCATTCCCATTCTGATCACGCCAGACCAGGGATCTCTGCGATCTCGAAGTGACATTAGTCCCTGGCACATACACCAACATCCCCCGAGATGAAACGGCGTAACTGCCGAAGTCCATGCTGGATTCGTTTTCGATGCCGGAAACCAGTGGCACTGGAGTTCCCACAACCTGCAGTGATTCTTGATCGAAATAAACACCCCATAGATCATTGCCACGCATGAATAACAGCTGACCGGAATCGATCAGCCGCGCGTCATAGGCATTAGCCAGCAGTTGCCGTCTCGCACCGGTTTGCAGATCTATTGACATGAGTGCCGGGTCGCCAGGATTCGCCGATGAATTGTCCCGATTCGCTGTAAAGAGAATGATATCTGTGCCCGGTACAAGCAAAGGGGATTGTAAGTAGGGCAATTTCAGACCATCGAAGAGTAATTCACTGTCCTGGGTGTCAAGCGCATAGCGATACACGGAGTCGGACACGTAATCCTGGTAAATAATGTGATTATTATCGAGCCAGTTGTAGCCGTTTACCTGGACATTCTCAGGCCCTTCCTGTGGCGATCCGCCGGCCAGGGACAAAATACTCAGATCACCAATACCCTGATGTATTGCCAGCATTCGGCCATCGGGAGAAAAGCGAGCCCCATCGATCTCCTCGTCAGTCTCTATCAGAACTCTTGCTTCAAATTGCTCCATGTTCCGCGCATTAAGCTGATATTTTTTGCCGTCAAAACTGGGGAATATTAATTCCTCGCCATCAGGCGAAAATTCAAATCTGGAAATAAAGTTACCGGCATTCATTGGTCGACGAACAAGAGGACCAAGGTTCAAGTTGTAGCGCATTGGGGCCAGGGTAGCGTCTGTAGCAGTAACTGATGTCGATTCCCGTGCAGCTTCGAGGTTTGACTCTGCAAAGCGATCGAAAACCTGGAATCCGGCAACTGCCAGCACCACGATCAGGATCAGGTAATTGATTGGCTGGGCCGATGTGGCTGGCGAACCTGGCGATGCCTGCACCTGTTCATGGGGTTTGATTCCCTCAGCTGATCGCTGGTAGGCCCAGGCCATAACCATGGTGGGGAAGAAGCCCAGGATCAAGAGGACAGTGATAAATGTAATGGTCCACTCGGGGAGTTGCAGAGCGGGAAACAGGGTGTCGGCCACCTGAATAATGACCCAGGATACTACGGCATACACCGCAGCCACCCTGAAGACTTTACGCCGTCTCAGCTCTTGAAAGAAACTACTCACTGGTAAGGCCCTTCGCAGAGCATGGAATTTCGCTCTGTGTGGTTTGTTATTTTGAGCAAAACCTTACCACACCACTCCAAAAATGGAACGAATTACGTGGGGCTGGCGGGTGAATTCGCCTAAAACGCTAACTTCCACTAGGGGTCGAAAGCGGTCTTTTCGCCCTGGAATGGAGCAAGCCGTTGAATTGACGGGATTTCATTTCTGACAGTTTCCGCTGCACTTCGAAAGCGGACTAGCTGGTTATTTTTTAATCAGTTGGATTTCGAGCGGTCGCTCTAGTCCGCAATCGACCCCTAGCGGAAGTTAGAGAATTCGCGGATTGCGTTTGTGAGTCTCACTAAATCCATTCAATTACAAGATTGATATGGTAAGGTTTCCCTCAAAATAACAAACCATACGCGGGTGGTGCCTACGCTCCGTGAAGGGACTTATCAGTGAGTCACATCTTTCAAGAACTGAAAAGACGCAAAGTCTTTCGCATAGCGGCTGTCTATGCGGTTGTGTCGTGGGTGATACTCCAGGTTGCGGACACCCTGTTTCCTGCCCTGCAATTACCCGAGTGGACAATTACTTTAATAACAGTTCTGTTGATACTTGGCTTTTTCCCCACCATGGTTATGGCCTGGGCTTATCAACGCTCTGTTGAAGGGGTCAAGCCAGATGCACAAGTACAAGCTGCACCCGGTTCAACAGCGACATCAGCCCAGCCCATTAACTACTTCATCCTTTTGATCGTATTACTGGTGGCTGGTATACAGGTTTTCGATCGCTTTGTCTCAGCGCCCGATTCTGATCAGCAACCAGTGTCCGCTACAAATCCCGCTACTGCTTCTACGACACCGACAATTGTTTCCCAATTGGACCTCGGACCGATTCAGAGCAGAATGGTAGAGGAACCAGCGCGACTGTTTCGTGGCTATGTGGATCTTGCTGACGATGGTTCCCTGTTAGTCTTTTCAAATTACGATGAGGGTAGCCCGCAACTCTGGATAAAAGAGCTGAGTGAATTGACACCCCGCATTCTATTTTCGGGCAATGGATTTCGGATAGATGCTCCTAGAATTTCTCCAAACAAACAATGGGTTGCTTATGGCGATGGAGGAGCAAGCGGTCTGCGAATTAGATCAATTTCGGGAGGAGAAGCTCGACAGATCGGAATTAACACCAACGACAACCAGACCGAGTGGCTGGACCTTGATTCGCTTATCTGGATAGATGCAGGTGGGCGTTTAGTAAAGTACTCAGTGTCGACAATGGAAAGTGAAGTGATCTCAGAAGCGGATCACTTCCGCTATATGTCCGGCCCCTCGGCGATTAAGGGAAGTAAACAAGTCCTGTTCACCTATCGCGAGCAGGTCGGTGATATACCGGATATCGCCGTGGTGGATCTGGAATCAGATACCTGGCGGATCCTGCTCAGCAATGCTTATTCGCCCAAGTTAACAGCTTCCGGGCATCTATTGTTCATGCGAGGGAGTGATTTATGGGCCGTATCAATTGACCGGCCCGCTTTACAATTAGGGGCCACCCCTGTTCCCGTGGTGCAAGAGATTGAAAATAACCAGCATTCATTGATCCCGAGCGCAACATACTCGGTATCAGAGACCGGAGAGTTAATTTATCTTCCAGGAAGAACGCTCCCTTTAGAAGAGTATCGAATCAGCAAGCGCCAACTGACCTCACTGGACCGGGAGGGCAATGAGTATCCGCTCGCTGTACCCGAAGGTGAATACTTAGACTCGGCGTATTCTGCCGACAAACAACGGCTGTCAGTCACGCACTACGACCCTGATACTGAGCGACCCGATATCTGGATTCACGACCTCGCTTCGCCGGGAATCATGAACCGGATAACCCACACTGGCGACGCAGTGAACGGCATCTGGTCCCAGGATGATAACCACATTATTTTCGATCGCCTGGGCATGAATGGATTGTGGCAAGTTGCCGCAAACGGCACCACCGAGCCGGTACAAATCTATCCCTCCGACTATCCGATATTTGCCCGGTTTCTGACACCCGATGGGGCTATCGTTGGTGAGCGAGTTGTTGAGGGTCAGGATGATATCTATCTGCTTGATCTTTCCCGGTTGGAAGGAATTCAGCAAGATCTGTTATCCGCTGAGTATTCGGAAAGAAGTCCGAGTCTGTCGCCAGACGCCCGCTGGCTGACCTATGCCAGCGACGAAACCGGGGCTTGGGAAGTGTACGTCAGGCCATTTCCCAACATAGATGCGAATAAATGGCGAGTCAGCGTTGCCGGCGGTGAATTTCCGCAATGGAGTAACTCCGGAGAATTGCTGCATTACATCGATTCCAATCGTAATGAGTTGGTCACGGTTGATATTCAGACAGAGCCCGAGTTCCTGATAGGGCAACGCACCGCCGTGTCTTTGCGCAATTACACCAGTCGCAATATGCCACCATTTATCTCTGCCGGCGATGAAGACAATGTTATTGGGCTAAAGACGCCAGATGAGGTGATTGACGAATTCGCCAGATTGCAGTCACCGGAAAAGAAGCTGGCGGTATTGGTCAGCAACTGGTTCGCACAGCTCAACGAAGTAGTTCCGAGGGCTCAAAATTGACTGCAATTGGCGTGTGCCGGGCAAAGGCGGCGCTTATCCAGTAAGTGAAAGTCCCACCCGGCTACCGCTCCCGCCGGAAGCAACTGGAGCGATCATAGAGGTAACGAACTGGGGTGGCGGAGAGGCTCGTAGTACTGAGGAAGCCGGGTAACGCTGATGGAGGGAAGGGGCCTCAGTTCAAGACTAGGGATGGAAGTGGTGAAGGGCCGGTGAACTGATGTAAGCCACACCACTGGTGTGGGTGTCCCAACGACTTTTCGAGACAACGCTTCAAGTCTTCGCCCGCGGCGCCTGAGTCATGACCAGGTGATGTGGTGTCTGTGATAAACGGAACGAGAAGCTCTTTAATGCGCATTGTCCTGCAGGATGAAACGCGCTCCCTGCTCGGCGATCATCACGGTAGGGGCGTTGGTATTCCCTGAAGTGATGCTCGGCATGATGGAAGCATCGATCACCCGCAGTCCATCGACACCATGTACCCGGAGTTGATCGTCGACGACTGCCAGGGGATCGTTGCCCATCTTGCAGGTGCCTACCGGATGAAAGATTGTGGTGCCCAGTTCAGCGGCAGCCTGAAGCAGATCTTCATCACTGACCAGTCCGGCGCCGGGCTTCCATTCCTCTGGGCTGAATCGTGCCAGTGCCTGTGCGGCCATGATGCGGCGAGTGAAGCGCAGGCCCTCAATAGCCACCTGCCGGTCTTCATCAGTCGACAGATAGTTCAGCCTGATGGCCGGGTAATCACGCCAGTTGGCACTTTTTATACGAACGTGGCCGCGACTGCTCGGACGCAGGTTGCAGACCGACGGCGTAATAGCGTTGAATTTATGTAACGGGTCGCCAAACTTGTCCAGCGACAGTGGCTGCACGTGCCACTCGATGTTGGCGCTTGATTGTCCGGGATCGCTTTTGGCGAAGGCGCCCAGCTGCGAAGGCGGCATGGTAAGGGGCCCGGTTTTGAAGAAAAAGTATTCGAGCCCCATCCGGGCGTTTCCAATGAGCGAGTTGGCGCGCTGGTTCAAGGTGACGGTATTGCTGACCTTGTAGACGCTACGCACCTGCAGATGGTCCTGCAGATTCTCTCCCACGCCAGGCAGATTGTGCAGCACGCTAATGCCATGTTCGCCCAGCAAGGCTGTCGGCCCTATGCCGCTGAGCTGCAGTATCTGGGGTGATCCCACAGCGCCTGCACTCAGCAACACTTCTCGTCTCGCACCGAATCGCACGGTTTCGCCATCATTCAGGCAGACTTCGACCCCGGTGACCCGGGCTTTGCCGTACGGTGCTTCCGCCGTCAGTTTTTCCACCTGGGCGTTGATGATTACCTTGAGGTTCGGGCGGGCCAGTGCCGGTTTCAAAAACGCGCTGGTGGCGCTCCAGCGTCTGCCTCTGCGCTGGTTCATCTGAAAATAGGCGTTACCGAAGTTGTCACCACGATTGAACTCGGTGATCTTTGGAATGCCACACTCTTCTGCCGCGTCGCGCCAGGCGTCCAGAATCTCCCAGTTGACTCGCCGCTCCTCCACCCGGAGTTCGCCACCCGCGCCATGGTAATTGTCCGCGCCGTGTTGATAGTCCTCTGATTTTTTGAACACGGGAAGCACGTCCTGCCAGCCCCAGCCTTTGTTGCCCAGCGACTCCCAGTAGTCGTAGTCACTTTGCTGGCCACGCATGTAGATCATGGCGTTAATGGAAGAACAGCCGCCAAGCACCTTGCCGCGCGCATAGCCGATGCTGCGATTGTTCAGGCCGGGGTCTGGTTCTGTGTGGTAACACCAGTCGGTGCGCGGATTGGCAATAGTGTATAAATAACCCACCGGAATATCGATCCAGAAATAGTCATCTTTGCCGCCGGCCTCCAGCAGCAACACCTGGCATTGCGGATCCGCCGACAGTCGGTTGGCCAACACACAGCCGGCGGTACCGGCCCCGATGATGATGTAGTCGTATTGCTGCATATTACGGCTCGTCGAAAACTTCCAGATTACTCAGCACTTTTTGATTCTGACGTGACCACCTGATCAGCAATGACGCAACCGGACCACTCGTACCATAAACATCGTGTGAAAAACTAACTCTGTACCCGTTATCAATAAGCCGCAATCCCAACCGGACTCTTCTGAGTTGTCAGATGTAAGCCCTTTCCAGCATATCTCTTCAAAGCTTGAGGAACCTGCTCTCTCTTCTATCTCAATACTGATTGCGGCCAGGAGCAGAAGCGCCTGTTCAAATAAGCCTGAACACACGGCGGGTGGAGAAGATTCTCTCTCAATTATTCATAACAGAGCCAGTTATGGCCGCCTGTTATCGGTATACGCCGCAACACTTATTAAGCTTAGTTCAAAAGGGCCATCTTTTTTATCGTAAATGTACAGGCCGAATTCAGAAATCTGACTGGTATCGAGCTCGGGGCCATCGAGCCTGAGGCCCCGAAACTGAGGGGAAAAATTCGAGAATGGAATGTCAACTACCTTCGTTTCATCAGGCACAGTGTCGAAATCAGCCCAGTAATTGATTTGGTGTCCACGCCAGGTAGCGTCCGTTTTTAATTGCCAGCTGTAACGACGTCCATCACCCTTAACTTTTACTCTTATTCCGGCAAAACCTGACAAATCCAGTTTCAAAGGTTGTGTACGGATGGCGCTGAAGCCGCCGCCGTTCGTGTTGGTGTTGCCGGAAAATATCAGCTGCCCCGAAGCTGAATGGAACTCACCCTGGCTCCTCCCTCCCATGACGCTGTCATTCTGCACGTACCAGCCTAGATCTGGACTATCTGAATTAAAACTGGTTAGCAGCAACGCGTTCATAGCATCAGACTCCAAGGCGTTGCCAGCGGTTCAGTAAACGTTCACTGGAACTTCATTCCGGTAACGCCAGAACCAGAAATTCCGGCACCGGTTCGCTGGCAATGCTGATGCCAATGTGCTGGCGACCCTCCAGCATATAAGTCATCGGTGCCCCCCGTGGCCTGGCTGGCAGATCCACCATAGCCAATTCCTCGCCGGTGGCCTTGTCACGGGCCAGCAGTACAAAGCCGCCGTCGCGGTCCTGCGCATGAATCAACAGGCTGCTGGTCACGAGGACCGGGTGGCGGCCACCGCCGCCCAAAGGCGGCAGATCCACGCCCTGTAACGCGGGGTGGTTCTCTACATCTGCATCGCCTGCGCCATTTGGCGTCTGCCAGGCAATTTCGCCAGTGTTCATATCAACCGCGGTGATGGTTGAGTAGGGGGGCTTAAGGAAAGGCAGACCCTGGGGGCCGCGAATTCCCCCGAGAGATATCCGTACGTAAGCGATGTTGGCCTGATCAGGGCTGAGCTGCGACATCAGGGGCACGGTAAGGCCGTCACTGGAAGGGATGTACAGCAGGCCGGTTTCCGGGTCGACACCGGCACCACTCCAGTTTGCGCCTCCGCCTGTACCGGGGCGCAGAATAGTGCCTCGATTGCCCCCTGGCTCAGTCAGGGATGGTGGAGTAAACAAGGGGCCGTAGGTGTAGTTCTGCAGAATTTCTTCAGCCTCTGCCCGCAGCGCCGGGGTAAAGTCGATCAGGTCGTCCACCGTCAGGCCCTGACGCGTGAACGCAGGGGGGCGGGTCGGGAATGGCTGGGTAGGGGATGCGACTTCACCGGGAAGTATCGCTGGAGGTACAGGGCGCTCCTCGATGGGCCAGAGAGGCTCCCCGGTTACCCGGTCAAAGGCGAACACAAAACCCTGTTTGGTAACCTGCGCGACCGCTTTGACCGGCCTGCCATCTATCACCACGTCGATGAGATTGGGCGCCGCAGGTGGATCGTAGTCCCAGATACCATGGTGCACCATCTGATAGTGCCAGACTCTTTCGCCCGTGCGGGCATCCAGTGCGACCAGGCTCTGGCTGAAGAGGTTGTCACCCGGACGGTGACCGCCATAAAAATCATCCGTTGCGGCTTCGATCGGCAAGTAGACGTAGCCCAGCTCCGGATCGGCACTCATCATGGTCCAGACCCCGGCATTGCCCGCAGTACGCCAGGAGTCCTGCTCCCAGGTCGCCACGCCAAATTCGCCGGCCTGGGGGATAGTATGGAACACCCAGGCCAGTTCGCCACTGGGGAGATGCCAGCCACGAATCCACAAGGGTGGTCGTTCCTTGAAGCGGGGGCGGTTGGAGGTGATCTGTGACGTAATCAGGATGTCGCCCACAACGATGGGCGGCGAGACCACCGCCAATGGCTGACCGCCGCGCCAGTCCAGCACGTTGCGCTCGGCGCGCGGGATGCCGACCGTCAGATCGATGCGGCCGTTCGCGAATGCCGGATCGGGAATGCCGGTGTCGGCATCGAGGGCCAGGACGAAGGCATCCTGGGTGCTGACCAGCACGCGACGTGTTTCACCCTGTTCCCAGTAGGCTACGCCACGGGCGTGGTAGCTGATGGGGCTCATGGTCGGTCCCGCCAGGTAGGACTGGGGGTTGTAACTCCAGAGGGTTTCGCCGCTGCGTGCGTCGATGGCGGCAACCAGGCCCAGGGCGGTAATCATGTAAAGGCGACCATCTATCATGAGGGGAGTGCCCTGTAAATTATTGATGCGGATGCCGGAATTGACTTCCAGCAGGGCCTCAAGGTCAAGATCGCCGTCGATGGAGCGCCAGCGCCAGGCTGTTTCCAGGGTCGAGAAGTTGTCCGCGTTTATCTGCTCCAGTGCCGCGTATTTGGTGGAGCCGGCATCTCCCGCATAGCTGGGCCATTGTCCATCACTGACACCCTGTTGGGCTGGAACGGCAGAAGGAAGTAACAGAGTAATTAACAGGCCTGCAAAAACAGTGCGCGGATTCGTGTGTTGTTTCATAGGATAACTTTCGGTTGTCGGCTAAGGGGTTATTGTTATTGGCAATATCAGAGGAAAGTATCTTTCCGCGGGCAGCTTGTCCAGACCGGCGATCAGAGCAGCCACCTTTTTCTTCTGTTCGCTATTATTTGCTCATGCTTATTTCGTTGTTTAAGGCCTGCCAGGATACCGGACGATCTGGGGCAGGTGGGCTGGGCCAGTCTCAAGCTGGCCTCGTTCGAAGCAGTTACTTGCGCACCCACTGGCCGTTGGGCAACTGGATGTAGTGGCCACGCTGGGTAGCCTCCACAGCCCGCTCGTAGGCTACCGCGGTCACCTGTGCCAGGGTGATGCCGTTCTCCTGGGCGATCTGCTCGTAGCGACGCCGACGCTCCTCGTTGACCTGTTGCACCAGTGCCCGCACCCCAGCGGGAACATCGCTCTGCACCAGCCCCACATAACCGTCGCGCTGTTCCCCGACAAGCCCCTGTTGCTTCGCTTCCTGCAAGGTCTGGGCGTAAGCGCTGTGGGTTACCAGCAGCAGTAACAGTATTCCCAGCAGGCGTGGCACATGTGGCATGTAACGGATCATGGTGAGTCTCCTAAAACAGGTTGCTGTCTTCGCTGAAGATATCATCCAGCTCTTCTTCCACCCGGACCCGGATGTCGTGCTGAATGCGCACGTTGAGATTAATGGTGATGGGCTCTTCCGGAGCCGCCACTCTGACGGTGGGGGTGCAGGAAGCGACCAGCAGCAGTGAAGTTGGTAACAGGAGCAGCAGCGCGCTGCGCGCGATAAACTCGTTCATGGGCATCTTATCCTCTATCCATGGGCTTTATGTTACCCGGTGCACATTAACCCTGGCTTAATTGCAGGTCGCCACCCGTGCACCGTCGAGTCTACTGCCTATTCAGTCGCTGTTCCAGACGTTCGGTGATTGCGCGGCTGGCCTGGAGGGATCGGAGCAGGGCTGGGATGTTATCGCTGATATTGATATTGACATTGATGCGCCGTCCGCCCTCCAGTTCAGGGTTCATCCCCTGCAGACTGACAGCAACCTCCATGTTACCGGTTTCGCTGTAGTTGAGCTCGGCATCGAAATGTTCAAATTGGTAGTTCGACAGGGCCTCGTTGATGAGTTGCATGGTTGCGTTGCTGCTGGTCGGGTTAGCTGCCGTGTAACGTATACTGCCGCCCGGATTCAGCGCGCTGATCAGGCCGCGGTCGATGGTAACGCCGGCAGGGCCCAGCAACAGCGGCATGTAACCGCTGATGGTGCCGCTGACCTGCAGGTTGGGGTAGTTGGCAAGCGCCACGATAGTGGCCAGGTCGAGTTCAACCAGGGCAATGTCGAGACGATTCTGTTCGGCATTGGTGTCGTACTGCAGCTCGGCTATCTCCAGACTGCCGCCTAGCAGTTCAGTATGGGCCTGCTGCACGGTGACCAGTCCGGCGCCCGTGTCGAAGCCATAGCGCCAGTCGATGCGGTTCAGGGGCAGGCCTACGTCCAGAGTGGCAAGACTGGCCTCCTGCAGCGCATCGGTGTACAGCGTTGGCCCGGTGCCGAAGCGGGCGTGCAATTCGGTGTTCAGGCCTACAAAAAAGTTGTTCGCGACCGTGCCGGACAGGGCGTCCAGACGCAGGGTCAGGGGGCCGCTCAGCTGCCACAGGCCGGCGCCGCCTGGCTGCCACTGCAGGGTTGCCTCGCCGCTGAGACTGCCTGCTACCAGATCCGTGTTCAAATCCCCATAGGAGACCAGGCTCGCGAGATTGAAGCTGTCTGTGAAAACGTACTCCTGCAATGTCAATGCGGCGCTGCCGGCTCCCAGGCCCTCGTTGCCCAGGTTCTGGTCGATCGCCAGGATGGCCTGCAGGCGATTGTCCAGGCTGAAGTTCAGCCCGGCCGACAGCGTCCCGGCGTTGAGCTGGATCTGACCGGCGACCTGCGGGTTTGTCAGCGTCAGGTTGGTGATGCCGGGTTCGAGGCGGGTGCTGACAAGGTTGAAGCGCAGAGCGGGGGTTGTTGCCAGCTGGAGGGCCAGCTCGCTGAGATCAAAAGCGGCTGCCGCGCGCTGCTCAGCCAGCTGGATTTCAGGCAGGCTGAGAGTCACCAGGGGAGAATGCAGTTGTGCCGTCTCGCCGCTGTAATCGACGGCGATCGCGCCGCTCAATACCGCGTCACTGCCGGTGATCGAACCCGCGTTCCAGCGCTGCGCAGCCAGGCTTGAGTCAACTGCCAGATTACAATTGCCCGGGTCGGCACAGAGCAGGGAGAGCTGTTCTAAATGTATGTCTCCCTGCATCGATGCTGCGCCGCTATTCATGCTCAGGTCGCCTTGCAGCTCCTGTGCAGCAAGGGACAGGTCTCCCAGTAAGGAGCTGGCTGAGCCCCGAACCTGCAGTGGCAAGTGTATCCGTGCCTGTGCATCCAGCTCGGGCGCCTCCCAGCGAACCTGCAACAGAGAGTCGGGCGAGTCCAGGGATACAGTCAGGGCAGCAAGTGAAGGCTGGTTCGATAAATCCTGCAGCCGTAATTCACCCTTGAGTTGGAGTACCTCTGAAAGTATCGCCAGGCCGTTCAGTTTTCCGGCTATGCCAGGCAGGGACAGCAGGGGGACAGGATTCAATACCGTTTCAGCTTCCAGGGCCAGGGAGTCGTTCAGTACAGTCGCGGTGAAGTCGGACTGGAGCGTTTCCCCGGTATTCCTGTCGAGCCTGGCAATTCCGATGAACTCCCTGGCACTGGCGGCCTGTACGGTGAGGGCCAGATTCCAGGCAGCGAAGTCTGGTAGCGACAGCCGGGCTTCCAACAGCAGCGGGGCGCTGGTCATGGTAACGCTGGCGCGTATTTCCCTGCGGCCATGGAAGCGCAGCTCGCCGACATCGGCGCGGTCAAAAGGTAACCTGGACAGAGGCGCCAGCTGTTCCTCAAGTACCCGGTCCGAATTACCGTTTGCCGCTTCCGTCGCCGTTGGGGTTATCCCGATCCGATCGATCTGGACCGTGAGAATGCGTCCGCGCAACAGCTCGCCAGGCCGATAGGTGAGGCTTACCCCGTCGAGATCAGTCTGATATCCCGGCAGGCTGAGTGTCACCGCCGCCACATCGGCTCCCTGCCAGCCCAGCCGGACAGATTGCAGGGACACTACATGGATGCCGGTCCCGGCCAGCAGCAGATTGGCCACCGGGGTCAACACCCTGGCCGGAGCCAGCAGGACCGAGCCGATCAGGAGGCATGGCAACAGGATCAGAAGCAGAACTGTTAGATGGCGACGTTTCACGACAAGAATTTCACCTGGGCTTGCCAGCAGTCTGACTGCTGGCCCCGACTATTACAAGACTGAATCCAAGGCTGATCGAAGAGGCGGCCCGAGCCGCGGAATGAACGGCTCTCACACAGAGAGCCGTTCCGAGGGTAGCAGCGCGGCGGGAAAAATCAACCGTGACAAGCGGTTACTCTCCGGAAAACGTTGTCGTCGAATAGCGGCGGCCGGATGACTCTAAAGGTCAATAAATTTGCTATCATCGCGCTTCATCCAGCCAGCGGTCTAATTCTCTCCCTGATGAATGTTGAACTTCTTGCAGGCCTTGCGCTGTTCGCCTTTGTGTCGTCGATCACACCTGGCCCCAACAACCTCATGCTGATGGCTTCCGGAGCAAATTTCGGTTTTCTTCGCACCGTCCCTCATCTGCTGGGTGTCGCCATCGGCTTTACCCTGATGTCACTCATTGTCGGTGCCGGGCTTGCTCAGGTGTTTGATCGCTACCCGGTCAGCTACACAGTCCTGCAGGTAGTGAGCGTTGTCTATCTGCTCTTTCTGGCCTGGAAAATCGCCACGGCGGCGCCGGTACGCTACGGCAGGCTGGCGGTGCAACCCGATAGTGACGGGATAGAGTCGGGGGCAGGGACACCGATCAATTTTTTACAGGCAGTGCTGTTCCAGTGGGTTAATCCCAAGGCCTGGGCCATGGCCCTGACAGCCATGAGCGTCTACAATCCATCCCGCACGCTGGCCGGTGTAGCGCTGGTGGCACTGGTTTCCGGGCTGGTGAATCTGCCCTGCATAAGCACCTGGACAGTACTTGGGCAGCAGATCAGGCGCTGGCTGAACAGCAGTGCACGGCTGCGTCTGTTTAACTGGGTTATGGCATTGCTGTTGGTTTTATCGTTGGCCCCTGTGCTGCGGTTGTAGTGTTCAGGGGGTTATAAAGTACCCGGCTTCTAACGAGCAGCGCAATCGCAGTGAAAACTGGCCGTCGGCTGGCGACTGTTCAGTTTCTTAAAGTCAGGGGGCGGGCATTAAATGCTTCAGCTTGAGTTATTGTTTTATCGGAACTTTCTCCGGCAGAGAATTGGTAATCCAATGGCCAGAAGGTACACTTCCGTTTTTAAAGTCGGGCTTGTGAATCAGTAATGATGGATTTTATCTATTTGGTCCTGGGGCTGCTCCTGCTCATCAAATGCGCCGATCTGATGGTGGCGGGTTCGGTATCTTTCGCGAAGAAGCTGGGCCTGTCAACACTGATCATCGGACTGACCGTGATTTCATTTGGCACCTCGCTGCCGGAGCTGCTGGTCAGTTTCAATGCCGGGGTGGAGGGCAATGCAGATTTCGCGATCTCGAACATAGTGGGGAGCAATATTGCCAACGTACTCCTCGTGCTGGGTCTGGCAGCAGTCATAAGGCCTTTGCCAGTCAAGGATTCAACCGTCGTATCTGAAATACCGTTTTCTCTGACTGCAGCCCTGTTGCTGGGGTTTCTCGCCAATGCCGCCGTTTTTTCCGCGGTTCCGGAGCTGAGTATCAGCCGCCTGGATGGTGGAATACTTATCTTCTTTTTCGTACTGTTTCTGCTCTATATCTATAAGACTTCTGACGGTGATGACTTGTTGCAGGAAGAGGTCCATATAAAAATACTCCCCAGAGCGAAAGAGATTTCCTATATTGCTGTCGGGATGATCGGTCTCTATATAGGCGGCCAATTGGTTGTGGAAAGTGCAGTAAACGTAGCGCAGAGACTCGGAGTTGACGATGTTGTGATCGGCCTTACCATCGTGGCAATAGGAACCTCTGCTCCGGAACTTGTTGCATCATCGGTCGCCGCCTACAGAGGCTATACTGACGTCGCGGTTGGCAATGTGGTGGGCTCCAATATATTTAATATCCTCTGGGTGATGGGCTTTACTGCGTCATTCAAGGAGCTGCCGTTCGAAGCGGTAACGAACACAGACCTGATGCTTGTTGCAGCCGCCAGCGCGCTGATTCTGGTGGCAATGGCGGTGAGCAGAACCAACTCCATTCTTCGCTGGCATGGGGTCATGTTTGTCTGTCTTTATGTTGCGTATTTGCTATTCACGGTGGAGCGCGGACTACTCAATTGACCCCGGTACAGAAGGAACATCAATCTTGATTCGCAAGCCACTTTACATCTCCTATGCAGGGCCTTCTCTGCTGGAAACGCCCCTGCTGAACAAGGGGTCGGCCTTCACCGAAGCCGAACGTCGCAGCTTTAACCTGCTTGGGCTGTTGCCGCCCCGTTACGAGACCATCGAAGAACAGACGAAACGCGCCTACATGCAGTATCGGAGCTTTGATGATCCCATCAACAAGCATATCTATCTGCGCGCAGTGCAGGACAACAACGAAACCCTGTTTTATCGCTTGCTCACCGAACATCTGGTGGAAATGCTGCCCATTATTTATACGCCTACGGTAGGCGACGCCTGCGAGCATTTCTCTGATATCTACCGCAGTGCCCGCGGCATCTTCGTGTCCTACGAGGAGCGGGCGTACATGGACGATTTATTGCGTAGCGTGACCAAGGACAAGGTCAAGGTCATAGTCGTTACCGACGGTGAGCGAGTTCTTGGCCTTGGTGACCAGGGCATTGGTGGCATGGGTATCACCATCGGCAAGCTCAGTGTCTATACTGCCATCGGCGGTATCAGTCCGGCGTACACCTTGCCGGTGGCACTGGATGTGGGTACCAATAATCGCAAGCTGCTGGACGACCCGTTTTATATGGGGATGCGACACCCGCGGATCGGCCGGGAAGAGTATGATAGCTTTGTTGACTCATTTATCGATGCCGTAACGGAACGCTGGCCTGGTGTGCTGATTCAGTTCGAAGATTTCGCCCAGCCCAACGCCATGCCAATTCTGCAACGTCACCGTGACCGGGTGTGCTGTTTCAATGATGACATTCAGGGCACAGCCGCTGTCACGCTGGGTACACTGCTGGCGGCCTGCCGGAAGAAGGGTGCCGCGTTGAAGGATCAGCGGATCGTCTTCGTCGGCTCAGGCTCGGCGGGCAGTGGTATCGCCGAACTGGTAATCAGCGCCATGGTGGAAGAGGGGCTCTCCGATGCCGAGGCGAGGGCGCAGATTTATATGGTGGACAAGGACGGCCTGCTGACCGAGGGGATGACGGGGCTCAGAGATTTTCAACTAAGTCTGGTACAGACAAAAGCCGCTATTGCCGACTGGCAACTTGCTTCGGGACAGGCTTACCCGGACCTGCTTGACGTGGTGACTAATACCGGAGCTGGTGTTCTGATCGGTGTTTCAGGGCAACCGGGCCTGTTCACCGAACAGATTGTACGAGCGATGCAGGCTGGCTGCGACAGGCCGATCATACTGCCGCTCAGCAATCCGTCCCGCCATGCCGAGGCGCATCCTGGCGATGTGTTGAGATGGACCGGGGGTGAGGCCATCGTGGCCACTGGCAGTCCCTTTCATGACGTGGAAATTGAAGGCAGGACGCTGCGCGTTTCCCAGTGTAATAACAGCTATATTTTTCCCGGCGTCGGTCTTGGTGTCATTGCGTCCAAAGCAACGCGGGTTACCGATGAAATGTTGATGGTGGCCAGTACGACTCTTGCGGAGCTGTCTCAAGAAACTTCAGATTCTAATGCCGTGTTGCCACCGCTCACAGCGTTACCGGATATCAGTCGAAAGATCGCCTTTGCTGTCGCCAGGACCGCCCAGCAACAGGGTAATGCACTGGGCACCAGTGAAGAGGAGTTGCTCGCGGCTATAGACCGGAATTTCTGGACGCCCGGCTATCGTGAGTACCGGCGTGTGGCGATGCGGGCCCGCTGAGGACAGTGCAGAGGTCAATTGCCAGCCATTCTGGCGCTGAGAAGACGGAGGTCCTGAGCTATCTTTATCCAGCCTGGCCGCGCCGTTTTTCCTGGAATGCGTCAGTAAACACGAAAGACCTGATGGGGTTTGCTCAACAAACTTGTAACGTAACAACAACCGGGGTTTTTTTATGAAACACTATTTCATTCCAGCTGTCGCTATCTTGTTGCTGCTGACAAATTTGTCAGCCACTGCCCAGCAGTCGCACCCGCAATACCCGGCAGTCAAGCAGGTAATAGACCAGTTTTTCACCAGTATCAATACAGGCAACGGTGAACTCCTGGCGAGTCTTGAAGTGGGAGGGGGCCGAATTCAGACTGTGGTTCAGAATACGGTCGGGAGCTATGATTTTGTCGAACGGGCCTGGTTTGGGCCTGATAATTTCGATGCCGACACCCGTCTCACTGAACGTTATTGGAGTGAGGAGTTGCTAATTTCGGATCATCTGGCCGTTTTCTGGGCACCTTATGATCTGCATATCAATGGTACGTTTTCTCACTGCGGCATCGACCTGTTGAATCTTGTCAAGGTGGATGGTCAGTGGAAAATAGGCCATGCCATGTGGACGACGCAGCGTCAGGGTTGCGATCCGTCGCCGCTGGGCCCATTGAACTGAGACGGCAGAGAAAACAGAGATAAAGACAGCGGAGAAGGCAGAGATATCAAGGGGTGTTACGGTAAGCGGCGTGACGGGAGGTGAGTGGATCCGGCCGCTCCAATAACGGTTCTTAGCAGTCTGTTAATCCGAGCTTCCTTAAAAAGTACCGGTAACTTTCAGTGAAGTAACCACGCCGCGACCGGTGCAACGTTCCTCAATCTCTTCGAGTATCCCAGCTGAGCGGCGGCCGATAAAACGTGTTCGCTCGCTACATTGCTGATTGTTGGTAATGTCGCGGACATCGAAGCGCCAGCTCGTACCCTTTGGGCTGATCCATTCGGCGAACATGGAAACATTAGGCTCGCCCACGAAGTCGGTGACTTCGTCAATGTCATAAACTTTTTCATTGTGGTCGAAACGGTTACTCCACTGGCCGCCCCAGTTGAGTCTCCAGTCAGGCACATCGTGACGAAAACTCAGCGTCCAGCGGCCACGTCCGTAACGATTGAAACGTCGATCCTCTCCAGTAAACGGATCTTCAATCTTGGAATCCTGGACACTCCAGTTGGAGGTGACCAGCAGGTTGGGCATGTTGATCATTCGCATTCTTAGGCTGCTGTTGATGCGCAGCCCGTACATGATTCCATCACCGATATTACCGTTACTGGAATCTAGATTTTGCTCGGATCTCGAAACATCAATTCTTTCGATGACGTCATGGTGCTGATGGAAAAACAGCGTGGCATCGACCACGCCGGTATCATTAGGCAGGCGATATTCGGTGCTCAGATTATAGGCCCAGAGCCATTCCTGGCGCAGATTGGCATTACCGGTAAAAGTATTGGACTCTTCGTCCTGGTCATCCGTGGCGGCCACGAAATCGCTGAAACTGAGTTGTTGGACAATCTTCTCGACAGAGCCTTTCAGCTGCAGGAGAGGCGTGACGTTATAGCGTAAATCCACTTTCGGTTTGATGAAGCTAAAATCACGCTTGTTGGAGACATCACCACTCTGCTCGATTTCTGAATATTCGTACAGCAGCGTGCTTTCCAGGGACATGCGATCGTTAAATGACCAGTTATGGATCAGGAAGGGTTCATAGCGGGTTTCCTGCACCGTGGAGTTAGCATTGGAAACCGCTACCGGTACCAGCCCACCGACCGAAGCCGATGGGGTTCCAGTGGTACTGAGTGTTCCAAGGGCAAGCGTGGAATCAAGGGTTGTTATGGCCCGTTCGGCACCAAATTCAATATTCTGCCCGCCAAAAACGTCCATGGTGTAAGAGCCGCGCAGAATGTCTTCTTCGGTGGTGCTGCCGGATTGCAGAAACAGATTCTTCTCTCTGGACCCATCATCGAACACATCGTAGCGCTCACGCGTGCTGTCCTGATTGTCCTGATTGAGAACAAACAGCACCTTGAAGCGATTACCGTTGGAGAAAAAATGTTCAAAATCTCCGCCAATTTCCCAGTTATCCCGCTCACCCGGAATATCGTTAAACTGGTTCAATACTGAGTTAGGCTCGACAGTAAAATCCGTAGTGATGCGGGTCATCTCGGTGGGGTTGTCGTTCTGTGAGTAGAGCGCGTTGAAGCGGACACTGGTACGATCGCTGAGTTCGTAGGCCAGATTGGTAGACATTTCGTAGCTGGTCTGTTCAGTGATTCGGTCTTCTTTTACATAGTCGTTCCGGGAAAAGTCGCCGAGTATTGCCTTTTCCTCACTCACAGAATGGCCATAACGTGGTTCGGCAACGGCGCTGAGCACCATGTTAAGCCCGCCGACCTGGTTGGTGTAAGACACGTTGGCACCGGGCTGAAAATTGCCGTCCTGGTGATGGTCGGCATTGACCTGGTACTGAGTCGAAGAGGTCGAAAGCTCTTCAAAGGTGACGATATTGACCACCTGGCCACTTCCCCGCACATCCAGTTCGCCGGAAGTGCCCCGGATCAGCTGGATGTAATCCACCTGGTCCGAGGAGATGCGAGTCAGGATACTGCTGGTCTGGTTGTTCTTGCCGGCGGTCCGCTTGCCATTGATGAGGATCTCGCTGCTGCCGCTGCCGCTGCCGAATCCCCGTCCGCCGCCGCCACCACCACCGCCGCGGAAGCCGCCGCCACCGCCAGGAGGGCCGCCGCCGGTAGTAGAACCGAGCCCCGGGATGCGGTCCAGCATGTCCTTGGCGGTTACTGGCGCAAACTGATTGAAATAACTTCGCGGGTAAGTGACGGTTGACTCGTCTTCGGCGATCTGACCGAGGGCCTGATTGGCATGGCTGATGGATAGGGTCAGACACAGGGTAGAAAGCAGTAATTTTTGTTGTTTTTTATTCATTTTGGTCATAGCCGCCCGCGTGTGGTTGCAGTTCTCAGAGCGATCCGGGCACCTTTTTGCGCCCGGTGGACGCAATCTCACCACAAAGACCGGATTTTAGCCAGTTGCTGTAATAATTGCTTACAAGTTGGGGTACCATCGCTTTTCGGGCAGGTTCCAGGTTTGATCTATGCCTGCCTGTCGCAGTAACCCTATGATTGATCGGCCATCGGCTTCGATTCCTGAAGGGGAATGCACCAGCACTGAGGCGATGGACTGGATAGTCTTTTTGTGCGACTAATAGCGCTCTCACAAGAGCAACAGAAAATTTGAGGAGAATCTCATGAAAAAATTGATTTCCACGGCCAGCGCGCTGACAGCCTTAGTGCTGTCGTTCTCGCTATTCGCCCAGGACATGCCTGATACTATCGCTGTCTCCAGTTCCGCCTTCGATCACCACGGTATGGTGCCATTGGCAAACTCGGCCTATGGCGACAATACCTCCATCGACCTTGCCTGGTCGAACCTGCCGGCAGGCACGGTACAACTGGCTGTGATCTGTGATGATCCCAAAGTCGTGGAGCTTGGCATGATGCCAACGCCTTTCGTCCATTGGGTCGCCTACAACATTCCTGCCAGCGCCGCCGGGCTTCCGGCCGGATTGCCCGTGGATGCGGAAGTCAGCGGGATTGCCGGACTCGATGGCATGATCAACGGCGTCAACGGTACGCGTCGAACTGGTTATTTCGGCCCGCGACCGCCAGCCAATGGTCAACTGCACGCCTATCATTTCCGGGTTTATGCGCTGGATGCCGACCTGGGGCTGGAGCCAGGGCTCAATAAAGATCAGCTACTGGCAGCAGTCGACGGCCATGTGCTGGGCACCGGCATGCTGATGGGACACTACGAACACAAAGAATAAGTTCCAGGGTGTCGCTCGGCCGTTGGGGATGCGTCTTGCCCTGGCGGCCGATTCCGGACCATAAAGCGTGCGGAGGTTACTGCCCAAACACTGAAAGTCACCGCAACGCGCCACAAAATCTGATCGGGGAATTCTTGCCGGGCGATTTCTTTGTCCTCCTTGTTGCGCTGTGATCAGATTGTGCATGGCACAACTGCACCCACTGAATAAGAATTGCCATTGCCAGGATTTCCCGTTGCTGTTATCAACCAGTCGATATTGACTGCTGTGCGAGCTACGCTCTCCCTAATCAACTCTGCTGAGGTCGCCCGCTATGAACGCCCACCAGACCCGCTGTCAGGAATTCCGGGAATTACATCGTCAATGTAATGGCTGGATTATCCCGAACCCATGGGATGTGGGTTCCGCCCGTCTGCTCGCAGCCCTTGGCTTCAAGGCGCTCGCCACTACCAGCGCGGGCCTGGCTTTCTCACTCGGTAAGGTGGATGGTGCCGTGACAATGACTGAAATGGTGGCTCACTGCAGCGCTCTCACCGCGGCTGCCCGGGTGCCGGTCAATGCTGATTTTGAAAATGGTTATGCCGAGAATCTGAAACAGATGGTTGCGAATATCACTCAATTGGCCGCGACCGGTGTGGCGGGAATTTCGATCGAAGATTTCAGCCGGGATCGACAGGTGATCTATCCATTGACACAGGCAACCGAGCGGGTGCATGCGGCCGCAGAGGCCATCGCGGCCACCGGCTTACCCATCATGCTTACCGCGCGGGCTGAAAGCCTGCTGCGCGGAGGCGATGAAATAGACAATGTTATCGAACGCCTGCAGGCTTATGAGAAAGCCGGTGCGGATGTGCTTTACGCGCCGGCAATCCGCTCGCTCGACACCCTGCGAACCGTCACCGGCAGTCTCAACCGGCCGTTCAATGTGCTTGCCTCGTTTTTGCCGGGCGAGAGTCTGGCTACCCTGGCGGCGGCTGGAGCAAACAGGGTTAGCGTAGGCAGCGCACTGACTTACGCGGCAATGGCACCGTTGCTGGAGGCAGGGCGTGAGATGCTGGTGCAGGGCACTTTCAGCTGGATGGAAAAGGCGCCAGGTGGCGCCGATATCAGGTATCTGTTGGATTCATAAGAGAAGTTCTGTAACCGATTCCACAATGAGAAAAAGCGAGGATCAGCATGCAGCGACGCCAGTTTCTATCACGACTCGCCACGGCGGCGATTCCGTTCACCTTTCCTTCGCTGGGTCTGGCCCAGAGTGACCGTCCACGAATAACCGCTATACAAGTACATCGCATGAGGTCTCTTGGCGACACAGGGATGATGGAATCGGCCTGGGCCCCGGGCCGACCCTCGATGCGGCGCATAGGCGGCGGTACGGTAACGGAAATATTTACCGACCAGGGTATCAGTGGACTTGCCCCCGGAATGAGTCAGGCAGGACTCAGGCAGATGCGTGCGCTGCTGATCGGCCAGGATCCGTTCGACAATGAGGCACTGGGTCATCGGATGCGCTATACCAATGGTGCGGCGTCTAACTGGCGCGATGTAGGCTGTGCGGAAATTGCGCTCTGGGATATCGTCGGCAAGGTGGCTCAGCAACCGTTGTATAAACTGTGGGGTGCCCATAAAGACAAGGTACCGGCCTATGCCAGTATGATTCAGCTTTCCACGCCCGAAGAACGTGCCGATATGGCTGTACGCCTGCAGGCTGAGGGTTGGCAGGGTATGAAGATCCGCCTGCATCACCCGGATATGTCCGAAGACATCCGCACCATCGAGCGAGTTCGTGCTGCGGTGGGCGATGATTTCACCATTATGACCGATGCCAACCAGGCCCAGTCCAGTGGTATCTGGCAACCCGGCGTGCAATGGGATTTTACCCGAGCGCTCGATACGGCCAGGGCGCTGAAAGAGCTCGGCGTGTACTGGCTGGAGGAGCCGCTGCGGCGCTATGATTTTGAAGGCCTGGCCGAGCTGAATCGGCTGGCTGACATTCCTCTGGCCGGCGGCGAAAACAACCAGGGCGTGCAGGAATTCCTGTGGATTCTTGAGAAGCAGGTGTATGACATTCTGCAGCCCGAGATCCTCGTTACGGAGGGCGTACAAGGCTTGCGCGCGGTTGCCGCACTGGCGCTGGCCCATCATAAGCTGGTGATTCCCCATCATGGCGGTGCGCAACTGGGTACCGTCGCCCAATTACACCTGATAGGAACCTGGCCCCATTGTCCCTGGGTAGAGATCCTCCATGATCCACCCATTGCCCCTTACTCGAACGGCTTCGCCATCATGGAGAACCCGCCAAGTGTGGATGCCGAGGGTTTTATGGCCATGCCCCAGGGACCTGGACTTGGTGTGGAGATTCGCCGGGATCTGATCGAACCGGTGTAACTGAATCCCACCATGACTGTTGTTTGTCTGCCCCGTGGCCGGCAACTGCTCCTGGATGCGCGCAGCGGAGTCTGAAGCACACATTTCAATAGAGGCTGCTGTGTATGAATGGTCCCGGGAAGCCTGGGTTTTTGAATGACTCACAAAATGAGGGTCTATTCCCCAATGCTGGCATTGGTAAGCTTCGCAATGGCCGCCAGCGTTGTTTGTGCGGCGTTTAATCCCAGGCGAAAATCCTCGTCATCAAAGGTTGTCCACACATCCAGGGGAGTATGCCAGGTGGGGTTCCAGCCGGCACCGGTGTGAGCGCCCCGTTCGTTTTCCCGCAGGCTGATTGAGGGCACATCATTCATGAAAGGCGTCGAATCGGTGTTGGTCATGTGGGGTCCGACAGTGGCCGGGTAGTCGGTGTTGTACTCATCGGCAGCGGCTTTGAAAATAAATGCCAGCTGCATGGACTGTTCGACCAGTTCGGAGTTTGACTGAAATTCGATATTCACGTCGGCTTCCGGTCGCTGCTCCATGCTGACTGTGCCATCGGCACGAGGAGCGCCGTGATCCCACAGCATCATGTCATGTTGAATCATGCCCAGCCACCTGGGTTCGGGATAGCGTCCTGAACCGGGCGGATTCTCCTGACCCTGCAACTCCCGGCGTTGTTCGACGTAAGCTCTGGATCCATTCAAGCCGGTCTCTTCGTTGTTCCACAGAGCGAAGCGGATGGATACTTCTGTCTCCACATCCGGGGCGCTGAAAATACGGGCCAGTTCCATAACCAGCGCCGTACCCGAGGCATCATCGTTCACCGCTTCGTTAACGCCGTGGCCGTCCATATGGGCACTGACGATGTACATTTCATCCGGCCTGGTCGTGCCCACTTTCGTGCAATAGACTTCGGAACGGGGGCCATTAACCGGTTCTTCCCGGTTCAAGTCCCGAATCCGCTGGTCCGGTTGTGCCATCAGGTCGCGATTGACGCCGGTGGGTGCCCGATAGCCGAAAATGGAGGAACCGCCGGGCCCGCTGCCATTCCGTCCTATTGCTCCGCCGGTGGGTGTGGTCAGATCGGGCGTTTCCGTAGACGCCGGCCCTGGCGTTCGCGGTGGACGCGGCTCGGGATCGTAAACATAGTTCAGGCGTTCGGTCTGGCAGCCCGCCAGTTCCAGTTGCTGCTCAATCCAGTCCACAGCCTGCCGGTTGCGCTCCGTTCCCTGACGTCGGTCACCAAACTGAGCCAGCCCTCTGATAACCTCTTTGTAGCGGTTCAGGTCCAGCCTGCTGACCAGTTCCCGGACCGGCTCCTGTGTCACTTCGATCTGCTCCTGTGCTGTTGTCAGCGACGGGACCAGCAGAGCAGCCGCCAGGGAGGCAGAGTAATAAAAACAGCGGGTTTGAGGATTCATGTGCAGCTCCAGAAATTGTCAGCTTTGCCTCGTAGCATAGGCAATACAGGTGAAGGAAGCAAAGGGTTCGGGATTAGCAATCTGATCTTGGCGGTCCCGACTGATTGCGCCAGGGAATCGAGGCTTATCGCAGTCACATTGCGCCTCAAATTGCACCACAAAAGGTCACGCTTCGACTGGAATCATCGCGGGCCGGGCTGATTTCCGACCAAAGGGTTACCGTGTAAACTTGGATGCTGAGTGTGCGTATCCGCAGGGTGGGGTGATGACAGCAAATCTGGCGGCTTTATTTCAGGCAGGTATCTAACTTTGAACAGAACCATATTGCTATTTTTGTCCTTCGCTCTGCTGATGGTTTCGCTGATGCTGGAGGGATGTACGCCGGCCTCTGAGACTGTCGAGGGTGTTGGTATCGTTGAACCGGTAACGAGTGCCGACTACCAGCGGGCCGAGCAGTTCCTGGGCGCTCATACCGCGGAGCGGGTCTACGATGTAATCCTCGCTCAATACTGGCAGGACGATGACCGACTGGTTTATCGCAAGCGAACCCCGGAGGGACTGAATTATATCGTAATGAATCCGGCGGACCTGAGTAAGGTAGCGTTGTTTGAACTGGATCGACTGGCGCCTTTGTTGTCGCAGCATAGTGAACAGGAACTGGATGCCAGGGAACTGGAGTTGAGTCAGATCGAACTGGAAGACTCCACGCAGGTGGTTTTTTTCAGCCACGATGGGGCACGCTACCGATTGGACCTGGCTGACTATACTCTGCAGGCCATCGAGAAGTCGGCTTTTGATGAATTTCTGTCCCCGGACGGCAGCAAGGCGGTTTATATCGACAATTACAACCTCTGGCTGCGGGACACGGAAAGCAACGAACTGACGCAGCTGACGTTTGATGGCGAGCCGGACTACGGCTATGGAACCAACAACGCCGGCTGGACTCGCAGAGACGGCCCGGTGTTGCTCTGGTCACCTGACTCCAACAGTATTGCCACCTTTCGTCACGATGGCAGGCGAGTCGGGGACATGGTTGTGTACTCGACCGAAGTAGGTCATCCGGAGCTGGATGTCTGGAAGTATCCGCTGCCGGGTGACGAGCATATTTTTATGATCGAGCGGGTTGTCATTCACCTGGGCGAAGCGCCGCGCCTTGTGCGCCTGAATATGCCGCCGGACCCGCATCGCTCGAGTACCAGCGATCATATTGCTGGGCGGGGAGGTCTGTTTCTGGATGTCGAATGGAGTGATGACAGTGCTCAGCTTGCTTTTGTCTCTTCCAGTCGTGATCACAAAACAGCCACCTTGCGTATTGCGGATCCGGACACCGGGGAGGTCAGGGAGGTTTTTACCGAAACAGCCGAAACCTACTACGAGTCCGGGTCCAGAACTGCCAACTGGCGCGTTCTGCCTGCTCGCGATGAGTTTCTCTGGTTTTCCGAGCAGGATAACTGGGGGCACCTTTATCTGCATGATCTGGCAAGCGGGAGCCTGAAGCGCCAGCTGACTTCCGGGCCATGGCTGGTTGTCCAGTTGCAGCAAGTGGACCACAGCAGAGAACAGTTGTATTTCACCGGTTCCAACAGGGAGTCGGGTGATCCCTATTACCATTACCTGTACCGGATCAATCTTGATGGCAGTGAACTGGTCAACCTGACGCCGGAACCGGCTCACCACGAAGTCACCTGGTCAGAAACCGGAGAGTATTTTGTCGATACCTGGTCGACGCCGGTGCAGCCACCCAGATCCGTTATGCGGTCTAGAAGCGGTGATGTGCTTATGGAGCTTGAGGTTGCCGATATTGGCGCGCTTGAGGCCGGCGGTTGGGTGCCACCTGTCCCGTTCAGTGTGAAGGCCAGAGATCAGCAAACTGATCTCTATGGGCTGCTGTATAAACCTTCAAACCTGGATGAAGCACGTCGCTATCCGGTGCTTAACTACCTGTATCCAGGGCCGCAGTCGGGCAGCGTCGGCAGTCGGGCCTTTCAGGCTTCCCGTCGCGACAAGCAGGCTCTGGCGGAACTGGGCTTTATCGTCGTCGAGGTGGATGCCATGGGAACGCCCGGGCGGTCCAAGTCTTTCCATGACGTCTATTATGGCAACATGGGAGACAATGGACTGCCGGACCAGATCTCAATGATTCGCCAACTGGCAGGGCGTTATCCGTGGATGGATCTGGAACGGGTAGGGATCTGGGGGCATTCTGGCGGCGGTTTTGCCTCAACCGCGGGAATTCTGCGTTATCCGGATTTTTATAAGGTGGCGGTATCCGGCGCCGGCAACCATGACAACCGGAACTACGAGGATGACTGGGGGGAAAAGTGGCAGGGCCTGTTGGAAACCTATCCTGAGACCAACCCCACTGAGGGTGATGGATCACAGGTCGCCACCAACTACGACAACCAGGCCAATCAGCTGCTCGTCGACCGGTTGCAGGGTAAGCTGCTGCTGGCCCACGGAATGATGGACACCAATGTTCACCCGTCCAACACCTTACTGGTCGTGGAGGCCCTGATCGAAGCCGAGAAGGATTTTGATCTGCTCGTACTCCCGAATGCCAGCCACGGCTTCGGTAATGATCGTTATTTTATGAAGCGACGCTGGGATTACTTTGTGGAGCATCTCAAGAACACCGATCCCCCCGAGTCGTTTCGCTTTTCTGACAAGATCGACTAGCAGTATGTGTGTCTAAGATTGCTTTGTGAGTATCGGGGGGATTGCTGCGAGCGTCCTCGTGCTGTGCCGAGTTGGGTCGGCAAAACGGTAAGCAGGCTGTCTATTGCTCAGCTACCCAGCCTGCTATGGCGGTCCCAATTTCCGCGATGGCCGCGTTGCGTTCGTCAAAGGATGCGTCGGTCTCGGTGATATAGACCGTCGCGATGACAGGACTGCCGGATGGAGGCCACAGGATTGCCGCGATCGAGCGGGATCCGTAGCCACCGGCACCTGATTTGTCGCCTATTTCCCAGTTGTCAGGAATTGTTGCGCGGAACAGTGCTTCGCCGACGGTATTTCCCTTCAACCACCCTGACAGTTTTTCCCGGGATGAAGCTGACAGGACTTCACCCAGGACCAGCTTCTCGATTGCTTCGGCCATAGCAAGGGGGGACGTTGTGTCGCGGTAGTCACCGGGCCTGGCTTCATTGAGCTCTGTTTCCCAGCGGTCCAGGCGGGTGACTCTGTCACCGATGGAGCCCATAAAGTGAGTCAGTCCTGCGGGGCCCTCAATGGCTGCCAGTACCAGATTGCCTGCCGTGTTGTCACTGACCGTGATGGCGGCATCACAAAGCTCGGCGAGTGACATGCCGACACTGTCGACTCTGGTTTCTGTGACCGGCGAGTAGCTGACCAGGTCGGTATTTTTAACCGGTACGATACGGTCCAGTGATTCTGTGCTGGCGTCAACGCGCTGGAGCAGGGCGGCGCAGGCCAGTGGTTTAAAGGTGCTTGACAGGGGGAACAACTCGTCGCCTCGGTACTGCCAGCTGCGATCAGAGCCCACGACCAATACGGCTGCCCCCAGACGCGCATTCAATTGATCTTCAATTTCCATAACTGTCTGACTGAGCGCAGAGTCCTGTGCTGACAGCGATGCGCTCAGGAGTATGCAGCTGAACGTCGACACGAGCTTGCTTAAGGCGCACAAAGAAGGAGACAGAACGGGTAGTTTCGCTGGCATGAGGCTTTCGGTCCTGCGGGTCAAGGTTTTGAAAGGGGTGTCTGCAACAGCCTTACGTCGGGCGCAACAGCCAGAATTCAGCCCAGTACTCCAGGCATTGATGACTTTTTGTCAAAACCCCGGTTACGGGCGCGAACTGACCGCGCCAGAAACCGGTGCTTTTCCTGATCCCGGGCTGCAATCCATGCAGCCCGGTGAGCGATTCTCAGTCCGGCTGCGTTGCAAGGGGCATACCCTCAGGCCGAATACAAAAGACTGTAGCCGTACTCCTGGGCGCGGGTTGCCGCTACCACCCCGGCCGGTACAAAGTGGCTGTTGGGAATACTGTTGGTAATGAGTTCCTGATAGATGTCGTCACGGGAACCGCCGGTGGATCTTGCCAGCATACCCGCCATGCCGCGGGTGGAAAGATTGCAGACGGCAAAATGGACGCCCCGGGCAGCCAGGATATCGATGGTGTTACCGCGGTTGCCGTAGGGAGAGCGTGGCACGTTCATGGGATTGAAGGCAGGTGCTTCGCCAGTGTCATTGTCGCGTATTCCCGTGCGGGAGGAGAACAGCTCGCCGTACTTTTCCCACATGGCATCGTTGAAACCGAACGGGGAGGAGTCGTGGCGGAAACAGACCAGCAGGGCGTAATCGCTTTCACTGCCTCCTGCGTAGGCGTCCACGTGGGCAGCAAGGATATTGTTGGCGAAATTCAACGCCGAGACACCACCGGGCCCGGTTGAGGAATCCACAAAGGCCCGATGGCTTCCGCCCAATTGATCCATCCAGGCATCCTCCGGATGGCGCGCCGGTGTGAAACTTACGGTTTCCTGGGGCATGTTGCTGGCCGCCCGGGCAGCGGTTACGGCAGCCGCACTGGCGGCAGCCATTCCTACGCCGGTAATAAATCGGCGCCGATTGGTGTGTAGTTTCAATTCCTGTTTCATTTTCTGATCACCTCTTATGGCTAATAGTTCGATTCTGGTTTTCGTATGACAATTGGTTCGATTCCAGTTGTCGGTACCGCATCTGTCTCAGCGCCTTGACCGTGATCGCGAGCGCGAGCCTGTCGCGGGACAGTTTCATCTGGCGCTAGGCGCCCGACTCTTCGGCCTGGATCGCAGCAGAGGCCTGTTGCACTTCGTCCAGAACACGGAGCAGGTTGCCGCTCCAGAGCTGGGCAATTTCTCCTTCACTGTAGCCGCGGCGCACCAGCTCCCGGGTCACGTTAAAAGTTTCTGATGCATCATTCCAGCCATCGATGCCACCGCCGCCGTCGAAATCGGAACTGATACCCACGTGATCCAGACCAATCAGTTCGACCAGGTAGTCAATATGATCTACGAAGTCGGCGACATCCACCGGAGGAGCGGTGGCATTGACCTCCGCCATGCGTGTCTCCGCCAGCTCCCGAACCCGCGCCATATTCTGCTGATAAGTGTTCCGCTGCACCTCATCCAGTTCGGCGAGCGCACTTCGCTCGAGGATCTCGAACCCTGACTGCCGGGCCAGCTCCCCATACAGATTGTCGAGGGCCGCCCGATGAGCGTCGTTCTTGGCTGAATTCACATAGCCGCTGAAGGCGACTGTCTGCACGACACCCCCGCCGTCGCGAATGCGCAGCAGCTGTTCGTCGTCCAGGTTCCGACTGTGGTCATTGAGCGCACGGGCGGAGGAGTGCGAGGCGATAACCGGGGCGCGGGTGACGTCCAGCATCTGCATGATCGCGTCACGGGATGGGTGTGAGACGTCCACCATGATGCCCAGTCGGTTCATTTCGGCGATGGCCTGACGGCCCAGTTCACTGAGTCCGTTGTGCAGCCACTCGCCTTCAGCCTCGCCGGTCTGAGAATCGGCAAACTGGCTGTGGCCATTGTGTGCCAGGGACATGTAACGGCCACCGCGGGCATGGAATTCTTCGATTCGGGAAAGATCCAATCCTAACGGGTAGGCATTCTCCACGCCGATCATGATGACCTTTTTTCCACTGGCAGCGATGCGGCGTACATCGTCGGAATTGTAGGCGATCTCGATACGATCCGGAGCAATCTCTTCAGCCAGGCGATGAATGGCGTTGAACTTATCATCGGCATTGGCATAAGCCGCTGCGTACCCTTCGTCATCCAGCGGCCCCTGGCCGGTATAGACTATGAACCAGGCCACATCCAGCCCGCCTGTTTCCATTTTCGGCAGGGTTACCTGGGTGTCCAGATCTTCCGTGTAGTTATTCTCTGCGGTGAAATTCCGCGTGTTGATATCCACGTGGGTATCCAGGGTAATGACCCGCTCGTGTATGCCGCGGGCGAGTTCCAGCAGCTCCTGTTCGGTCGGAACGGCTTCCAATACTGGCTGGCTGACAGTTTCCCGACTTTCTGACGCAGGGGTAGCGTTGTCGGAATCGCTGCCGCAGGCAGACAGAAAAAGGAAGGCGGATAGCAGTGCAATCAGACGTAGGTTCATGGCAGGCTCTTGAGGGATTAAAAGACCCGGTTAGGCTACTTCATTGCGATGCGCTGTTCAATGTCATGGGCACTTGTAAATCCGGTGTATGCTGAGAACTGCGCTGCGGTGGCCTGGCGAAGCACCGCTCCCTGTCGGCTTTTACCGTTTTCGTGGAGTCAAAAGCGCGTACCAAAGTGGTGCAGGAAATGTCCCGTGGCGCTTTCCGCCCCTCCGTTCTGAACCGTTCTGGCTCAGGCAGGAATGCTGGCGGTCAGCGTGAATACTTCTTCATCTATAGAACATCAGCCAGGGTTTTTCGAGCAGGGAAAGGCTGATGCGATAGCCTTTGATAGTGCCGGAGCGCAAGGTATTGGTTCTGTCTTGCAGGTCAAACCCAACGGCGACCGCATAATGCCATTGCGGAAACCACGCCAGGCCCAGATTCTGGAACACCAGTACCGGTTTGCCTTCAGCAATCTCTCTGAGTAAAGCCTCCAATCCGGGTTCAATCAGATAAGGAATACTCCCCCTGCCGCGGGTTGCTGCGAGCATTTCGAACTGCAATGCGCCGTTGCGTGC